>NZ_JAAGLN010000100.1 GCF_010548145.1 Streptomyces sp. SID10853
CCCGTGGCGCGCGCCCGGCCCAGCGCCGTCCGCGCCCCGCACGGCAGAACGCCCGCAAGCTGCGGCTCGGCAGCCCGCGCCCCAGGCTTCGGCTCGTCACCCTCGCACTGACCCTCGTGATGGCGGTCTTCGTCGTACGGCTGCTCCAGGTCCAGGCCATCGATGCCTCCGCCTACACGGCCAAGGCGGACAAGAACCGCTATCTGAGCCACACACTGACCGCCGAGCGCGGGGAGATCACCGACCGCAGCGGGGTGGCCCTGGCCTCCAGTGTCGACGCGTACGACATCACGGCCGACCCGACGATGTTCAGCCGCGCCCAGAGCCACGCCACCGACGCCCCGGAGCAGGCGGGCGCGCTGCTCGCGCCGATCCTCGACGAGGACGCCGAGGCGATCGCGCGCAAGCTCAGGACGCCCGACACCCGCTATGTGCTGCTGGCGAGCCGGCAGACCCCGCAGGTCTGGAACCAGATCAAGGACCTGCAGAGCGTCTTCGCGCAGAAGGCCGCCGCCGACAAGGCCAAGGGCGGCAAGGGCGCCGATGTGATCGCCGGGATCTTCCAGGAGCCGAGCACCAAACGCGTGTACCCGAACGGCGATCTCGCCGCCGGGGTGCTCGGCTGGGTCAACTCGGCAGGACAGGGTGCCGGCGGCCTGGAATCGTCGCTGAACAAGGAGCTCGCCGGCAAGAACGGCAAGATCACGTACGCCCAGTCGGGCGGCCGCACGGTGCCCACCGCCGGCGCCAGCGAGAAGCCGGCCGTACCGGGCTCGGACGTCGAACTGACCCTGGACCGCGACATCCAGTGGGCCGCGCAGAGCGCGATCGCCGCGCAGGTGAAGGAGTCCAAGGCCGACCGCGGCTATGTGGTGGTGCAGGACACCAGGAGCGGTCAGGTGCTCGCCATGGCCAACGCGCCCGGCTTCGACCCCAACGACCTGACCCACGCCAACCCCGACGCGCTCGGCAACGCCGCGGTCCAGGACGCCTACGAGCCCGGCTCCGTCAGCAAGATCATGTCCATGGCCGCCATCATCCAGCAGGGGGTGGCCACACCGACCACCCACGTCACCGTCCCCAACCGGCTGCACCGCGGGGACCGGCTCTTCAAGGACGACGTCGACCACGACACCTGGTCGCTGACGCTCAACGGCGTTCTGGCCAAGTCCAGCAACATCGGCACCATCGAGGCCGCGGGCCAGCTCGGTAAGACACAGCCCGAGGCCAACAAGGTCCTCTACTCCTATCTGCGCAAGTTCGGCATCGGCAGCCCCACCGGCGTCGGCTTCCCCGGCGAGACCTCGGGGATCCTGGCCAAGCCGCAGGACTGGTCGACGTCCCAGCAGTACACGATCCCGTTCGGCCAGGGGCTCTCGCTCAACGCGCTGCAGGCGGCATCCGTGTACTCGACGATCGCCAACGGCGGCGTGCGGGTGCAGCCCTCGCTGATCAGCGGTACCAAGGGACCCGACGGGCGGTTCACCCCGTCACCCGCCCCGAAGAAGACCAGGGTCGTCAGCGAGCAGACGGCGAAGACGGTCTCCCGGATGCTGGAGTCGGTCGTGAGCGATGTGGAAGGCACAGGCGTCTCCGCCCGTATCCCCGGCTACCGGGTCGCGGGCAAGACCGGGACGGCCAACCGGGTGGACCCGAAGACCGGCCGCTACAGCGGCTACACCGCGTCCTTCGCGGGTTTCGCCCCCGCCGACAAACCCCGTATCACCGTGTACTGCGCCATCCAGAACCCGACCAGCGGCAGCCACTTCGGCGGCTCCACCTGTGGCCCTGTCTACAAAAAGGTCATGGAGTTCGCCCTGAAGACCCTCCAGACCCCGCCGACCGGCAAGAAGGCCGACCCCATCCCGGTCACCTTCGGCCCTCACCAGTGACTCAGGAACCATCAGTGACGACCATCACCCCGGGGCCGGGGAACCGGAACACCCCCGCACCCTCACTTCGCGGGGAGCCCGGTGCGCCCGGTACGCTCACCGCCGTGCCACACGCTGATCAGTACCAAATCGCCCAGAAAGACCCTTCTGTGACCTATCCGGGAGCACCCCGTCCGGCCGAGGTCCGACCGACCCCTCTGGGGGATCTGGCAGGACGACTGGGCATCGCGTCACCTGGCGCCGCTGAGGTCACCGGCATCACCCACGACTCACGGGCGGTCCGCCCCGGAGACCTGTACGCCGCACTCCCCGGTGCCCGGCTGCACGGCGCCGACTTCGTCGAGCAGGCGGCCGGCCTGGGAGCCACCGCGGTGCTCACGGACCCCAAGGGCACCGAACGGGCCGAGGCCACCGGCCTCCCCGTGCTGACCGTCCCCGACCCGCGCGCCGTGATGGGCGAGCTGGCCACGGAGATCTACGGCCACCCCGGCCGCGACCTCCTCCAGATCGGCATCACCGGCACCTCGGGCAAGACCACCACCGCCTATCTCGTCGAGGGCGGCATCCGGGCGGCCGGACACCTCAGCGGCCTCATCGGCACGGTCGAGATGCGCATCGGCGACGAACGCATCAAGTCCGAGCGCACCACCCCCGAAGCCACCGACCTCCAGGCGCTGTTCGCGGTCATGCGTGAGCGCGGCGTCGACACGGTCGCCATGGAGGTCTCCAGCCACGCGCTGGTGCTGGGCCGGGTCGACGGCTGCGTCTTCGACGTCGCGGTCTTCAACAACCTCAGCCCGGAGCACATGGAGTTCCACTCCGGGATGGAGGACTACTTCCAGGCCAAGGCGCAGCTGTTCACGCCGCGGCTCAGCAAGGTCGGCGTGGTCAACTACGACGACGAGTACGGCCGCCGGCTCGTCGACGAGGCGACCGTCCCCATCACCACGTTCTCCGCCGAGGGGCACCCGGACGCCGACTGGCGGGCCGAGGACGTCGAAGTGGCCCTGTTCACCAGCACCTTCACCGCTGTCGGCCCGCAGGGGCAGCGCATCGCCGCCACCTCCCCGCTGGCCGGTCCCTTCAACGTGGCCAACACCCTCGCCGCGATCGTCACCCTCGCCGTCGCGGGCACCGACCCGCAGACCGCGGCCGACGGCATCGCGGCCGTCCCCGGGGTACCGGGCAGGCTGGAGCGGGTGGACGCCGGACAGCCGTATCTCGCCGTCGTCGACTACGCGCACAAGACGGACGCCGTCGAGTCGGTGCTGCGCGCCCTGCGCAAGGTCACCGAAGGACGGCTGCACATCGTGCTCGGCTGCGGCGGCGACCGCGACCAGACCAAACGCGGCCCGATGGGCGCGGCGGCCGCCCGCCTCGCCGACACCGCCGTACTGACCTCCGACAACCCGCGCGGCGAGGACCCCCTCGCGATCCTCGCCGCGATGATCGCCGGCGCCGCCGAGGTGCCGGTGCACGAGCGCGGCGACGTCCTGATCGACTCGGACCGTGCGGCGGCCATCGCGGCGGCCGTGGCCCGCGCCAGGCCCGGGGACACCGTGCTGATCGCGGGCAAGGGCCACGAGCAGGGCCAGGACATCGCCGGAGTGGTACGCCCCTTCGACGACCGCCAGGTCCTCCGCGCAGCAATCGAGCGCGCAGCAATCGAGAACAACAGTCAGGGATGACCAAGTGATCGCCCTTTCCCTCGCCGAGATCGCCGACATCATCGGCGGGCAGCCGCACGACATACCGGATCCGTCCGTCCTGGTCACCGGTTCCGTCGTCAGCGACTCCCGCGCGGTGCGGCCCGGCAGTCTCTTCGTCGCGTTCGCCGGTGAGCGCGTCGACGGCCACGACTACGCGCGGAGCTCCGTCGAAGCGGGGGCGGTGGCCGTGCTGGCCACCCGTCCCGTCGGCGTGCCCGCCCTCGTGGTGCCCGACGTGACCGCCGCGCTCGGGGCGCTCGCGCGTACCGTCGTGGAGCGCCTCGGCACCGAAGTCGTCGCCCTCACCGGTTCCGCCGGGAAGACGTCGACCAAGGACCTGATCGCCCAGCTCCTGGCCCGCAAGGGCCCGACGGTCTACCCGGAAGGCAACCTCAACAACGAGATCGGCCTGCCGCTCACCGCGCTGCGGGCCGACGAGAACACCCGCTACCTGGTCCTCGAAATGGGTGCGCGCTACATCGGCGACATCCGCTACCTCACCAGCCTGGTGCCGCCGAAGACCGGTCTCGTCCTCAACGTCGGGACCGCGCACATCGGGGAGTTCGGCGGGCGTGCGCAGATCGCGCAGGCCAAGGGCGAGATGGTCGAGTCGCTTCCGGAGCACGGCGTCGCCGTGCTCAACGCCGACGACCCGCTCGTACGCGCCATGTCCTCCCGCACCAAGGCACGCCTCCTGCTCTTCGGAGAGGCGGATGAAGCGGACGTACGTGGCGAGAAGGTCCGCCTGACCGACACCGGACAGGCCGCCTTTACGCTGCACACACCCACCGGGTGCGGCGATGTGACCTTGCGCCTGTACGGTGAGCACCACGTGTCGAACGCGCTCGCCGCGGCCGCCGTCGCACATGAGTTGGGCATGTCCGCAGACGAGATCGCAACGGCGCTCTCCGAGGCTGGCTCGCTCTCCCGCTGGCGCATGGAGGTCACCGAGCGTCCGGACGGTGTGACCGTTGTCAACGACGCCTACAACGCGAACCCCGAATCCATGCGAGCCGCGCTGCGTGCGCTGGCGGCCATGGGCAAAGCCGCTCAGGCCAGGGGGGGACGTACGTGGGCAGTGCTCGGCCAGATGGCCGAGCTCGGTGACGAGTCACTCGCCGAGCACGACGCGGTCGGACGGCTGGCCGTCCGGCTCAACGTGAGCAAGCTCGTGGCAGTCGGGGGCAGGGAAGCGTCCTGGCTGCAACTGGGCGCCTATAACGAGGGTTCGTGGGGTGAGGAGTCGGTGCACGTGTCCGACGCGCAGGCGGCCGTCGACCTGTTGCGCAGTCAACTGCGTGAGGGAGACGTCGTGCTGGTGAAGGCGTCCAGGTCGGTGGGGTTGGAGCAGGTGGCGAGCGCCCTGCTCGACGGTGGTACCGAGGGCGAGGTCGCCGCCCGATGAAGCAGATTCTCTTCTCGGGGGTCATCGGACTCTTCCTGACCCTGGTCGGCACACCGCTGCTGATCAAGCTGCTCGCCCGCAAGGGGTACGGGCAGTTCATCCGGGACGACGGACCGCGCGGCCACCACGGCAAGCGCGGTACCCCGACCATGGGTGGTATCGCCTTCATCCTGGCCACGGTCATCGCCTACCTCGCCACCAAGCTGATCACCGGCGACCCGATGACGTTCTCGGGTGTGCTGGTGCTCTTCCTGATGGCGGGGATGGGCCTGGTCGGGTTCCTCGACGACTACATCAAGATCGTCAAGCAGCGCTCGCTGGGGCTGCGGGCCAAGGCGAAGATGGCAGGCCAGCTGATCGTCGGCATCGCCTTCGCCGTCCTCGCCCTGATGTTCAAGGACTCGCGCGGCTACACGCCGGCCTCCACCAAGCTCTCCTTCGTCTCGGACTTCGGCTGGTCGATCGGCCCGGTGCTCTTCGTCGTCTGGGCGCTGTTCATGATCCTCGCCATGTCGAACGGGGTGAACCTCACCGACGGCCTCGACGGCCTCGCCACCGGCGCATCCGTGATGGTCTTCGGCGCGTACACCTTCATCGGTGTCTGGCAGTTCCAGGAGTCCTGCGCCAACGCGGCGACCCTGACCAACCCCAGCGCCTGCTTCGAGGTCAGAGACCCACTCGACCTGGCAGTCGTCGCATCGGCCCTGATGGGCGCCTGCTTCGGCTTCCTGTGGTGGAACACGTCGCCCGCCAAGATCTTCATGGGTGACACCGGGTCGCTGGCGCTGGGCGGCGCACTCGCCGGGCTCGCCATCTGCTCCCGCACCGAGTTCCTGATGGCCATCCTCGGCGGCCTCTTCGTCCTGATCACCATGTCCGTCGTGATCCAGGTCGGCTCGTTCAAGATGACCGGCAAGCGGGTCTTCAAGATGGCGCCGCTCCAGCACCACTTCGAACTCAAGGGGTGGTCCGAAGTCCTTGTCGTGGTCCGCTTCTGGATCATCCAGGGCATGTGCGTGATCGTCGGCCTCGGGCTCTTCTACGCGGGCTGGGCGGCCGCGAAGTGAACTGGCAGGGCAAGCGCGTCACCGTCGCGGGCATGGGCGTATCCGGGCTGCCGGCGGCGCGCGCCCTGCACGGCCTCGGAGCCGAGGTCACCGTCGTCAACGAGGGCGCCGACGAGCGCGCCCGTGCCCAGGCCGGTGAACTCACCGCGCTGGGCATCACGGTGCGCCTCGGCGACGGGGCCACCCTGCCGGACGGCACCGAACTCATCGTCACCGCGCCGGGCTGGCGGCCCGACAAGCCGCTCTTCCTGGCGGCGGCCGAAGCGGGGGTGCCGGTCTGGGGCGACGTCGAACTCGCCTGGCGGCTGCGGCGTCCGGGCGCCGCGCCCTGGCTCGCGGTCACCGGCACCAACGGCAAGACCACGACCGTACGGATGCTCGCCTCGATCCTGCGCGCCGCCGGGCTGCGCACCGAGGCCGTCGGCAACATCGGCGTCTCCCTCCTGGACGCCGTCCTCGGCGACGAGGAGTACGACGTCCTGGCCGTGGAGCTCTCCAGCTACCAGCTGCACTGGGCGCCCAGTCTGCGCGTCCACTCGGCCGCCGTGCTCAACCTGGCCCCCGACCACCTCGACTGGCACGGCTCGATGGCGGCGTACGCGGCCGACAAGGGCCGGGTCTACGAGGGCAACACCGTGGCCTGCGTCTACAACGCCGCCGACCCGGCCACCGAGGAACTGGTCCGCGCGGCCGACGTGAAGGAGGGCTGCCGGGCCATCGGCTTCACGCTCGGCGCCCCCGGGCCCTCGCAGCTCGGTGTGGTCGACGGGATCCTGGTCGACCGGGCCTTCGTCGCCGACCGGCAGAAGCGGGCACAGGAGCTGGCGGAGATCGCCGACGTCACCCCGCCGGCGCCGCACAACATCGCCAACGCCCTCGCCGCGGCCGCGCTGGCCCGCGCGTACGGCGTGGCGCCGGCCGCCGTACGTGACGGACTCCGCGCCTTCCGGCCCGATCCGCACCGTATCGAGAAGGTGGCCGACGTCGCCGGTGTCGCGTACATCGACGACTCCAAGGCCACCAACACCCATGCCACCGAAGCCTCACTGGCGGCCTACGACCCGATTGTCTGGATCGCGGGCGGCCTCGCCAAGGGAGCGAGCTTCGACGACCTGGTCGGCGGGGCGGCGAAGCGGCTGCGGGGCGTCGTACTGATCGGCGCCGAGCGGGCGCTCATCGCCGAAGCCCTGGCGCGACACGCCCCGGAGGTACCGGTGGTCGACCTCGACCGGACCGACACTGGGGCCATGTCGGCGGCGGTCAGGGAGGCGGCACGGCTCGCCCGGCCGGGGGACACGGTTCTGCTGGCTCCGGCCTGTGCCTCCATGGACATGTTCGTCAACTACAACAAGCGCGGTGAGGCATTCGCCGACGCCGTACGCGAGTTGGCCGCCGAGATCGGCTAGGGCCGCGGCACCGGGAACGTGTCTCCCGGCCGCCCGGCGTACGGCCCCGCGCCGGGACCCGGCGGAGGCCGGGCACGAGTGGAGGGGACAGGCATGCCGGTCAAGGACAGAGGCGGGCGTGGCGGTACGGGGACGGCGCGCCGCCCGGCCGCGGCGCCGCGCGGCTCCGTACCGCGCGGCGCGGGCACCGGCCAGCTGCGCCGCAGCTACGAGCAGGCACGGAGCGCCCTGGACCGCCCTCTGACGGCCTACTACCTGCTGGTGGGGTCCGCCCTCCTGATCACGGTGCTCGGGCTGGTGATGGTCTACTCCGCCTCGATGATCAAGGCGCTGGAGATCTCCGAGCCCGGCTCGTTCTTCTTCCGCAAACAGCTCTTCGCCGCGGTACTCGGCGGAGGTCTCGCGTTCATCGCGACCCGGATGCCGGTGAAGCTGCACCGGGCCTTCGCCTACCCGCTGCTCGCGGGCACCGTCTTCCTGATGGTGCTCGTCCAGGTGCCGGGGATAGGGCGTTCGGTCAACGGCAACCAGAACTGGATCTCGCTGGGCGGCCCCTTCATGCTGCAGCCCAGCGAGTTCGGCAAGCTCGCGCTGATCCTCTGGGGCGCCGACCTGCTCGCCCGCAAGCAGGAGAAGAAGCTGCTCACGCAGTGGAAGCACATGCTCGTGCCGCTCGTCCCGGTCGCTTTCATGCTGCTCGGACTGATCATGCTCGGCGGTGACATGGGCACCGCGATCATTCTCACAGCGATTCTCTTCGGACTGCTGTGGCTGGCGGGGGCGCCCACCCGGATGTTCGCGATGGTGCTCGGCATCGCGGCGTTCATGACGTTCCTGCTGATCAAGACCAGCCCGAACCGGATGGGCAGGCTCGCCTGCATCGGCGCCACCGACCCGGGTCCGAAGGACCAGTGCTGGCAGGCGGTGCACGGAATCTACGCACTGGCGTCCGGCGGCTGGTTCGGATCCGGACTGGGTGCGAGTGTGGAGAAATGGGGTCAACTCCCCGAGCCGCACACGGACTTCATCTTCGCGGTCACCGGGGAGGAACTGGGCCTTGCGGGGACTCTGTCGGTACTCGGCCTCTTCGCGGCTCTAGGCTATGCGGGTATCCGCGTGGCCGGACGCACGGAGGACCCCTTCGTGAGGTACGCAGCGGGAGGTGTGACCACCTGGATCACGGTCCAGTCCGTGATCAACATCGGTGCGGTGCTCGGTCTGCTGCCGATCGCCGGTGTCCCGCTCCCGCTGTTCTCCTACGGGGGCTCCGCCCTGCTGCCGACCATGTTCGCCGTCGGGCTGCTGATCGCCTTTGCGCGGTCGGACCCCGCAGCGAGAACGGCTCTGGCCTTGCGGAGGCCCGGGGTGAGATGGAAGTCGATGAGACGGCGCGTCAAGAAGCGTCCGTCCGGAGAGCGGTGAATTTCGGTGCATGTCGTACTCGCCGGCGGGGGGACCGCCGGCCACATCGAGCCGGCGCTCGCCCTTGCGGATGCCCTGCGCAGGCAGGACCCGGCCGTGGGCATCACGGCCCTCGGTACGGAGCGCGGGCTCGAAACCCGTCTCGTACCCGAACGGGGCTACGAGTTGGGGCTGATCCCCGCCGTACCGCTGCCCCGCAGGCCCACCCCTGAGCTGATCACCGTCCCGGGACGGCTGCGCGGGACGATCAAGGCCGCCGAGCAGATCCTGGAGCGGACCAAGGCCGACTGTGTCGTCGGCTTCGGCGGCTATGTGGCGCTGCCCGGCTATCTCGCGGCCAAGCGGCTCGGGGTGCCGATCATCGTCCACGAGGCGAACGCCAGACCGGGGCTCGCCAACAAGATCGGCTCCCGGTACGCGGCCGCCGTGGCCGTCTCCACCCCGGACAGCAAGCTCCGCGGGGCCCGCTACATCGGTATCCCGCTGCGCCGCACCATCGCCGTACTCGACCGCGCCAGGGTCCGCCCCGAGGCGCGCGCCGCCTTCGGTCTCGACCCCAACCTGCCGACGCTGCTGGTCTCCGGCGGATCGCAGGGGGCCCGCCGTCTCAACGAGGTGGTCCAGCAGGTCGCTCCGGTGCTCCAGCGCTCCGGGATCCAGATCCTGCACGTGGTCGGCCCGAAGAACGAACTGCCGCGTGTCGACAACATGCCCGGAATGCCGCCCTACCTCCCGGTACCGTACGTGGACCGGATGGACCTCGCGTACGCCGCGGCCGACATGATGCTCTGCCGCGCGGGCGCGATGACCGTGGCCGAACTCTCCGCCGTGGGGCTGCCCGCCGCCTATGTGCCGTTGCCCATCGGCAACGGTGAACAGCGGCTCAACGCCCAGCCGGTGGTCAACGCGGGCGGTGGCCTGCTGGTGGACGACGCACAGCTGACCCCCGAGTGGGTGCAGGGCAACGTCCTGCCGGTCCTCGCCGATCCGCACCGGCTGTTCGAGATGTCCCGCGCCGCCGCCGAGTTCGGCCGCCGGGACGCCGACGACCTGCTCGTCGGCATGGTGTACGAGGCGATCGCGGCGCGCCACCAGGCGTGACGCCCGAAGGAGCGAGCGTGGCCGGACCGACGACCGCACAGCGCGGTGAACGCAATCCAGCGGCGGAGTCCGGCCGCGGCCGCTCCCAGGGGCAGCGGAAGCCCCCAGGCCGCCTGCGGCCACGCACCAGGCGGCTGGTGATCCTGGTGCTCGCCGTCCTGCTGCTTCTGGCGGGCGGCGGTATCTGGGCACTCTATGGCTCTTCCTGGCTGCGGGTGACGCATATCCGGACCACGGGGACGCAGGTTCTGACCCGGGACCAGGTGGAGTCGGCCGCGGCTGTTCCGATCGGTGATCCGCTGATTTCCGTCGATACGGATGCGATGGAGAACCGGTTGCGGAAGAAATTGCCCCGAATCGACTCGGTGGTTGTCACCCGTTCATGGCCGCACGACATCAGTCTGAAAGTGACCGAGCGAAAGCCGGTACTGCTCATGAAGTCGGGCGGTAAGTTCACAGAAGTGGACGCTAAGGGCGTGCGTTTCGCCACAGTGGAAAGCGCTCCCCGGAGAGTGCCGGTACTCGAATTGACTGCCGGTCAGTCACCGAGCACGCGGCGATTCGGCGCGGACCGGCTGCGGGTCGAAGCGGTACGGGTGGCGCGGGAACTTCCGTCCGCGGTCGCCCGTGACACCCTTTTCGTCCGGGTCAGTTCATACGACTCCATCTCGCTCGAGCTGACCGGGCACCGCACAGTCGCCTGGGGGAGCGGCGAGTTCGGCACGGCGAAGGCCCGTGCGCTCATGGCGCTGATGAAAGCCGCCCCCAAGGCGGCGCACTTCGATGTGAGCGCCCCCACCGCCCCTGCGGTGTCAGGGAGTTGACGGGCATCGCTGCTGGCCAGCACCCTGGTTGGTCAGCGCAACGGCTGATCACATAGGGTGAAAAGAAAAACGGGAGGTTCGGCGTGTTCATTGAACGTGCGCCGCTTGTCGACTTAGTGTCCTGTTCGGAGAGTCCAAGGAGCAGACACACTGGTAACCCTCAACTTCACAGTTAGGGTTCGGGTCGGCGTTCGGACCGTCCCATCGGCATCCGTCGTCGCGAAGCGTCAAGCACGCAGCGGCGACACGTAACTCGAGGCGAGAGGCCTTCGACGTGGCAGCACCGCAGAACTACCTCGCAGTCATCAAGGTCATCGGTGTCGGCGGCGGTGGTGTCAATGCCATCAACCGAATGATCGAGGTCGGCCTCAAGGGCGTCGAGTTCATCGCGATCAACACCGACGCACAGGCCCTGTTGATGAGCGACGCCGACGTCAAGCTCGACGTCGGCCGTGAACTGACCCGCGGCCTCGGCGCCGGGGCCAACCCGGCAGTCGGCCGCAAGGCGGCAGAGGACCACCGTGAGGAGATCGAGGAGGTCCTCAAGGGGGCCGACATGGTCTTCGTCACCGCAGGAGAAGGCGGTGGCACCGGCACCGGCGGCGCACCCGTCGTCGCCAACATCGCCCGTTCGCTGGGCGCACTCACCATCGGCGTGGTCACCCGTCCCTTCACCTTCGAAGGCCGGCGCCGCGCCAATCAGGCGGAGGACGGCATCGCCGAACTCCGCGAAGAGGTCGACACCCTCATCGTCATCCCCAACGACCGCCTGCTGTCCATCTCGGACCGCCAGGTCAGCGTCCTGGACGCGTTCAAGTCCGCGGACCAGGTGCTGTTGTCGGGTGTCCAGGGCATCACCGACCTGATCACCACACCGGGTCTGATCAACCTCGACTTCGCGGACGTCAAGTCCGTGATGTCCGAGGCCGGATCGGCGCTCATGGGGATCGGCTCGGCACGCGGCGACGACCGTGCGGTGGCCGCGGCCGAGATGGCGATCTCCTCGCCACTGCTCGAAGCGTCCATCGACGGCGCACGGGGAGTACTGCTCTCGATCTCCGGCGGTTCGGACCTCGGTCTCTTCGAGATCAACGAGGCCGCACAGCTGGTCAGCGAGGCCGCCCACCCCGAGGCCAACATCATCTTCGGCGCCGTCATCGACGACGCCCTCGGTGACGAGGTACGGGTGACGGTCATCGCGGCGGGCTTCGACGGCGGACAGCCGCCGACCCGCCGGGAGAGCGCCATCGGTACCGGCTCCGCCAAGCGTGAGGAGCCCGTTCCGGTGACGGCCACCGAGTCGTCCCGTTCGTTCGGCGGTCTCGGAGCGGTCACCCAGCGCGAGGAGACTCCGGTTCCGGCCGAGACGGAGCGGGTGAACGAGGCCCCGGCGGCGCCGGTCGCCCCGCCGCAGGTCCCGCCGGCCCGCCCGTACCAGGACAGCCAGGCCGAAGAGCTGGACGTACCGGACTTCTTGAAGTGATGCGGCGTCCCATAACCGCGTACGACACCGGCATGTCCACGAACGGCGCGCACTTCGCTTTCACCGACAGGTGGGGCGGGGTGAGCGCCGTTCCGTACGATCAGCTCAATCTCGGCGGAGCGGTCGGTGACGACCCGGCCGCCGTCGTGACGAACCGTGAACTCGCCGCACGCTCACTGGGCATCGACCCGGCACGGGTCGTCTGGATGAACCAGGTGCACGGGCGCGAGGTCGCCGTGGTCGAAGGCCCCTGGGCGGAGACCCTCGGCGAGGGGGCGGAAATCCCGGCGGCCGACGCCGTCGTGACCGCCCATCGCGGGGTGCCGCTCGCGGTGCTCACGGCCGACTGCGTCCCCGTACTGCTCGCCGACCCGGTCGCGGGCGTGGTGGCCGCCGCTCACGCGGGCCGTCCTGGACTGGTCGCCGGGGTCGTCCCGGCCGCCGTCGGTGCGATGGTCTCGCTCGGCGCCGAGCCCGCCCGGATCACGGCCCGCACCGGTCCCGCCGTCTGCGGCCGCTGCTACGAAGTGCCCGCCGACATGCGGGCCGAGGTCGCGCGGACCGTTCCGGAAGCCTGGTCGGAGACGAGCTGGTCCACTCCCGCGGTGGATGTCACCGCCGGAGTGCTCGCCCAGCTGTCGGCGCTCGGCGTCGTGGACCGGCAGCACTCGCCGGTCTGCACCCTGGAATCGGCCGACCACTTCTCCTACCGTCGCGACCGCACCACTGGGCGGCTCGCCGGATATGTCTGGCTGGACTGATACGTCATGACGGACCGTAAGCGCGAACTCACCGCAAACCTGGCCCGCGTGGAGGAACGGATCGCTTCCGCCTGCGCGTCCGCGGGCCGCGAGCGCGATGACGTGACCCTGATCGTGGTCACCAAGACGTATCCCGCGAGCGATGTGCGACTTCTCTCGGAACTCGGCGTACGACAGGTGGCGGAGAACCGCGATCAGGACGCGGCACCCAAGGCCGCGGAGTGTTCGGATCTGCCGCTTTCCTGGCACTTTGTCGGTCAGCTTCAGACGAACAAGGTCCGTTCTGTGGCGAGTTATGCCGATGTCGTGCAGTCCGTGGACCGGGCCAGACTTGTTACTTCTCTCTCAGCCGCGGCCGTCCGGGCCGGGCGGGAACTGGGCTGCCTGGTCCAGGTCGCGCTCGACGCGGAGGCCGGCGGGCGGGGGGAGCGCGGTGGCGTCGCGCCGGACGGCGTCGGCGAGTTGGCCGACTCGGTGGCCGCCGCACCAGGACTGCGGCTCGACGGACTGATGACCGTCGCACCGCTGGCCGGACCGTACGCGGGACGGCAACAGGCGGCATTCGAGCGGCTGATGGAAATCTCATCCCGCCTGCGCGCGACCCATCCTGCTGCCAACATGGTGTCAGCAGGGATGAGTGCGGACCTCGAAGAGGCGGTGAAGGCGGGTGCGACACATGTCCGCGTCGGCACTGCGGTACTCGGCGTCCGTCCCCCGCTCGGGTAACGTCGCGAAGCAAGTCGGACCACAGCAGAAAATATGGTCATTCCCGCCGATCGGCGGGCAGACCCAGTGGATCGCGGGCACTTGGTGACGCTGCGAAATTGGCACAAGGGCGATCCACCACAGAGCGGAGGACTCAGAGCATGGCCGGCGCGATGCGCAAGATGGCGGTCTACCTCGGCCTCGTGGAGGACGATGGGTACGACGGCCCGGGGTTCGACCCCGATGACGAGTTCGAACCCGAGCCCGAGCCCGAGAGGGACCGACGGCGACACCAACCTCCGCATCAGTCGCACCAGTCCCAGCAGGACGAACCGGTGCGAATGGTGCAACCGCCCGCCCAGCGCGAGCCTGTTGCGCTACCGGCGGAAAGCGGACGACCCGCCCGAATCGCCCCCGTGGCGTCCATCACACCTGAACGCCCGAGTATGGAGAAGAACGCCCCGGTGATCATGCCCAAGGTTGTGTCCGAGCGGGAGCCCTACCGCATCACCACGCTGCACCCCCGGACCTACAACGAGGCCCGTACCATCGGGGAACACTTCCGTGAGGGCACTCCGGTGATCATGAATCTGACCGAGATGGATGACACCGATGCGAAGCGACTTGTCGACTTTGCCGCAGGACTTGTCTTCGGTCTGCATGGCAGCATTGAGCGGGTGACGCAGAAGGTGTTCCTGTTGTCGCCTGCTAACGTCGATGTCACGGCGGAGGACAAGGCCCGTATCGCAGAGGGCGGTTTCTTCAACCAGAGCTGAGACGAGACACCGGGACAACCCCGGCCGGAAGGCCGGAAGAACGAGAGCATCAGGGGAGAGGGAAGCGCTAGATGGGCATCGCATTGGATGTGGTCTACATCGCGCTGATGTGTTTCCTCATCGTGTTGATCTTCCGGCTTGTCATGGACTACGTCTTCCAGTTCGCCCGTTCATGGCAACCTGGCAAGGCGATGGTGGTCGTTCTGGAGGCCACTTACACTGTCACCGATCCACCGCTCAAGCTTCTGCGGCGGTTCATTCCGCCGCTGCGTCTCGGGGGCGTGGCACTCGACCTGTCCTTCTTCGTTCTGATGATCATCGTCTACATCCTGATCAGCATTGTGAGCCAGGTGTGAACGATTCGGTCCTGCCGACTGCCGACGACTACGTAGAGGTGAAGAAGAGATGCCGCTGACCCCCGAGGACGTGCGGAACAAACAGTTCACGACCGTCCGCCTCCGAGAAGGCTATGACGAGGACGAGGTCGATGCCTTCCTCGACGAGGTCGAAGCCGAACTGACACGACTGCTCCGCGAGAACGAGGACCTGCGCGCCAAGCTGGCGGCCGCCACGCGTGCCGCCGCGCAGAATCAGCAGCAGGGCATGCGGAAGCCGCCCGAGCAGCAGGACGGCCGGGGCGGTCCGAACGCTCCGGTGCCCGCCGCCATATCCGGTCCACCGCAGGGCCAGCAGCAGCCGCAGATGGGTCCGCCCCAACTGCCGGGCGGTCAGCCCCAGCTGCCTGCAGGTCCTGGCGGTCACGGCCCCGGTCCCCAGGGTCAGCACGGCCCGGGTCCCCAGGGTCAGCACGGCCCCGGTCCTCAGGGCCAGCACGGTCCTGGTCCGCAGGGTCAGCACGGTCCCGGCCCCATGGGCCAGCAGGGCCCGATGGGCGGCCAGGGCCAGCTCGGCCCGGGTCCCATGGGCCAGCAGGGTCCGATGGGTCAGGGTCCGATGGGCCAGCAGGGCCCGATGGGTGGTCAGGGGCAGCTTGCCCAGGGCCCCATGGGCGGTCCGATGGGCGGCCACGGCGGTCCCCCGCAGATGCAGCAGCAGGGCCCCGGCGGCGACAGTGCCGCCCGTGTGCTCTCGCTCGCGCAGCAGACGGCCGACCAGGCGATCGCGGAGGCCCGTTCCGAGGCCAACAAGATCGTCGGCGAGGCGCGGAGCCGTGCCGAGGGTCTGGAGCGGGACGCCCGTGCCAAGGCCGACGCGCTGGAGCGGGACGCTCAGGAGAAGCACCGTGTGGCGATGGGCTCGCTGGAGTCCGCCCGCGCGACGCTGGAGCGCAAGGTCGAGGATCTGCGTGGCTTCGAGCGTGAGTACCGGACCCGTCTGAAGTCCTACCTGGAGAGCCAGCTGCGTCAGCTGGAGACCCAGGCGGACGACTCGCTGGCGCCGCCGCGTACCCCGGCCACCGCTTCGCTGCCGCCGTCGCCCTCGATGGCTCCGGCCGGCGCGGGTGCGATGGGGCACACGCAGCACGGCATGGGTGGCGGCAACCAGTCGATGGGCGGCCAGCCGTCCATGGGCGGTGGCCCGTCGTACGGCGGTCAGCAGCAGATGTCACCGGCGATGACTCAGCCGATGGCGCCGGTGCGGCCGCAGGCTCCGCAGCCCATGCAGCAGGCGCCTTCGCCTATGCGTGGCTTCCTGATCGACGAGGACGACAGCTGACGTTCGGTGCGTTGAGCGCTTGACGGTCGGTTGACTGAGGGCCGGGCCCCGGGGATTTCCCCGGGGCCCGGCCCTTTTGTGTGGGGTGGTGGGGGTGGGGTCGTTGCGTGCGTGCGTGCGTGCGTGCGTGCGTGGGTGCGTGGGTGGGTGCGGGTGGGTGGCG
The DNA here is from genome assembly GCF_010548145.1 of Streptomyces sp. SID10853. Classification (GTDB taxonomy): domain Bacteria; phylum Actinomycetota; class Actinomycetes; order Streptomycetales; family Streptomycetaceae; genus Streptomyces. The sequence goes on from NZ_JAAGLN010000100.1 coordinate 16,392, forward strand.
CCTGCGGCGGGCCTGTTCCCCTCCCCTCCCCTTCCCGTAACCGGGGCTCCGCCCCGGACCCCGCTCCTCAAGCGCCGGAGGGGCTGGAATGTGCCGGCGTGGGTGGGTCCCTGGGGGGCGGTTGGAATTGCCGGCAGGGCTGGGGGATAGGGGTGTCGATGGGAGAGCGTCGTGGGGAAAAGCCGATGGGCCCGGCCGGGGGTGTCCGGGCGGGCCCATCGCAGGGGAGCTTTATGCCTCTGTTTTGTGGAGGCGGAACGTCAGGGCCAGGCCCTCGTCCGTGAACGCCTCGCCGTACGCCGTCGCTTCGCCCTCGCCCTCCGCGTAGTCCAGGGCCAGGACCTCGTCCGCGATCAGGGCCGCGTGTTCGGTCAGGGCGTCCCTGGTCTCCGGGGTGGTGCTCGACCAGCGGACCGCGATGCGGTCGGCGACGTCCAGGCCGCTGTTCTTGCGGGCCTCCTGGATCAGCCGGATGGCGTCACGCGCCAGCCCCGCCCTGCGCAGCTCCGGTGTGATCTCCAGATCCAGGGCCACCGTCGCGCCCGAGTCGGACGCCACCGACCAGCCCTCGCGGGGGGTTTCGGTGATGATCACCTCGTCGGGGGCGAGCGTGACGGTCTCGCCGTCGACCGTCACGGACGCGGTGCCCTCGCGCAGTGCGAGCGAGAGCGCCGCCGCGTCTGCCTCAGCCACCGCCTTGGCCACTGCCTGGACTCCCTTGCCGAAACGCTTGCCCAGCGCGCGGAAGTTCGCCTTGGCCGTGGTGTCCACGAGCGAGCCGCCGACCTCGGAGAGCGAGGCCAGGGACGAGACGTTCAGCTCCTCGGTGATCTGGGCACGCAGCTCGGGCGTCAGCGACTCGAAGCCGGCCGCCGCGACCAGCGCGCGTGACAGCGGCTGGCGGGTCTTGACGCCCGACTCGGCGCGCGTCGCACGGCCCAGCTCCACCAGCCGCCGCACCAGCGCCATCTGCTGCGAGAGCTGCGGGTCGATCGCCGCCAGGTCCGCCTTCGGCCAGCCGGACAGGTGCACCGACTCGGGGGCGTCCGGAGTGACCGGGGTGATCATGTCCTGCCAGACCCGCTCGGTGATGAACGGGGTGAGCGGCGCCATCAGCCCGGTGACCGTCTCGATCACCTCGTGCAGGGTGCGCAGCGCCGCCGCGTCGCCCTGCCAGAAGCGCCGGCGCGAGCGGCGCACGTACCAGTTCGACAGGTCGTCGACGAAGGCGGACAGGAGCTTGCCGGCCCGCTGGGTGTCGTACGCGTCAAGCGACTGGGTGACCTGGTCCACGAGCGCGTTGAGTTCGCTGAGCAGCCAGCGGTCCAGGACCGTGCGGTCGCCGGGCGCCGGATCGGAGGCCGAGGGGGCCCAGCCGGACGTACGGGCGTACAGCGCCTGGAAGGCCACCGTGTTCCAGTACGTGAGGAGGGTCTTGCGGACCACCTCCTGGATCGTTCCGTGGCCGACGCGGCGGGCCGCCCACGGGGAGCCGCCGGCCGCCATGAACCAGCGCACCGCGTCCGCCCCGTGCCGGTCCATCAGCGGGATCGGGTCGAGGGTGTTGCCCAGGTGCTTGGACATCTTCCGGCCGTCCTCGGCGAGGATGTGGCCCAGGCACACGACGTTCTCGTAGCTCGACCTGTCGAAGACCAGCGTGCCGACCGCCATGAGGGTGTAGAACCACCCGCGGGTCTGGTCGATGGCCTCGGAGATGAACTGGGCCGGGTAGCGCCGCTCGAACAGTTCCTTGTTCCGGTACGGGTAGCCGTACTGGGCGAACGGCATCGAACCCGAGTCGTACCAGGCGTCGATGACCTCAGGGACCCGGGTCGCGGTCTTCTCGCACTGCGGGCAGGGGAAGGTGACCTCGTCGATGTACGGGCGGTGCGGGTCGAGCTCCGACTGGTCGGTGCCGGTGAGGTCGGTCAGTTCGGCGCGTGAACCGATGACCGTGAGGTGGTCGTCATCGCAGCGCCAGATCGGCAGCGGGGTGCCCCAGTAACGGTTGCGGGAGAGCGCCCAGTCGACGTTGTTGTTCAGCCAGTCGCCGAAGCGGCCCTGCTTGACCGAGTCCGGGAACCAGTTCGTCCTCTCGTTCTCCCGGAGCATCGCGTCCTTGACCGCGGTGGTCCTGATGTACCAGGACGGCTGCGCGTAGTAGAGGAGCGCGGTGTGGCAGCGCCAGCAGTGCGGGTAGCTGTGCTCGTACGGGACGTGCCGGAAGAGCGCGCCGCGTGCCTGGAGGTCGGCGACCAGCGTCTCGTCGGCCTTCTTGAAGAAGACACCGCCGACCAGCGGGACGTCCTCCTCGAAGGTGCCGTCGGGGCGCACCGGGTTGACGACCGGGAGGCCGTACTCGCGGCACACCTGGAGGTCGTCCGCACCGAAGGCGGGGGACTGGTGGACGAGCCCGGTGCCGTCCTCGGTGGTGACGTACTCGGCGTTGACGATGTAGTGCGCCTCGGCCGGGAAGTCGACCAGGGTGAACGGACGCTGGTAGGTCCAGCGCTCCATCTCCGCGCCGGTGAACCGCTCGCCTGTGGTCTCCCAGCCCTCGCCGAGCGCCTTTTCGAGCAGCGGCTCGGCGACGACCAGCTTCTCCCGGCCGTCGGTCGCGACGACATAGCTGACGCCGGGGTGCGCGGCGACGGCCGTGTTGGAGACCAGCGTCCAGGGGGTGGTCGTCCAGACCAGCAGGGCCGCTTCGCCCGCGAGGGGCCCGGAGGTGAGCGGGAAGCGTACGAAGACGGAGGGGTCGACGACCGTCTCGTACCCCTGGGCCAGCTCGTGGTCCGAGAGGCCGGTGCCGCACCGCGGGCACCAGGGGGCGACCCGGTGGTCCTGGACCAGCAGGTCCTTGTTGAAGATCTCCTTCAGCGACCACCAGACGCTCTCGACGTAGGACGGGTCCATGGTCCGGTACGCGTGGTCCAGGTCGACCCAGTAGCCCATCCGGGTGGTCAGGGCGGAGAAGGCGTCGGTGTGCCGGGTGACGGAGGCCCGGCACTTGTCGTTGAAGGCGGCGATCCCGTACGCCTCGATGTCCTGCTTGCCGCTGAAGCCGAGTTCCTTCTCGACGGCCAGCTCGACGGGCAGGCCGTGGCAGTCCCAGCCGGCCTTGCGGGGCACGTGGTAGCCCTGCATCGTGCGGAAGCGGGGGAAGACGTCCTTGAAGACACGGGCCTCGATGTGGTGTGCGCCCGGCATGCCGTTGGCGGTCGGCGGTCCTTCGTAGAACACCCACTCGGGGCGTCCTTCGGACTGCTCAAGACTCTTCGAGAAGACCTGTGCCTCGTGCCAGAAGTCGAGCACGGCGTGCTCAAGGGCGGGCAGGTCGACCTGGGCGGGCACCTGGCGGTACAGGGGCGGTGTCATCGAACTCCTCCAACGGACGTTTCTCTCTCCGTCGGAGGGACGAGAGCCTGACGCCCCCGCGGTACCACCCTCCTTGGCCCCGGCTGTCGTGCCGTGGCCCCCTCATTGGGGTCGCGGTGCCGGTTCTACTCGCCCGCGTCCACTCGTCCACGGGTTTTCTTCCGACGGCTCGGGGGTGATCTTCACGCCGTGCCTGCCTCCGGGCTCACACCGTCCCCGGATCGCTCGTGGCCGCCTGCGCCGCTACTCGTCCCGTCCATGCCTTCCGCTGGGGCCAGTGTACGGGGCCGCCGGTGCGGGCTCCGACCGGTTTTCCCGCGGGCGCTCCCGGGCACCCGGCTGACCCGAATGGCCATACGGGGCCCCGCGGAATACCGGGACGCGTACGGGACTCCCGGTCGGCGGATTACCGGGCGGGGAGCTGGGCACAACGCATGCAGGCCGGGCCGGCTCCGGACGTGAGGAGGGCTGAAACGGCGGCGTGCCCCGTTGCCGCGCGACTGGTGTCGATTTATCGTCCCAGCAGACTCGCGAGCAAGATCACAAAATGTGAAGGGGCCGCGGCCATGGTGGCAAGAGAGACCGCCGGATCACGATCGGCGTCCGCAGAATCCACTGGGGCGACGGCCGGGGACGCGGCAGGCGAGCACGGGGCCGCCGCGGACGGAACCGTCGCCGGGAGACCCACCGCGAAGAAGGCAGCGGCGGCGAAGAAGGCAGCAGCCAAGAGGGCACCCGCCAAGAAGGCGCCCGCGAAGAAGACCGCAGCCAAGAAGACCGCGGCGAAGAAGACCGCGGCCAAGAAGGACGCCGGCGGGAAGACGGCCGGCGAGCGGGCCGCGTCCAGTACGTCACCGGGCCACCCGGCGCCGGGCAGCACGGCCGCGACCGCGGCCCAGGGGGCGGCCGAGGCCGCGGAACAGACGGGAGCCGAGACGGTGGTTGCGAAGAAGAGCGCAGGAGGGGGAGCGGCGGCCGGAGGGCACGCCGCCTCCGCCGTGCCCAAGGCCGGGGTCGCCGCACCCGCGGCCCCGGACGAGCTGCCCGTACGGCCGGGGGAGGACCCCTGGACCCCGGAGGAGGTCGCGGAGGCGCGGGCCGAGCTGCAGAGCGAGGATCTGCGGCTGGGGGCCGAGATCGCGGCGGCCGAGACGGCACTGGCCGGTCTGATGCGGGACTCGGGCGACGGCGCAGGCGACGACCAGGCCGACACCGGGACCAAGAACATCACCCGGGAGAGCGAGCTGGCACTCGCGGCCAACGCCCGGGAGATGCTGGAGCAGACCGAGCGGGCGCTGGAGCGGCTCGACGCGGGGACGTACGGGCTCTGTGAGAACTGCGGCAACCCGATCGGCAAGGCGCGGATGCAGGCGTTCCCGCGTGCCACTCTCTGCGTCGAGTGCAAGCAGAAGCAGGAGCGCCGGTACTGAGAGCTTCCGGGGCGGCGTGTGTCGTACCCTCGTCCTGAGTCGGACCGGACAGGGCCTAGGACGAGGGAATCACGTGGCAGAGGCGGAGCGCATCATCGGTACGCCGGACGTTCCCGAGTCGGACGCTCCTGAGCCGGACGTTCCCGGGTCGGACGTTCCTGAGCGGGACGTCCATGGGCCGGACGGTGCCGGGCCGGATGCCGCCCGGTCGGACGTTCCCGGGCCGGCGCAGGACGCACCGGAGCAGCCGTCCGGGGCGAGCCCCGAGGGGAGCGCCGAAGGGCGGCCCCGGGGCAAGCGCAGGCTCACGGTGCTCTTCGTCGTGGCCGTCCTCGCCTATCTGCTCGATCTGGTGAGCAAGACCATCGTCGTGGCCAAGCTGGAGCACCACCCGCCGGTCAAGGTGATCGGCGATCTGCTGCAGTTCGACGCGATCAGGAACGCGGGCGCCGCCTTCGGGCTCGGCTCGGCGTACACCGTGATCTTCACCATTGTCGCGGCGTCCGTGATCGTGGTCATCGTCCGGCTGGCCAGGAAGCTCTACAGCGCGCCGTGGGCCGTCGCGCTGGGTCTGCTGCTCGGCGGTGCGCTGGGCAATCTCACCGACCGGATCTTCCGTTCGCCCAGCGCATTCCAGGGTGAGGTCGTCGACTTCATCAGGCCCGCGCACTTCGCGGTGTTCAACCTCGCGGACTCCGCGATCGTCTGCGGCGGCATCCTGATCGTGCTCCTCTCGTTCCGGGGCCTGGACCCCGACGGGACCGTCCACAAGGACTGACGGCCCGGACGGTCCTCCGGGCAAGGCATACTCGACGGGTGAGTACCGTTCCCGAGATCCGCACCCTGCCCGTTCCCGATGGCCTGGAGGGCGAGCGCGTCGACGCCGCCATCTCCCGTATGTTCGGGTTCTCCCGTACCAAGGCGGCCGACCTCGCCGCCTCGGGAAAGGTGCAGGTCGACGGGTCAGTGGTCGGGAAGTCCGAGCGGGTCCACGGCGGCGCCTGGCTGGAGGTCGAGATGCCGGCGGCCGCGGCCCCCGTCCAGATCGTCGCCGAGCCCGTCGACGGCATGGAGATCGTCCATGACGACGACGACATCGTAGTGATCCTCAAGCCCGTCGGTGTCGCCGCCCACCCCAGCCCCGGCTGGACCGGCACCACCGTCATCGGCGGTCTCGCCGCCGCCGGATACCGCATCTCGACCTCGGGGGCGGCCGAGCGCCAGGGCATCGTGCACCGGCTGGACGTGGGCACGTCCGGGCTGATGGTGGTGGCCAAGTCGGAGCGCGCGTACACCCTGCTCAAGCAGCAGTTCCGGGAGCGCACCGTCGACAAGCGCTACCACGCGCTGGTGCAGGGCCACCCCGACCCGATGAGCGGGACGATCGACGCCCCCATCGGCCGCCACCCCAACCACGACTACAAGTGGGCCGTGACGGCCGAGGGCAAGCCGTCCGTCACGCACTACGACCTGATCGAGGCGTTCCGGGCGGCCTCGCTGCTCGACATCAAGCTGGAGACCGGGCGTACGCACCAGATCCGGGTGCACATGTCCGCGCACCGCCACCCCTGCGTGGGCGACATCACCTACGGCGCCGACCCGACCATGGCGAAGCGGCTCGGTCTGACCCGGCAGTGGCTGCACGCGATGAGCCTGGGCTTCGAGCACCCGTCCGACGGCCAGTGGGTGCAGTTCCGCAGCGAGTACCCGGAAGACCTGCGGAACGCGCTGGAGGCGATCCGGGCGGAGAGCGAGCAGCGGTGACCGCCGGGTACGACGTACGGGTGGTGGCCGACAAGGCCGGTCTCGACGCCTGCTTCGCCGTCCGCAAGGACGTCTTCGTGACCGAGCAGGGCGTGCCGCCCGAGCTGGAGTACGACACGTACGACACCGACGAGGCCACCACGGTGCATGTGCTGGCCACCGGCGCCGACGGGCCGCTCGGCACCGGGCGGCTGCTGCTGCCCGCCGCGGGACCGGGGCGCGGGGTGGACGAGCCGGGCGTCGGCTC
>NZ_JAAGLN010000101.1 GCF_010548145.1 Streptomyces sp. SID10853
GCGTACGCCGTTCGCCCTGCCCCCGGCGGACGCCGACCGGGTACAGGGCGAGCCGCAGGCGGCGCCCGGGACGCCCGACGGTTCACTGCCGGGCCACCACGACTCCGTACGGACGGCCGGGCGCCCCGGCGGCGACCAGCTCGCGCCGCACGCCCCGCAGCACCACCCGGGGACGGAACCTGGTTCGGGGCTGGGTTCAGGGCTGGGTCCGGGGCCTGGTTCAGCTCCTTCGGCAGGCGAAGAGCAGCTGAAGGACGGCACGTTGTACGCGTCACCGGAGGGCTGGCCCTCCGTCGGTGAGCGCCCGAGCACTGAGCGCCCGACGGCCGACGAGGCCGCGGCGCAGCCGTTGCCGGCCGAGGAAGCGGTGCCGGCCGACTCCGCCCAGGGACGTGCCATAAGCGTACGAACGCTCGGCCAGGGCGTTCCGTTCGCCGAGCAGATCGTGGCACAGCAGAACCAGCCGCACTCGCTGGGCTCCGGCCGGCGGCGCAAGCTCGCGGCCCCGCCGGAGGGCGACCGCCCCGAACCGGCCGCCCGCCCGCACCCGCAGGCGGCCGGGGAGCAGGGCACGCCTCAGCAGGGCACGCCTCAGCAGAACGCGAACCAGCAGAACACGAGCCAGCAGGGCGTCAGCCAGCAGGGCCAGCCGCCCTCAGCCCACCTGGCGCAGCAGTCACATCCGGCTCAGCAAGCGCAGCAGTCTCAGCTGTCCCAGCAGCGCCTCTCACCCCAGTCGGAGGGCCGTTCGTACGCCATAGGCGCCCCCGACGAGGGGTCGGAGGGGCCCGAGCCGCTGGACGGCCCCGGTGGCGCCGTGGAGGTGGCCAACCGGCCGCAGCCGCAGCCCGTGGACGACGAGCTGCCCCCCGAGCCGCTCGACAACCCGCGTCGGCTGCTCGTCTGGCCCGCGCCCGACGTCTCCACCCAGCAGGCGCTGAGCGACCGGGGTTACCGCCCGGTGATCGTGCACTCCCGGGAGGAGGTCGACGCCCAGATCGCCGCGTTCCCCGCGGCGCTCTTCGTCGACCCGCTGACCGGGCCGATCACCCGCAAGGCGCTGCAGTCACTGCGCCAGGCGGCGGTGGCGGCCGAGGTACCCGTCCTGGTGACGGCGGGGCTCGGGCAGGCGACACGGGAGGCCGCCTACGGGGCCGACCCGGCCGTCCTGTTGAAGGCGCTGGCTCCGCGCGACAGCGAGCAGCACCCGTCGCGCGTTCTGCTGATCGAGGAGCACGAGGAGATCGCGCTCGCGCTGACCGAGACGCTGGAGCGCCGCGGTATGCAGGTGGCCCGGGCCGGCACCGACGCGGAGGCGGTCACCCTGGCTGCCCAGATGCGGCCGAACCTGGTGGTGATGGACCTGATGCAGGTACGCCGCCGGCGCGCCGGAATCGTCGACTGGCTCCGCGCGAACGGGCAGCTGAACCGCACCCCGCTGGTCGTCTACACCTCGGCCGGAATGAACGCCTCCGAACTGGCCGGGCTCACGTCGGGCGAGACGGTGCTGTTCCTGGCGGAACGCTCCACCAGTACCGAGGTGCAGGGCCGGATCGTCGACCTGCTGGCGAAGATCGGCACCAACTGAGACCGGTCCGGCCCGGGTACGTTCCGGGCCGGACCAGGTACCGACCGACGGCGCCGCCGCCGCGGTCTGGCGTCAGAGCCGTGTCGTGTCCAACTCGCCGTCCGCGTACTGCTTCCTGAGCACCTTCTTGTCGAACTTCCCGACCGACGTCTTCGGCACGGACGGCACGATCGCCCACCGCTCCGGCAGCTGCCACTTGGCGACGGACCGCGCGAGGAACTCCCTGAGCTCCTCGTACCCCACACTCTCGCCCTCCTTCAGCACGACCGTCGCGAGGGGCCGTTCGCCCCACTTCTCGTCGGGGACGGCGACCACCGCTGCCTCGGCGACCGCGGGATGCGCCATGATCGCGTTCTCCAGGTCGACGCTCGAAATCCACTCCCCGCCGGACTTGATGACGTCCTTGGCCCGGTCGGTGAGCGTCAGGAAGCCGTCGGGGCTGATGACGCCGACGTCGCCGGTCCGCAGCCAGCCGTCGGGGCTGAACTTGTCGTCGGGCCGGAAGTTCTCGCCGCCCGCGCCGCCGTAGTACGCACCGGCGATCCACGGCCCGCGCACCTCCAGCTCACCGGCCGACTCGTTGTCCCAGGGCAGGATGTCGCCGCCCGGCCCGGCCAGCCGGGCCTCGATGCCGACGGGGAAGCGGCCCTGCGTGACGCGGTACGGCCACTCCTCCTCCGGCGTCAGCCCGGCGGGCGGGTTGGACGTCGTACCCAGCGGCGATGTCTCCGTCATGCCCCAGGCGTGGCAGAGCCGCACACCCAGCTTGTCGTACGCCTCCATCAGCGCGGGCGGGCAGGCGGCGCCGCCGATGGTGACCCGCTTCATCGAGGTCAGATCGCGCGGGTGGGCGGTCACCTCGGCCAGCAGCCCCTGCCAGATGGTGGGCACGGCCGCCGCGTGCGTCGGCTTCTCCTGCTCGATCATCTCGGCGAGCGGAGCGGGCTGCAGGAAACGGTCGGGCATCAGCATGTTGATGCCCGACATGAACGTCGCGTGCGGGAGCCCCCAGGCGTTGACGTGGAACTGCGGCACGACCACCAGCGTCGTGTCCTGGTCCGTGAGCCCCATCGACTGGGCCGAGTTGACCTGCATGGAGTGCAGGAAGATCGAACGGTGGGAGTAGACGACGCCCTTGGGCTCGCCCGTGGTGCCCGAGGTGTAGCAGAGGGCGGCGGCCTGGCGCTCGTCGATCTCGGGCCAGTCGAATCGCGTCGGACGGCCCGCGATCAGTTCCTCGTACTCGTGCACGGTCGCGGTGGCCCCGGCGAGCAGCGAACGGTCACCCGGGCCGCTCACCACCACATGCTCGACGGTCGGCAGGTCCGGCAGCAGGGGCGCGAGCAGCGGCAGCAGTGAGCCATTGACGATGATCACGCGGTCGGCCGCGTGGTTGACGATCCAGATCAACTGCTCGGCGGGGAGCCGGATGTTGAGCGTGTGCAGAACGGCGCCCATCGAGGGCACGGCGAAGTACGCCTCGACGTGCTCCGCGTTGTTCCACATGAGGGTCGCCACCCGCTGGTCGCCGTCGATCCCCAGCTCGTCGCGGAGCGCGTTGGCGAGCTGCACGGCGCGTACGCCGGTCTCGGCGAAGGTGCGGCGCTGCGGCGCGTCGGCGTCGCCCGTCCAGGTGGTGATGCGGGAGGACCCGTGCACCAGCGTGCCGTGGACGAGAATGCGGGTCACTGTGAGCGGTACGTCCTGCATCGTGCTCAGCACGGCGACCTCCTGGGAGCAGCGTTGCCTACGCATGGGTAATGTGTCGCAATTCTGCTCACATACCACGCGGTATGTCACTACCCGTCCTCAGGAAATCCGTCCCCGCCCCGGCCTCCGGCCTCCGGCCTCCGGCTCGGGCGGGCAGGCAGGCAGGCAGGCAGGCAGGCAGGCAGGCAGGCTCAGTGTGCGGGTGACAGCTCCGGGTCCTCGCGCAGCTTGCCGAGTGCACGGGAGACCGCGCTCTTGACCGTGCCGACCGAGACTCCGAGCACCTCGGCGGTCTGCTGCTCGCTGAGGTCCTCGTAGTAGCGGAGCACGAGCATGGCCCGCTGCCGGTCGGGGAGCTTCATCACCGCGTGCCACATCGCGTCGCGCAGCGCCTGCTGCTCGGCCGCGTCGGGGGCGGGCGCCGTCTCCGGCTCGGGCAGGTCCTCGCAGGCGAACTCGTCGACCTTGCGCTTGCGCCACTGCGACGTACGGGTGTTCACCAGCGCCCGCCGGACGTAGCCGTCCAGCGCGCGATGGTCCTCGATCCGTTCCCACGCGACGTACGTCTTGGTCAGCGCGGTCTGGAGCAGATCCTCGGCATCACTCGGATTGGCGGTCAGCGAACGGGCGGTACGCAGCAGAACGGGCCCCCGGGCACGCATGTAGGTGGCGAACGACGAGTACGGCGTCGCCGCCTTCGCTGCGCTGGTACAGACTGGCGTGGTCATAGCTCCACGCTAGGAGCCGGACCCCCCTGAACAGATCGCCCAGAGGTGCCGAAGGCGGGTCCCCCTCAGGTTGTAGGAGTGGTGGTACCCCCACCTCCTGAAGGTGGAGGGCGCCCCTCGCTCCGTCGGGGTTCCCGTGACGGGCCCGTGACGGGCCCGGGACGGACGCGGTCGCGGACGCGGACGCGGTCGCAGTCGCAGTCGCAGTGGCAGTGGCGAGTACGCGAGCAGCAGATGGCCGGCCGGGCCGGTGGGACTGATGGGACCGGAGGTGGGGCCCGGCCCCTAGTCGGCGATACGGGCCACCGGGGCGTCGACCCGGTTCCGGTCGATGCTGAGCTGCTCGCCGCCGTGCTCCTCCTTCACATCACCCGCGTACTGGTGGATCCGCAGATGCGGCGACCAGTCCTGGCTCCGCAAGGACGGTTCTCCGGTCACCGAGGGCTTGTCGTTCCAGCGGGCGAACCACATCACCGACGGCAGGTCCGACGTACCCGCCCTGCGCTCCGCCCCGATCTGCTCCACCCCTGAGTCCGCGCTGCTGTAGAAGCCGGAGACATACCCGAGCCGCTCCACCTCGCGGTCCCAGGAGCGGATGAAGGAGAGGGTGGTGGCGGCGCAGTCCCGGTCGTCCTGCGCATACGCCTCCATGTCCAGATAGAGCGGTGACCCCGCCACCATGCCGAGCGCCTTGGCCCGCTCGACGGCGTCGCGCGCCTCGTCCGTACCCTCACCGCCGGGGTCCGAGCCGATCGTGACCTTCCGTTTGCTGTCCGCCGACACGCACGGCGACTGCGAGCCGACGAACACCGGCAGCACCTTCCAGCCCATCCCGTACACACTCGACACCCAGCTCTTGGTCAGCTCGGGCTGGTTCGGGCAGCCCCGGCCGCGTCCCCCGTAGTACACGCCGATACTCCGGTACTTGGACGAGTTCCAGGCGCGCATCGTCGCGAGGGACGGGGTGACACAGGTGTCGAACCCCCAGCCGTCGAACCGGTCGGTGCCGGCAGCGGCAGCCGACGCCGGTGTCACAGCTCCCGCCGCTCCCGTGGCGTGGGCACCCATGTCACCGGCACCCGTCTCGTCGACGCGTGTGCCAGCAGCCTCCGCCGCACCGGCACCCGTCTCGCCCGCGCCCATCCCAGCGGCACCCATCCCAGCAGCATCTGCCCCGCCACCATCCGTCCCACCGGCAGCCGTCCCACCGGCAGCCGTCCCAGCAGGCTGCTCCGACGGCCCGGTGTCCGCCGTCCCGGGCTGCGGCTCCCCGGTGCCGGCGGGGCTGCCGGTAGGGCTGCCGTCGGGGTCCGGCACGGGGCCCGCCCCGGAGCGGGAGGGCGGGTCAGCCCGGGTGTCGGCCACGGAAGCGGTTCCCGCATCGGGGCCGGCGCCGGGCTGTGCGGCCGGCTGTGTGCCGTCCGCCGTGCCGGCCTGCGTACCGGGCAGGGGAGTGGTGACGTCCGGTGCCGCGTCGGCGGCCGGGGCCGCGAGCGCGAGGAGCACGGACGCGCCCAGAAGATGGGACAAGAACATCTTTTGTCGTCGCATAGGGGGCAGTGAACGGCCCGCCTACCCGGACCACCCAGTGCCCACGCCGCAGTGTCAGCCGTCCGTGCCGAGGATGAGCCCGGATGTGGGTACTCCGGTACCCGCGGTGACGAGGGTGGTCGCCGCACCGGATATCTGGTTCACCGATGTGCCGCGCACCTGTCGCACGGCTTCCGCTATGCCGTTCATGCCGTGCAGATACGCCTCCCCCAGCTGCCCGCCATGGGTGTTGAGCGGAAGCGCCTCCTCCGCGACGAAGGCCGCTGCCTCACCCGGCTCGCAGAAGCCGAACTCCTCCAGTTGCATCAGCACGAACGGAGTGAAGTGGTCGTAGAGGATGCCCACGTCGATGTCGGACGGCCGGAGCCCGGATGTCTGCCAGAGCTGCCGGGCCACCACGTTCATCTCCGGCAGGCCGCTGAGATCGTCCCGGTAGAAGCTGGTCATCTGCTCCTGTGCCCGGCCTGCCCCCTGCGCCGCGGCCACGATCACCGCCGGCGGACGGCGCAGATCGCGGGCGCGCTCAGCGCTGGTGACGACGATGGCCTGCCCCCCGTCGGTCTCCTGGCAGCAGTCGAGCAGCCGCAGTGGCTCCACGATCCACCGCGAGGCGGCGTGCTCGGCGAGAGTGATCGGCTTCTCGTAGAAGTACGCCGCCGGGTTGCTCGCCGCATACCGCCGGTCCGTCACCGCGACGTGGCCGAACGCCTCGGCCGTGAGTCCGTACGTGTGCAGATACCGCTGGGCGGCCATCGCCACCCAGGAGGCGGGTGTGAGCAGCCCGAACGGCAGCGCCCAGCCGAGCGCGGCCCCCTCTGCCGACGGCTCCCTGTGCTGTACCCCCGAGCCGAACCGCCGCCCGGAGCGCTCATTGAACGCCCGGTAGCAGACCACCACGTCGGCCACTCCGGACGCGACGGCGAGCGCGGCCTGCTGCACCGTGGCGCACGCGGCACCGCCTCCGTAGTGGATGCGGGAGAAGAAGGACAGTTCCCCCATCCCGGCCGCCTGGGCGACCGTGATCTCGGGGCTGGTGTCCATGGTGAAGGTGACCAGGCCGTCCACATCGGCGGGGGTGAGGCCCGCGTCGTCGAGGGCAGCATGGACCGCTTCGACGGCCAGTTTGAGCTCGCTGCGCCCGGAGTCCTTGGAGAACTCCGTCGACCCGATCCCGGCGATGGCGGCCTTCCCGCCGAGCGAGTCCCGCCTGCGCGTGGTCACGCGGCCACCCCCCTTCCGGAATGCGCACCGGAACCGGCCTCGTTGCCGGAGCCGGCCTCCGCGACCGCAGCCGTGACAGTCACGCTGCCGGTGACATGGCGGCCCTTCCCGTTGGTGCCGGTGATCCGGATCTCCGCGACGTCCCCCTCGACCGCGGTGACCGTGCCCGTCAACACCATGGTGTCCCCCGGATAGTTGGGAGCCCCCAGCCGGATCGCGACCTTCCGCAGCCGGTATCCGGGGCCGAAGTGGTCGGTGATGTATCTGCCGACGAGCCCATTGGTCGTGAGGATGTTCATGAAGATGTCCGGGGAGCCCTTCTCCCTGGCGGCCTCGGCATCGTGGTGCACGTCCTGGTAGTCGCGGGAGGCGACAGCGCCCGCGACGATCAGCGTGCGGGTGATCGGGATCTCCAGCGGCGCCAGTTCATCGCCGACTCTCATACCGGCTCCTCCATCTCTGCGGCTCCCGCCGTATCGCCGTCCACGAGCAACGTGCCCAGCTCGTCCAGCACTTGGCTCCCACAGCCCAGATAGGCGTCGAGCTGCCGCCCCCACAGGAAGTGCCGGTGCACGGGGTGTTCCAGATCGGAACCCAGCCCGCCGTGCAGATGCTGACCCGCGTGCACGACCCGCTTGCCCGCTTCCGATGCCCACCAGGCCGCGGTGAGCGCATGGGTGGCGAACGGCAGCCCCTCATCGTGCCGCCAGGCCCCCTCGTACGCCGTGACCCGTATCGCCTCGGTGTCCATGTACGCGTCCGCCGCCCGCAGCAGCACCCCCTGGTTGGTGGAGAGCGGCCGGCCGAATTGCTCACGCTCCGAGGTGTACGAGACGGCACGCGCGAGCGAACCGGCGCACACACCGGCCTGGAGACCGGCGAACGCGATCCGTGCCACCGCCAGCACCTGCTGGTACGCCCCCGGACCGCCCAGCGCCTCGGCCGGCGCGCCGGACAGGGTCAGCCGCCCTCCCGACCAGGGCGCGGTGCTCTCCACCGGCTCCGTACGCCCGTCCGCCACCCGGACCAGCCAGAGCCCGAAGTCCTGGTCTGCCACCAGGACCAGAGTGGCGTCCCGCAGCCACGGCACGAACGGCACGGTCCCGCTCAGCCTGCCGTCCGTGCCGGCCCGCACGCCTCCTCGCGCCGGGAGGGCACCCGTAGCCACCGCTGTCCCCTCCCGCAGCGCGGGCAGCAGTCTCCCGCGCTGCTCCTCAGTGCCGTGCGCGGCCACCGCCAGCAGCCCGTACACACAGGACGCGGCGAAGGGGACCTGGGCCGTGGTCCGTCCCTGCTCCTCGAGGAGGAGCACCAGACCGAGCAGCCCCGTGTCCTCGGCGGCCGCCACAAGACCAGCCGCGCCCAGCGCCTTCCACAGCTCGGCGTCCGTCCCCGTGCCCGCCGCCGTCAGCCGCTGATGCGTGGAGAGATCCCCGAAGATCCGTGCGGCCAGGTCACGGGCCGCTTCCTGCTCCTCCGTCGGTGTGAAGTCCATGTCAGCCCCCACTCGCCCTGAACACCGGAAGCTCCACGTCCTCGTCCACCCGCAGGAATTCGAGGCTCACCGGGAGACCGACCCGCACCTTGTCGTACGGCACTCCGATCACATTGCTCACCATGCGCACCCCCTCGGCCAGCTCGATCAGCCCCACCGCATAGGGCGGGTCGAAAGCCGGAAAGGACGGATGGTGCATGACCACATACGAATAGACCGTCCCGGCGCCGCTCGCCTCAACCGTGTCCCACCGGGACGAACCGCATGCGTTGCAGCCCGGCAGCCAGGGGAACCGCAGTGCTGAACAGGACAGGCACCGCTGGATCAGCAGCTGGTGCCGGGCCACCCCCTCCCAGAACCCGGCGTTGTCCCGGTTGACCACCGGACGTGGCCGCCTCGCTCCCTGCCCCTGGGCGTCGGCGGGCCGGGCCGTCGTCGTCGCTCCGGGCCCCCGGCCGGCCGCAGCCGGTGTCTTCGCCCTTGCCCCTGGTGCGTACTTGAGGATCCGGAAGCGGTGTGTCCCCACCAGCTCGCCCTCGCCCCGGACGTCCATCCGTGTGGTGACGAAATACCCGGTGCCCAGAGCCGTCTTCTTGCGCTCGGAGACCGACTCGATCACCGCGTCGAAGGTGATCCGGTCGCCGGGCCGCAGGTCCCGCAGATACTCCTGCTCGCAGTCGGTCGCGACGACCGCCGTGCATCCCGCACCGTCCAGCAGGGCGAACAGCTCGTCGTAGGCCGCCGTCCTGCCCTCGTGCCCCGAGAGCCCGCCCATCGTCCACGCCTGGAGCATGGTGGGCGGCGCGACGGCCGGATAGGCCGGGTTCGCGTCCCCCATCGCCTCGCACCAGTGCCTGATCATCGCTTCGTTGACCGGGTCCTTGCCCACCCCCGACGTCGCGGCGGGGCGCCCCTCGTACACCTTCAACTGCTCGTACAGCGGATCCTTGCCGCTCCCCGCCGCGCCACCCGCCGCCGCACCGCCCGCCGCACCGCCCGCCGCCGCACCATCGACCGCGCCACCGCGGACCGCACCACCGTCAGCCGCACTGCCGGATGCACCATCACCGGCTGCGCCACCGTTCACCGTCTGGTCCCTCATCACCTCCCCGCTCACCTCTTCCGGCTCCTCATCCCGAGTCGCATCGTCGCGACGATCTCCCGCTGCACCTCGCTCACCCCGCCCCCGAATGTGTTGATCTGCGCCGCCCGGTTCATCCGCTCCAGCTCCCCGTCCCCGAAGGCCCCCGGAGCGCCCGCCCGGATCAACGCCGTCTCCCCCGCGATTTCCTGACACATTCGATACACCTCTACGGCGCTTTCGGTTCCCAGAAACTTGACCCCACTTGCGTCGCCCGGCGCGAGAGTCCCGGCCCCGACGTCCCCGACCAGCCGCCAGTTGAGCAATCTGACGGCCGCGAGCCGGGCGTGCACCTCCGCGAGCCGCGCCCTGACCCACGCGCGGTCGCCCGGGCGTACGCCGGTATCCGGGTCGGGTGTGCGGGCGTACGCCAGGACCTCCGCGTAGGAGTCCTCCGCCTGCATACCGATCGCGGCCAGCGCCACCCGCTCGTGGTTGAGCTGGTTGGTGATCAGCTTCCAGCCCGCGTTCTCCGCACCCACCAGGTTCCCCGCGGGCACCCGGATCCCGTCGTAGTACGTGGCGGTCGTCGTCTGGCCGCCCACCGTCTCGATCGGGGTCCATGAGAAGCCGGGCGCGGCGGTCGGCACCAGGATGATCGAGATTCCCCGGTGCTTCTGCGCCTCGGGGTCGGTCCTGCAGGCCAGCCAGATCCAGTCCGCGTTCTGGGCGTTGGAGGTGAAGACCTTCTGCCCGTCGATCACCCACGCATCGCCGTCCCGCACCGCACGGGTGCGCAGCGAGGCCAGATCGGTACCGGCCGATGGTTCGCTGTAGCCGATCGCGAAGACGATGTCGCCGCTCAGGATGCGGGGCAGGAAGTAGTCCTTCTGCTCCTGCGTCCCGTACTTCATCAGCGTCGGCCCGACGGTGTTCAGCGTGACCATCGAGACGGGCGCGCCCGCCCGGTACGCCTCGTCGAAGAAGACGAACTGCTCGTCGGGACCGCGCCCCTTGCCCCCGTACTCGACGGGCCAGCCGAGCCCCAGCATCCCGTCGGCGCCGATACGCCGCAGCAGCGCCCGCTGTTCCTCGGGGCGTGCGCCGGCGCCCGGCGGGGCGCCCCTGGCATCGGAGCCCCCAGCGCCCGAACTCCTGGCGTGAGAACTCCCGGCGTGGGATTTCCCTGCGTGGGATTTCCCTGCGTGGGAGTTCCCTGCGTCACCGGGTCCTGGGCGCATCACTTCACTGAAATAGGAACGGAGTTCGGCGCGGAGCGCCAACTGCCGTTCCGTCGGGGCGAGGTGCACGTCGGCGGCCTCCCTGGCGTCCGGATCAGGTTTCTGACTGTCCGTCAGATACACATCCGGTGTCAAGACCGGAACCCGATCACAACCGCCGCCGCAGCACGCGCAGAACCGTCCGGGCGACGGCGCCTCAGCACCGTCGCCCGGACAGTCATTCACCCCGTGCAGCACTCGTGCGGTTTCCGCACGGCCCCCACGATCCCGACCCCCATCGGGCCGTATGTCACCAGAGCCGGGTGAAGTTCACCGTGTAGTGGGCCTGGTCGATCGACGTGAACGCCGAGCCGTTCACACTCGCCGTGCTGTTCTGGTTCGACGCGCCGGCACCGGTGGCGACCTGCTGCGTGGTGGTCGAGTTGCCGTTGTTGTTGTGCCCGACGCCACTGCCGACGACCCCGGCAACACTGGCGTTGGATCCGCTGCCCGCGACGGCGCCGGTGTCCGCGGCCGCCACACCTGTGAAGAGGGCCGCTGCCAGCGGCAGGGCGGCGACGGCGGCAAGGACGCGAACGGTACGGATGTGTGCCATGTCATTTCCTCCAGGAACCAGAAGTTCGGCTGTTTCCGGGGCGGTTGGCCGACCGCCCCGGCGTGTTGGTTCACGACTGTCGCGAGATCAGAGTTGCCCACGGTGCCCCCGCTGAACCAGCCTGGAAGACCTGATTCCCTCGCAAGCGTGACGTTAAGTCGATAAACCCCCATCACGTCACGAACCTGCGCAACGGTAAGCGCGCGGACACAGAACCCGGGCACCCCAGGCGATGAAGCGTTTTTGCACTTCTCCCGGACGGGGCGCGAACGAACTCTCCGCCCCGCTTTTCCTATTCGAACACTTGAGCGACAATGAACGTATGGCCGCCATCGACAGGCACTCCGTCACCCTGGCCCTCGCTCACGCGCTCTCCGCCGCCGAGCTCGGCCTCCCCGTCATCCCCCTGTCCCGCACCAAGCTCCCGGCGATCCCCTCACCGCACCGCGGGGAAGCCGGCCCGGTCCGCTGCCGCGGCGCCTGCGGCCGTACGGGACACGGCGTCCACGACGCCACGGCCGACCCCGCGGCCGTGCGCGCACTGTTCGCCGCCGCCCCCTGGGCCACCGGCTACGGCATCGCCTGCGGGCGGTGGCCGCACCATCTGATCGGCATCGACCTCGACACCAAGGCGGAGAGCGACTCCACGTCCGCTCTGCGACGCCTCGCACTCAAGCATCTGTTCACGATCCCGGAGACCGTCACCGTGCTCACCCCGAGCGGTGGCCGCCATCTCTGGCTGACCGGACCACCCGGCAGGGTCGTCCCCAACTCGGCGAGCCGGCTCGCTCCCGGCATCGACGTCCGGGGCGCCGGCGGCTATCTCGTGAGGCCCGGTTCACTCACGGTCCACGGTGTCTACCGCCTCGCGCCCGGCACGGCACATCTCGCGCCCGCGCCCTGTCCTCGTGCTCTGCTCCGTCTGCTCACGCCTCCCGCGCGTTCCCCGTACTCCACCGGCCGCCCCGTTCAGGGCCGTGGCCTGGTGCACTTCGTACTCGCCGCCCATGAGGGGCAGCGCAACACCCGTCTGTTCTGGGCCGCCTGCCGCGCCTACGAGAACGGTTTCGGCGATCAGCTCGCCGACCGGCTCATCCGTGCGGCTGTCCATACCGGACTCACCGAACAGGAAGCCCGTGCCACCATCGCCTCGGCAGCCCGCCTGGCGATGCCTTCCGCGCCATCGGTACGGCCTGTGTGACCAGCAGTACCCGCACGACCTGCACGACCTGCATGACCCGCATGACCCGCATGACCCGCATGACCCGCATGACCCGCATGACCCGCATGATGCGAGTGAACTGCGTGACGCGAGCGGCTTGCGTGATCTCGCAGCGTCGGTCGCACGGTCAGGCCGGCTGAAGAACCGCTTCACCGACCGCGGCATCCGCGATCGCGTCGTCCGAGGCCGCGTCGGTGTCGAGCGGGAGGTGCCGCGTGCTGGGCGTGGACCCGTGTGCTTCGGCGCGAATGCGCTGCTTGATGGTCGGAGGCAGCGCGCGGTCCTTGGGCAGCGCCCACCAGGCGACCTGCGCGGGTTCGACCGTGACCGGCGCGGGGACCGCTGCCGGTACGGGTGCCGGTTCCGCGGCCTCCGGAGCTGTCCGTACGGCGGGAATGCCCGTCGTACGCACGGCGCGGCCCGTCGGGCCGGCGGGAACCGGGGCTGCCGCACCGGCGGGGACAGCGGTGGCGGCGGCGCGAGCCGAGCCGGAGAATCCGAGCATCGCGACGAGCGCGAAGAACGCGGTGGTGAAGGCGGCCCACACCTTCTTGGCCTGGCTGGTCATGACGACCCCTCATTTCTGTGCTCTGCAACGGTTTTTACCGTGGGACGTTCTACGTACTTTTCACATGATGCGGATGGTGTTCGGACAGAAAGGGACCAACGCACAGAAAGTGGTGTTCTTCCGATGAACACCACCCGGTTGGCCCCTCCCGGCTGGGCGGATTTCCGTTGACGGGTTCCGATGAGACGTCAGATGAGGCGTCAGGTGAGTACGCGTCAGGTACGTCAGGTAGAGGAGCGTCATGTCCCAGGCAACGGATCCCGGCCCCCGGAAGCGCCGCCTGCTCCCCCGCAGGAAGGCCACCCGGGCGGTGCTCGCAGCCCTCCTGGTCTGCGTCGGAGCGCTCGGCTGGTCCGTCAGCGGCGCCCTGACCTACCCGGGCGACGACAGCACGGCGGCACGGCTCGCGGGCTGGGCACGGGAGCACTCGCTGGGCGTCGTGGTCGACAAGCTGGAGAACATCAGGTACGACCTCGATCCGCCGAAGGTCGGCGGGGCCCTGTCCGCCGATGCCCAGGCCCGGATGAACCAGACCGCGGCCGCGCAGGCGCCCCCGCCCGGCGCACACCCCGAGGTACCGCTGCACGCCCCGATGCGCCCCCTCGTCTCACCCGCACTCAAGGGCGAGGGCGTCTACCGCACGCTCGCCGCCGACAGCAAGGGCCGGCCGATCGTGCAGGGGACGTACGTACGGCCCGACGCGGAGCACACGTCGTACGAGGCGGCCGTCGCCTGGATCAGCACCAAGAACGCCCGCTTCCAGCTCCACCCGGGCGTACGCGAGCCCGGCGGCACCTTCTCGGTCCCGCCGAACGTCCCCAAGGGGCAGCGCACCGGACTGGTCGCCACCTGGAACGGCGGCTTCAAGGTCTCCGACGGCGGCTCCAACGGGGGCTTCTACCTCAACGGCCGTACCGTCGGATCACTCCGCGACGGCGCCGCGTCCGAGGTCTTCTACCGCGACGGCTCGATGAAGCTCGGCGTCTGGGGCCGCGACGTACGGATGACACCGGACGTCGTCGGCGTACGCCAGTGCCTGGAGCTGATGGTCGACGGCGGGAAGGTCGTCCCGGACATCGACGACGACTCCAAGTGGGGTGCCACCGACCAGAGTGCGATGTACGTGGCCCGCTCGGGCGTGGGTGTCACCGCCAAGGGTGACGTCATCATGGTGGTCGGCCAGGCGCTCACGGCCCGCACCCTGGCGGACCTGATGCAGCGCGCCGGTGCCGTACGGGCGATGCCGCTGGACATGAACCGTGCGTGGCCGTCCTTCATGAGCTACGACGGCAGGACCGACCCCACCAACCCGAAGCCGACGAACATCCTCGACTTCGAGAACCCGCCGGAGCGCTACTACAACCAGGCGACGCGGGACTTCGTGGCGGTGTACGCGCGCTGAGAGCGGACGGCGCCGGGCCGGGGACGGGAGGCCGAGCGGGGCCCGGCCTCCCGTCCGGCCGTCGCCATAGACTCGCTGGGTGAGCAGCAGGGACGAGAGCGAGGACGAAGTCCTGGAGGCCGTGGGCGCGCTGGCGGAGCCGGTGCGGCGCAGGCTGTACCGGTACGTGGCCGAGACGCCGGGGGCGACCGGCCGCGACGCGGCGGCCGAGGCGGCCGGGATCTCGCGCTCCCTCGCCGCCTTCCACCTGGACAAGCTGGTCGAGGCCGGCCTCCTGGCCGTCACCTACCAGCGGCTGTCCGGGCGCAGCGGACCCGGCGCGGGCCGGCCGTCGAAGCTGTATCTGCGGGCCCCGGGCGAACGGGCGGTGTCGCTGCCGCCCCGGTCGTACGGTCCGGCAGGCCGGCTGCTCGCCGGGGTGGTGGACGGCGCCGGGCTGGACAGGGAGCTGCAGTCGGCGGCACGGGCCGCCGGGGCGGCCGAGGTCCCGGCCGCCGATGAGGGTCCCGTCGCACTGCTGCGGGCACGCGGCTACGAGCCCTTCCTGGACGGGGCGACCGTCCGCCTGAACAACTGCCCGTTCCACGCGCTTGCGGACGAATTCCCCGCGCTCACCTGCGGGATGAACCTCGCGTACATCGAAGGCATGCTGCCCGGCTGCGCCGGGGGCGAGGGCTGGACCGCCGCGATGGACCCGCTTCCTGAGGGGTGCTGCGTCGCCCTGACTTCTAAAACTAATAGGTCTTGACGATAGAAAGCCGCGGCCACCATGCTGTCCTCATGACCACTTTTCAGCTGGCCCAGGTCAATGTCGGACGTATCGTCGCCCCGCTCGACGGGCCTCTTCTGGCCGACTTCGTCGCCCAGCTCCCCGAGATCAACGCGCTGGCCGACAGCGCCGACGGCTTCGTCTGGCGGCTGGTCGACGACGGCGGCGCGGACTCGACGGGCCTGCGGCCGGACGGCCATGACGACCTGCTGCTGATCAACTGCTCGGTCTGGGAGTCGGTCGAAGCCCTCAAGGAGTTCACCTACCGCAGCGACCATCTGCGGCTCCTGGGCCGACGCCGCGAGTGGTTCAGGCGGATGTCCGAACACCATCAGGCCATGTGGTGGGTCCCGGCCGGCCACCGGCCCACTGCCGCCGAGGCGATGGCCCGCATCGGCCTGCTGCGCGAACACGGCGAGAGCCCCGACGCGTTCACCTTCCGCACGCCCTACCCGGCGCCCGCGTCCGTCACCGCGTCCGGATCGTGATGCGCCGGCGGATGTGAGGCGGCGTACGCAGGCGTGATGCGGCGGTACGCAGTGCAGAAGGGGCGCCTCCGCGAACGGAGACGCCCCTTCTGTGACGCACTTGCTCTGACCTGCAAGCGGTGGGTGTGGGATTTGAACCCACGGTGACTCTCGCCACGACGGTTTTCAAGACCGTTCCCTTAGGCCGCTCGGGCAACCCACCCCGCGCCACCCCGCCGGGGTGATGCGGGAAACAGACTAGCGCGTCAGCTGTCGCCCTTGCGCTGGCCCAGGGTGACCTCGACCGTGTGCTCCTTGCCGTCGCGCTTGTAGGTGAGCTGGACCTTGTCGCCGGGCTTGTGCGTCCAGATCGTGCCGATCAGGGTCGGGCCGCTGTCGATCGCCGTGTCGTCCAGCTTGGTGATCACGTCGCCGGGCTTCAGACCGGCCTTGGCCGCCGGGCCGTTGGCCGCGACCGAGTCCGTGCCGCTGGCGCCCTGGTCGGAGATCTTGGCGCCGTTGCCCTGCTCGTCCATGGAGACCGTGGCGCCGATCACCGGGTAGACCGGCTGACCGGTCTTGATCAGCTGCTGGGCGACGTTCTTCGCCTGGCTGATCGGGATGGCGAAGCCGAGGCCGATCGAGCCGGCCTGCGAGTCACCGCCGAGGCTGCCGCTGCTGGCCGACTGGATGGCCGAGTTGATGCCGATGACCGCACCGCGGTCGTCGAGCAGCGGGCCGCCCGAGTTCCCCGGGTTGATCGAGGCGTCGGTCTGCAGGGCGCTCATGTACGACGCCTTGCTGCCCGAGCCGTCGCCCGAGGCCACCGGGCGGTTCTTGGCGCTGATGATGCCGGTGGTCACCGTGTTGGACAGACCGAACGGCGCGCCGATCGCGATGGTCGAGTCGCCGACGGCCACCTGGTCGGAGTTGCCGAGTTCGAGCGGGGTGAGCCCGGAGGGCGCGTTCTTGAGCTTGACGACGGCCACGTCGTAACCCTGTGCCCGGCCGACCACCTCGGCGTCGTACTTCTTGCCGTTGGAGAACGTCGCCGTCAGGGTGCCGCCGTCGGCCGCCTCCGCCACCACGTGGTTGTTGGTGAGGATGTGGCCCTGGGTGTCATAGATGAAGCCGGTGCCGGTGCCGCCGTCGCCGTTGCCGCTCTTCGCCTCGATGGTCACCACGCTCGGCAGGGCCTTGGCCGCGATGCCCGCCACCGTGTTCGGGGAGCGCTTGACGTCCTGCGCCTTGCCGGGCGCCGACACGGTCGTCGAGCCGGTCGCGTTGTCGCTGTGCTCGGCGGCGAAGTACCCGATACCGCCGCCGATACCTCCCGCGACCAGCGCCGCGACGACCACCGCTGCGATCAGACCGCCCGCGCGCTTCTTCGGCCCCGTGGGCGGAGCCGGTACGGGAGCACCCCATACGGGGCCGCCGCCCTCTCCGTATCCGCCGTTGCCGCCGCCCCCGTACGAGGGAAGTGACGGCGGCGGCGGGGGCCAGCCGGCGTCCGCGGCCCGGACGGGCCCGGGGGTGCCGGCGGGCACCGGCCCGGGGAGCTGCGCAGTGGCTTCGGTGCCGGAAGCGGGCGTGCCCTCAGGAGCGGCAACCGGCACGGGAGGTGCGGACGGGGCGGGTGGTGCGGTCTCGGCCGCCGTGCCCTCGGTGCCCTCGTTCTCGGTGCTCACAGCTCTTTCTCCTCGGTTCCACGTCGTCTCGGTCAGAGTCCCGCTGTGCAAGTGTCTGCGGACAGCTTTTCCCACAGCACGTCGGGGCACTGTAAGCGGGAGCTGTGCGTCATCGTCTTCTCAGTGGGTCGTTCTGTCGGGCCGTCCGGTCGGTCGTCCCGGCCGGCCCACTGGACTTCTCCCCTTCCACCTCCCGCACATCCTTTATTTCGGATGAGAAGGATGAGAAGGGGCGGGAAGCCCGCACCTTCACAGACCTGCCCGCATTCACACACCTGCCCGCACACTTCTGCGCTCGCCTACCCCGCCGCGGTGACACCATGACGCGGTGACCCACGTACGACAGCACAGCATCCAGGTCGTCGCTCACCGGGGGGCGTCCGAAGACGCCCCGGAGCACACCCTCGCCGCGTACACGCGCGCCATCGAGGACGGTGCCGACGCCCTCGAATGCGATGTCCGGCTCACTGCCGACGGCCATCTCGTCTGTGTGCACGACCGGCGCGTGAACCGCACGTCCGACGGCCGCGGCGCGGTCTCCGCCCTGGAACTGTCCGATCTCGCCACCCTCGACTTCGGGTCCTGGCGGGAGTGGAAGGACCCGGACGAATCCCCGGACTGGGACCGGGAGAGTACGTCCGTACTCACCCTGGACCGGCTCCTGGAACTGGTCGCCGACTCGGGCCGGCGGGTGGAGCTGGCCATCGAGACCAAGCACCCCACCCGGTGGGCCGGCCAGGTGGAGGAGCGGCTGCTCGCGTCGCTGGCCCGTTTCGGCCTGGACTCGCCGTCGCCCGGCGACTCGTCGCCGGTGAGGATCATGAGTTTCTCGGCCCGTTCACTGCACCGCGTCGCCGCCGCCGCACCCGCCATCCCCACCGTCTACCTGCTGCAGTTCCTCTCGCCTCGGCTGCGCGACGGCCGGCTGCCCGCCGGTGCCGGGATCGCCGGACCCGGTATGCGGATCCTGCGCAGCCACCCCGGCTACGTCCAACGCCTGCACAGGGCCGGGCACCAGGTGCATGTGTGGACCGTGAACGAGCCGGAGGACGTCGCGCTCTGCGCCGAGCTGGGCGTGGACGCAATCATCACCAACCGCCCGAAACAGGTCTTGTCCCAACTGGGCAGGCTTTAGACATAATTGCCTGAGACTAGCGCCCGTGACCGATAAGTCCCTTTCAATCCGGATCAATGCGGTCACAGGGAGTGCACCGGCGCGTTCAGCCCGTATTCGAGCACGTCGAGTGCGTCATCGGGCCTCGTTTGGCCGGTTTCCGGTGCAGTACGCCGGGGCATCCAATCGATGGCGTGGGGGCAAAGGAGGTCTCGGGGGTGGCGTTGGTGGTGGCACAGGAAGTGCCCGCGTCGTCGAGCATGGCCGTACCCCATGGCCCTGCGGGCGTGGGGGAAGCGAGACACCGGATGCGCGATCAGCTGCGCAGGACCGGCGTGTCCGACTCGGTCGTCGACGACGCGGTACTGATCCTTTCCGAACTGCTCAGCAACGCCTGCCGGCACGGCAGGCCGCTGGGCCGGACAGAGATCGGTGACGGCGACGTCCGCGCTGCTTGGCGCGTGGACAAGGCAGGCAGACTGACCGTGGAGGTGACCGACGGGGGCGGCCCGACCCGACCGGTTCCAGCCACTCCATCGGTCACGGCGCGCGGCGGTCGCGGGCTCAACATCATCAGCGCGCTGGCGCAGGAGTGGGGCGTACGGGACAACGTGTCCGGCGAAGTGACCGTCTGGGTGCTCGTCACCGGGGCGCGCCGGGAGGAGCGCACCGCGGGCGGTTCCGTGGGCGGGCCGGGCTTCCCCGCTCAGGCCGCCGCCCAGGCCACCCCGGTGGTCTCGGCCGTCTCCGGCTTCCCAGGGGTGCCGGAGGTCTCGGAGCTGGCTGCCGGGTTCGCTCCGGAGATGGTTCCGGAGCCGGCCCCGGAGTTCACCGAGGCAGCGGAATTCCCGGGGGTCACGGCGCAGTTCCAGGACGTGGCCGGCTTCCCGGAGTCCCCGGTGCCGGACGTCTCCTTCCCCGACCTCTTCGACGGAGTCGACTGATCCGGCTCCGGACGGGTGGGCGGCGGCGGTCCGGTCTCCGTGAGCCCCCGCGCGATGGGGCTCACATCCCATAGGCTCGCGCCAGACACAGGTCCAGCGCAGTCGGGAGAGAGCCGCACCATGGCGAAGAAGCGTCCTCAGACGAAGGCCCCTCACGGAACCAACGGGGCCCGCTCCGCAGGCGCCGCCGAGCACGTCCCCGTGGTCGGGGCCCGTGAGCCCTGCCCCTGTGGCTCCGGCCGTCGTTACAAGGCATGCCACGGCCGGGCGGCCGCGCACGCGGTGGCCGAGCTGGTCCAGCGCCCCTTCGAGGGTCTGCCCGGCGAAGGCGACTGGGTCGCACTGCGCGAGCTGGTACCCGCGGCGACCGTGGAACTCACCCTCAAGGGCGGGCTGCCCGACGGCGTGCCGTCCGTGACCCTCGCGACCGTGCTGCCCATGGCCTGGCCCGCGCTGCGCCGTGACGACGGCTCCGTCCTGCTCGGCCTGCAGAACGACACCCCGTCGGGCGACCTCAGCCGCGACCTGGCCGACACCCTCCAGCAGGCGCTGGCCGCCGAGCCCGGCACCCCCGTCGCCGGCCGGCAGGCCGCACCCGACGGGCCCCGGCTCCAGGATCTGCTGGACCCGGGCGCTCCTTTCGAGCCGGTGGTACACCCGGGGTTCGAATTCTGGGTTCCCGACTCGGAGAACGCCACACCGGAGGTCTCCGCCTCACTGGAGCGCGCCAACGAAGCGGTCATCCCCACCGCGAAGCTCGCCTCGGTGGACGCTGCTTACTGGTGCGAGACCCCCGACAAGAACCACCTGCGCTGGGTGATGCTCCACCCCGAGGAGCAGCTGCTGGACGCGCTGGCCCGGCTGCACGCCGCGGGCACCTCGTCGCTCGGTGTCGGAACCAGGCTGGTCGGGTCCTTCCGCGCGCACGGGCTGACGGTCCCGGTCTGGGACCTGCCGAGCGCGATGAAGGCCGAGGAATGCGAGAAGCCCGCCGCCGAGTTCGCGGAGCGGCTGACCGCGGCCCTGGCCACCGGCGCTCCGCTCACCCCGGAGGAGCGGCGGGCCCGGGGCGGCCTCACCAACCGCCAGGTGACGCTCAGCTGAGAGTGACGGTCCGGGCGGACGGCAGGTGACTCCGGTCACAACTGGCCGTGCGCACACGTAAGTCGCTGTCCGAATACATGAGATCGAATTTGCGAACCGCCGATCTCTTGTTACCGTTCTAGTAGCCCGGTCGTTGGTGCATCCCCCGTCGCCAACGGCCGGGCCCTTCCATGCCCGGGTTCTCAATGCCCGGCAGGGGGAGCGGAGTTGCCTCCCGAGCACAGCCGGGCAGCACAGCGGCAGCGCATCGCGCCCGCCCCGTTCGCCCGCGCGACACCAGCGCAGCGCCCGCACTCCGTACGCACGCCCCGCACGCCGGTCCACGCGGGGCGTGAGCCCCGAGCAGTCCCGGCCGAGCATCGTCAGCAGGCGGAGCCGCCAGTGTCAGTAGGCGAGCTTGCTGCCACCGCCGGGGGCGCCCGTGCTCGCCTCGACCAGCGCGTCCAGCACCGCCTCGACATCCGGCAGCCATGGCGCCCCGGTGCCGCGGGCGCCGGCGGATCCGCCCGTAGATCCGCCCGCGTCAGGCTCCGGCCGTACACCCGGAGCGGGGGCACGCTCCCACCAGACAGGGCCCTTGCCGGTCTCGGACGGCGGCAGCACCAGATAGCCGCCCTCGCCGTGGAACCGCAGTGAACTAGGCACCCAGTCCTTGGCATGCAGCAGTTCGCCGAGCCGCTCCAGCGAGTACGGGGAGACCAGCAGCGACCAGCGCGTGGGCGTCGCCACGACGGGGCCGAGCCGCATGCCCATCCGGTCGAGCGCGACCAGAGCGCGCGCGCCCGCGACGGCGGGCAGGCTGAGCGCACACGGCGCACGGCCTCCCGTCGCCATGATCACCGGGGCATCGGGGCGGCCGGTCCACCACCAGCGCACCATGCGCTCGTCGGTGGTCGCCGCGAGGAGCCCCGGGTCGAAGGGGTGTGCGCCGGGGACGACGCACTCGGGGTCGGGGCAGCCGCAGCCGCGCTCCCGGCCGGCGGAGGCGATGTGCCCCACACCGGGAACGACGGGCCACTGCCAGCCGGTTGCGCAGGTCAGCGCCGCGTCGAGCTGTGCGTGCCGTCCACTGCGCCGGAACCGGAGTCCGCGTCGCCTTCCGAGGATCTCGCGCATGAGCGCTCGTTCCTTTCCGTTGAACGCCGAGGTCCGCATCGCGTCATGGATACGTAAACGTCACTGTCTGTGCACACACTCTTGGCCCGCGGTGATGGTGACCGGCAGGGCGGAGCCTGGTTCCGAGTTCATAGCTCAAGCATGGCCAGGAGTGGCGCGTGGGTGGCGCGTACTTGTCCCGTGCTGTCTGTGCTTGCTTCCGTGCTGTGCGCTGTGCCGGTGAATCGCCGTGCCGCTGAAACGCTCTGCCACTGTGCCGCTTGCGCGAACCCCGCCATTCGGGGATGGGCGTGACCCACAGCGGTATAGACGCCCGGGCCCGCCAACAGGTTCCGGGGCGGTATCAACTGCCCCTGGCCATCACCGATTACGTACCCACCGCAGTCGGTGTGACGCTCTGCCGAACGACCTCAGTCGACATCAAATAGCCGCACAGGGGGGCACTTTCCGGCCAAGTTGGTTATCTACTGGAAGGCGACAGAAATCTCCCGTGGACACCAGGGGCCCCAAGGGGACAATGCTGGACATCTCCTCGCTTCTGCGTGTACATGTGGATCCATTGATAGCTACGCAGAATGGGATGGGGGTTTGCGATGCTATTGAGCGAAACACACCAGTCAGAAAGCCGGCTGCCATGAGCGCACCTCACCTGCCGAAAGTGGCTGGAATCGACTCCACAGTTCCGGCCCCCGCGCACACTGCCGCACCACTCCCCGCCCCCGTACCGGCCGCCGCCCCCGGCGCCCTGATCCAGGACCGGCTGGCCGGCTGGGTCTTCGACCTCACCACGCTGCACGAACTCACCGAACGGCTGGCCGCCACCAGCACCCTGGACGACGCGCTCCAGGAGTTCCTGCGGGCCGGCGCATCGCTGGCCGGCGCCCGGCGCGGCCTGGTCGTGCTGGAACCCGCGAGCACCCCGGCACCGGGCGGCCCGGCGTACGGCCCCTGCCCGGCCCGCACCGTCGGACTCGGCCTCAGCCACGCCGAACTCGGCCACATCGAAACGATTCCGCGCGGCGTCACGGCGTACGGACGCATGCTCGAAGGCGGTACGGGCGCCCCTCCCGGCGCACACGCCCGCGCCCGGAGCACTCCGCAGAGCAGCACGACGCAGACCGGCGCACATACCGGCGCGCAAACCGCCGCCGGCACCAGCACCGACCCCGGTTCCGGCTCAGCCCCGTCCGACGGCATCGCCACCCCCGACATCCTCGGTGACAAGCACCTCGACCCCCGCCACCGCGAGGTCGCCACCCGTGTCGGCTTCGCGGCCAGCTACGCCGTCCCGCTCTCGGCCGCGACAGCCGGCCCGCTCGGCGCGGCCGTCTGGCTCTACGACGAGCCCGCCGAACCCGCGGACCGCCACCGCCGGCTCATCGGCCTCTACACGCGGTACGCGAGCGAGCACCTGGCGCGGCTGGTCGAACTGACCCGCGCCCGCGCCCGGGTGAGCACCCTCACCGACGAACTGCTGCCCCGCCGCCTCCCCCGGGTGCCCGGCGTGCAGCTGGCCGCCTGCCACCGCAAGATCGGAAGAGCA
>NZ_JAAGLN010000102.1 GCF_010548145.1 Streptomyces sp. SID10853
GGGCGCAGTGGGCGCAGTGGGCGCAGTGGGCGCAGTGGGCGCGCTGGGCGCAGCGGACGCAGCGGACGCGCTGGGCGCAGCGGGCGCGGGCGCCTTGCCTTCCGCCGAAGCGGCCAGCTCTCCGGAAGTGCCGGCCTTCCGCCCCGGGGGCGCCCCGGACACGGAAGAAGAAGCCATGCGCCCGGTCATACCGAGACCTCCCGGCAGGCCCGGTAGAAGTCCTTCCAGCCGTCCCGCTCCCGGACCACGGTCTCCAGGTACTCCTGCCAGACAACCCGGTCGGCCGCTGGATCACGGACGACCGCACCCAGCAGACCCGCCGCGACATCGGACGACCGGAGCACCCCGTCGCCGAAGTGCGCCGCGAGCGCCAGCCCGTTGGTGACGACGGAGATCGCCTCGGCCGTGGAGAGCGTCCCCGACGGGGACTTGACCTTGGTCCGCCCGTCCCCGGTGACCCCGCCGCGCAACTCCCGGAAGACAGTCACCACCCGACGGATCTCGTCCATGCCTTCGGGCGCTGCGGGCAGGTCGAGCGACCGGCCGATCTGGTCGACTCGCCGGGAGACGATGTCGACCTCGGCGTCGGCCGTGGAGGGCAGCGGCAGGACCACGGTGTTGAAACGCCGCCGCAGAGCGCTGGACAGCTCGTTGACCCCCCGGTCGCGGTCGTTGGCCGTGGCGATCACGTTGAATCCGCGGACCGCCTGCGTCTCCTGGCCCAGCTCCGGAATGGGCAGTGTCTTCTCCGACAGGATCGTGATCAGAGAGTCCTGCACGTCAGCGGGGATCCGCGTCAGCTCCTCGACGCGTGCGGTCATGCCCTCCGCCATGGCCCGCATGACAGGGCTGGGCACCAGGGCGTCACGGCTGGGTCCGTGGGCCAGCAGCTGTGCGTAGTTCCAGCCGTATCTGATCGCTTCCTCCGGCGTCCCGGCCGTGCCCTGGACGAGCAGCGTGGAGTCTCCGCTCACAGCCGCCGCGAGGTGCTCGGAGACCCAGGTCTTCGCGGTGCCGGGAACACCGAGCAGCAGCAGGGCCCGGTCAGTGGCGAGGGTGGTGACGGCGACTTCGACGATGCGGCGCGGTCCGACGTACTTGGGTGTGATCACCGTGCCGTCCGGGAGCGTGCCGCCCTGGAGATATGTGGCCACGGCCCAGGGCGAGAGCTTCCAGCGCTCGGGGCGCGGACGGTCGTCCGCAGCCGCAAGTGCCTTCAGTTCATGGGCGAATGCGTCCTCCGCATGCGGCCTCAGAACCTCTGCAGCGGTGTTTTCGGGCGTGGTCATGGATCCCCCTCCAGATCGTTCGACCGGATGTGGTTCCCACCGTGCACCATGGCACTGACAATCGACCGTTTCCGCAGCTGAGAGCCCATTGTCAGTGGTGGCACGTACCTTCGGAGCCATGAATCGGCAGGAGGTTCGGCGGGTGGTTGGGCAGGTGGTCGGGCAGGGGGTCGGGCAGCGGGCGCGCTGGTCGGCCGACCAGGTGCTGGCACTGGCTCCTGACGCCGCGTCACGCAAGGCGGGGAGCAGACTCGGCGGTTCGTCCGGGCCGTGGTCGGAAGCGGGGTGGACGGTCGGCTCGGGAGCCGTGTGGGGGCTGTGCAGCGGAAGCGGCAGCAAGCCGTACCGGACGGTCGTGGACACATCGGGGGTGGCCTACAAGTGCAGTTGTCCCAGCCGGAAGTTTCCGTGCAAGCACGCGCTGGGGCTGCTGTTGCTCTGGGCGGCCGCGGACGCCGCCGTGAAGGAAACAGCGACTCCGCCGGAGTGGGCGGCCGAGTGGCTCGAAGCCCGCAGGGCGGCCCGGCCGAAGGCCAGTTCCGCGGAGGGCGCGGCTCCCGCGCCCGGGAAACCGGCGGATCCGGAGGCGGTCGGCCGCCGGGCCGCGCGCCGGGCCGAGCGGGTCACCGCGGGCGCCACCGAGCTGGAACAGCGCCTCGACGACCTGCTGCGGAGCGGTCTGGCCGGAGCGGAGCAGTCGGGATACGCACTCTGGGAGGAGACCGCAGCCCGCATGGTCGACGCGCAGGCCCCCGGACTGGCCGCACGTGTCAGGGAGTTGGGCGGCATACCGTCGTCCGGCCAGGGCTGGCCGGTGCGGCTGCTCGAGGAGTGCGCGATGCTGCATCTGCTGGACAGAGCCTGGCTCGGACGGGAACTGCTTCCGGAGGCACTGGCCACGACCGTACGCACTCGCGTCGGGCTGCCCGTATCAGCCGAGGGTCCACCGGTCCGGGACCAGTGGCTGGTCCTCTCCCAGCAGGACTCGACCGACGGGAAACTCACCACCCGCCGCATCTGGCTGTACGGCAGCCGGTCGGGGCGTACCGCCCAGCTGCTGGACTTCGGTGCGGCGGGCAGAGCACCGGGAACGGCACTGCCCGTGGGCCTGACACTGGACGCGGATCTGGTGCCGTATCCAGGGGCCGGTCAGCTGCGGGCCGCGCTGGGTGAGCGTTTCGGTTCTCCGGAACGGGCAGCCGGGCCGCCCGAGGGGATATCGACCGGAGCCGCCCTCAGGGCGTACGGGGTGGCCCTGCGCGACGATCCCTGGCTCGGCTCCTGGCCGGCGACGCTCTCGTCCGTCATACCGGTGCCCGGCGCCGATGGAGGCAGCCGCAACGGCACCGCCGACGGCTGGCAACTGGCCGACGCCGAGGGCGGGTCAGCACTGCCCATCGCCCCGGGCTCTTCGGCCAGGGCCGGCCTGTGGAAACTCACCGCGCTCTCCGGGGGCGGCCCCGTCACCGTGTTCGGTGAGTGCGGCCACCGCGGCTTCACGCCGCTCACGGCCTGGGCCCCGGGGACAGCCGAAGCCGTACCGCTGACCTGACGAGGCCGGACCAGCGCCTGGGAGCCACCCGGGAGTCAGTCACCGGTGAGTCACCAGGGACGCCAAGGTCAGCCTTATTCCCCCCCCCAATGGCCCGCATTCCCGTACGCGTTCACGTGCGCGTACGTATACACACCCGTGCTCGCGCTCGTGACTCATGGAGGGAACCGATGACCAGTAGCCGCACCATCACCGCCTGGGAAGACCTCGTCACCTCGGCTCTGCTCGGTACCGACCGCAGGCCGGTCCCACCTGGGGAGCGTCCGTTGCTGGACGCGGCCGCACTGCACACCGTGCGGCGAAGAGCAGGGCTGCTGCCCGCTGCCGCAGCCGTACCGCCCTCCCCCGCCCCGGACGATCCCCGACCCGAGCCTCCGGAGCCGGCAAGGCGGAGACTGGCCCAGCTGCTGGCAGACCGGGCCGGGCCACCGGGCTCGGGTGGACGGCGCGGCACGGCACCGGACCTCACCGAGTTGCTGCCCCAGTGGCTCGCGGCGGCGCTCCGGCACGGCTACCGCGCACCGGCCGCGCAGCTGGGCGCCCTGCTCGACGCCGCGCGGGCGCGTACGGATCTGCGTCCGCAGGCACTCGCTTTCGCCGGGGCGCGCGGATTGTGGCTCGCCCGGCTCAACCCCGACTGGAAGTTCGCGCTGCGCAGCACATCCAGCGGCGCGGTACTGCCCGCGCCCACCGACACGGCCGCCGTCCAACGCCTCTGGGAAGAAGGGCTGTTCGCCGAGCGCGTGGCACTCCTCACCGCCGTACGGCTGGACGCACCGGCCGCCGGGGTCGAACTGCTCGCCACCACCTGGCCCACGGAGCGGGCCGAGGACCGTCTGATGTTCCTCGACTCGTTGCGCACCGAGCTCACGGCCGGCGACGAACCCTTCCTGGAAGGCGCCTTGGCCGACCGCAGCCGCAATGTCCGGTCCACCGCGGCCGAACTGCTCTCCGCGCTGCCCGCTTCCGCACTGGCCGGGCGGATGGCCGAACGCGCGATGACCTGCGTCAGTCTGGATCTGTCCGGGGAGCAGGCCCGGATATCGGTCGAAGCGCCGCACGAGTGCGATGCGGCGATGCAGCGCGACGGCGTATCCGCAGTGCCGCCGACGGGACGGGGCGAGCGGTCCTGGTGGCTGGGCCAGCTGGTGGAGGCGGCTCCGCTCGGGGTCTGGACCGCCAGGCTGGGCGGACGCTCGCCCGGCCGGATCGTCGCGTTGCCGGTGGCGGACGGCTGGGACGAGGAGCTGCACGCCGCATGGTGCCGGGCGGCGGTGCGGCAGCGGGACACCGAGTGGTCACGTGCGCTGCTGTCGGGTCCCGGCACCGCATCGCTTGCCGAGCGGGCCAAGCTGCTCGCCGCGCTGCCGGCCGACGAACGGGCCTGCTGGGTAGCCGAGTTCATCGCCGGGCACGGGCTGTCGGAGGCGTTTCAGCTGCTTGCCGTCTGCGATGTGCCCTGGGCGGAGCCGCTGGGCCGGGCCGTGGTGGACGCCCTGGAGATCGCGCGGGACGCGGGCAGCTACCCGTGGAGCTTCAGCGGTGTCATGGGACTGGCCGAACGGTGCCTGGACCCCGCGGAAGCACCGCGCCTTGAGATCCTCACCGCGATACCGGACGAAACGGAGGGAACATCACCGGGGGCCGGCAGCTACTGGTCGGAGGCGTTCCAGCGGCTGGGGTCGACACTGCGGCTGCGGGCCGCCATGGCCGCGGAGCTGGCGGAAGAACGGGCGGAGGACTGACCGCAGCCCACTCGCGTTCAACCAAGCCCACGTTCCACCAGGCCAGGCTCAGCCCGGCCCACGTCCAACCAGGCCCAGCCCAGGGGCAACCCGGCCCAGCCGTAGCCCGAGCCGCAGCCCCACCGAATCGGGTCGGGTCGGGTCGCGTCGTGACGGGTCGGGTCGCGCCGTCAGGCGCCTGCGGGCTGGCGTACGTTCGCGTTGACCCAGTCCACGATGGATGTCGTCGTGGCGCCCGGCGTGAAGATTTCCGCGACACCCAGCTGCTTCAGCGGTGCGATGTCCGCTTCCGGGATGATCCCGCCGCCGAACACCTTGATGTCTTCCGCGTCCCGCTCCTTCAACAGGTCGAGCACCTTCGCGAAGAGCGTGTTGTGGGCGCCCGACAGGATGGACAGACCGATGGCGTCGGCATCCTCCTGAATGGCGGTGCCCACGATCTGCTCGGGCGTCTGGTGGAGGCCGGTGTAGATGACCTCCATACCGGCATCCCGCAGCGCACGCGCGATGACCTTCGCCCCGCGATCGTGTCCGTCGAGCCCCGGCTTGGCGACCACTACGCGGATCGGACCGACCACACCCATCACTGCCTCCATGCACGATGCGAACGAACGTGAACGAACGTTATCGACAGCATCCCGCAAGCTGCCGTTTCACGGTGGTCAGGGAGGGGGAAATCACACCTGGGACACATTCACTACGCGTCACACCCCGCGCCGGGCCGGGCCTCCGGCCGCCATCCCCGGCGTCAGGCGTATCGGGGTGGCGCTGGACGGGAGCCGCAGGCGAGAGCGCCGTATCACCCGTACCATCGGGTACACGGTGGATGACACGGAAGCTGGCATGTCGGTTGTGTCAGCCAGGAACTCTTCCGTGGCACCCATGAGTGCGCGTGGGGACAAGGTGGTCCCCGTACGCCGTTCGGGAGGTCGCCCCATGAAGGTGCTGCCGGATTTCCTCTCCCCCCAATGGCTGCTGCACCAGCTCCAGCTGTCCGCCGTGCCACTGCGCGCCACGGCCCTCGACCTCGCGGTTCTGGCCGGGCATATGCTCCTCTACCCGTCCGGGATCACGGACGAGCGCCGGATCGACGTACCCCTGAGCGCACCACCCGGCGGCCCCGCCGGCACACGGAGCGCCCGCGGACGCACCCCAGGACCCGCAGGGCCGCCTGCCGGTGAAACCCTCGGCAGCCCGCTGCGCGGCCCGCGCGGGGGCGCGCTCCGGCAGCCCCGCGCCGGGGAGGCCGCGGTCGGCCAGCTCCCCCCTTCCGACCAGGGGCACCGCCCCGTCGTACTGCTCCACGGCTTCGTGGACAACCGCTCCGTGTTCGTCCTGCTGCGCCGCTCCCTCCTGCGGCACGGGTGGCAGCATCCGGAGTCGCTGAACTACTCGCTGCTGACCTGCGACATCCGGGCGGCAGCCGAGCTGCTGGGAGACCACATCGACGAGATCTGCGCCCGCACGGGGCACAAGGACGTCGACATCGTCGGGCACAGCCTGGGCGGCCTGATCGCCCGGTACTACGTACAGCGACTGGGCGGTGACAGAAAGGTGCACACGCTCGTCACGCTCGGCACACCGCACGAGGGGACCCAGATCGCTCAATTGATGAGCGCCCATCCACTCGTACGGCAGATGCTCCCCCACTCGGATGTGATCGAGGAATTGCGCGAGCCCGCACCCGGTTGCCGCACCCGGTTCGTGAGTTTCTGGAGCGAACTCGACCGTCTGATGATCCCGGTCGAGGCCGGCTGTATCGACCACCCCGACCTGATCACGACGAATGTCAGGGTCAGCGGCATCGGGCATCTCGCCCTGCCGGTGCACCCGGCCGTGGCCGCCGCCATCAGGCAGGCCCTCGACTCACCCGACGACGCGGCAGCCGGCCCCCGGGAAAGCGTCATCTCGGTCGCCTGAACAGTCGCCTGGACATTCGCCTGAACAAGGCCGGAAAGCACCGTGAAGAGGGAGCGAAAGAAAGGGGTACAAACGGTCGAAAGGCATGGACAGGTCGAACGCTTCCCGAACGCCGGGCCAAGGCTGTGCACATAGCCCCTCGAAAGACGGCCGAATGCCCGTTTCCCACGCGTCCGGTACCTGCCGAAGATTGTCGCCGCCATGTACCGCCGGGTACAGTCGCGCCACTGCTTCCACCGGGGGTGCCCCCGAACGCAGGGCCCCTGCTGCCGAGGCGAGAGAGACGTTGGTGAACGACCAGCAAACCCACGCCGGGTACGTCGGAAACGACGGTTACTCCGCCGGCAGCCCCACCGGTTCTTTCGCCGTCGATCCGCTCTTCGGTGATATGCCGGGGGGATACCCGTCCGGAGCGCCGTCCGGAGCGCACGGCCCCTACCGTGCCGGCGGTCACAGCGGTGAGTACGACACCACGCAGTGGGACACGGGTGCGCGGGAAACTCCCGGATACGACGTGCCGTACCAGCAGCCGTATACGCAGCCCCAGTCGCAGAGTTACGGGCATCCAGCGCACACCTTCGCCGGTCAGGACACGGGCGGGTACGACACGACGGGCCAGTGGGACACCGGCGCGTACGCCACCAGCGCCACCAACACCACCAGCACCTACGGAACCGGTGTCTACGGAACGGCCGCCCACGGCGCTGATACGTACGACACCGGCACCGGCACCTACGACAGCGGCGCCCATGACACGGGCGCCCACGACGCCACCGCCTGGAACTCCGCCGGCGCGGCGGCCCCGCACCCGACGCAGCAGTTCGCCGCCGTCGATCTCCCGGACGTCACCGGACCCGAACACACCGCCGAATTCGCGGCGTTCGCCGACCACGACGGGCCGTCCGGGTTCAACGATCCCGAACTTCCGGACAGCTCCCTCCACCTGGCGGGCCCTCCGGCGGACCACCCGGCGGACGACGACGCACCACCCGCGTCCCACCCGGCAGCACCTCTCTCGTCACGCCTCCCCTCTCCACCCGGCGCCCGCCGCGCACCGGGTGGCAGGGGTGGCCGTCGCCGTACGCCTGCCAAGCGTTCCGCGCTGCTGACCATCGCGGTCCCGTCCGCCTGTGTGATGGGGGTTGCCGGAGTCGCCGCCGCGACCGTCGGCGGGATCGGGGAGAGCGGCAAGGACAGCGGCACCGGTACGCAGGCCGCCGCCGACCCGTCGTCCGTCAAACCGGTGGCCGCCAACAGCAAACTGGACGGCCAGCTCGCCGATCTCAGCCACGAGGCCGATGACTTCGCCGACCGCGCCAGCCGTACGCAGGAGCGCATCGATCTGAAGCAGCGGCAGGCCACGGCGAAGAAGAAGGCCGAGGAGGAAGCCGCGCGCAAGGAAGCGGCCCGGCCGAAGTTCGTCCTGCCGGTGAAACAGAAGGGGCTCAGCGCCTACTTCGGCCAGGCCGGGGTCAACTGGATGTCCGTGCACACCGGTATCGACTTCCCCGTCTCCTACGGGACTCCCGTCATGGCCGCGACCGACGGCACCGTCCGTACCCAGTGGAACAGCGCCTACGGCAACATGGCCATGGTCACGTCGCCCGACGGCACCGAGACCTGGTACTGCCACCTCAGCAGCACCAAGATCCGCTCGGGCTCCGTCAAGGCGGGCGACGTCATCGCGTACTCGGGGAGCTCCGGGAACTCGACCGGGCCGCACATGCACTTCGAGGTACGGCCCCACAGCGGCGCGGCGATCGACCCGCTGCCGTGGCTCCGCAGCCACGGCCTCGACCCGACGTAACCCACGCCCGTAACCCACGCCCGTAACCAAAGCCCGCGACCCAAGCCCGTGGCCCCGGCCCCTTCGAGGACCCGACTCTCCGAGAACCTCGCCGCCCCGGACCACCGCCCCACCGGGGCGAGGGCGCGGCCTACAGCTTCTCGACCGGTGCGTAGCGCAGCAGCAGCTTCTTCGGGCGCTCGTCGCCGAAGTCCACCGTGACCTGGGCGTCCGCACCCGATCCGGTCACCTGCATCACCGTGCCCAGGCCGAACTGGTCGTGCGTCACCCGGTCCCCCACGTTCAGCGTGATCACCGGCTTGTCGCCGGCCCGCCGTGTCGCGAAGCCCGAAGAGCCGCCGGATCCTCCGCGCGCACGCGACGAGGACAGCGAGGACGACAGCGACGAGGTGATCCCCGATGTCGGTCCCGCCGGGGCCGACATCGCACCCAGCCGCTTCCACTCCAGATGCTGCGCCGGGATCTCCTCCAGGAAGCGCGATGCCGGGTTGTACGACGGCTGGCCCCACGCGCTGCGCAGGGTCGAGCGCGTCAGATACAGCCGCTCGCGGGCGCGCGTGATCCCCACGTACGCCAGCCGCCGCTCCTCCTCCAGCTCCTTGACCTGCCCCAGCGCGCGCATGTGCGGGAAGACACCGTCCTCCATGCCGGTCAGGAACACCACGGGGAATTCGAGCCCCTTGGCCGTGTGGAGCGTCATCAGCGTGATGACCCCCGAGCCGTCCTCGTCCTCGTCGGGGATCTGGTCCGAGTCGGCAACCAGGGCGACCTTCTCCAGGAATTCGGCGAGCGTGCCCGCGCCCTCCTCGTCGCCGCGCTCCTGCTCGAACTCCAGAGCTACAGCGGCCAGTTCCTGGAGGTTCTCGATGCGGGTCTCGTCCTGCGGGTCGGTGGACGCCTGCAACTCGGCCAGATAGCCGGTCCGTTCGAAGACCGCCTCCAGCACCACGGCGGGCCCCGCACCCGACTCGACGATCGTACGGAGCTCCTCCATCAGGACGTTGAACCGCTTCACGGCGTTGGCCGAGCGGGCCGCCATGCCGTACGCCTCGTCGACCCGGCGCAGCGCCTGCGGGAAGCTGACCTTCTCGCGCTGCGCGAGTGCGTCGATCATCGCCTCCGCGCGGTCACCGATACCACGCTTGGGCACATTGAGGATGCGGCGGAGCGGGACGGTGTCCTCGGGGTTGGCCAGGACGCGCAGATAGGCCAGCACATCGCGGACCTCCTTGCGCTCGTAGAACCGCACCCCGCCGACGACCTTGTACGGAAGGCCGACCCGGATGAAGATCTCCTCGAAGACACGGGACTGCGCGTTCGTCCGGTAGAAGACGGCGACGTCACCGGCCTTCGCGTCTCCCGCGTCGGTCAGCCGGTCGATCTCGTCGGCGACGAACTGCGCTTCGTCGTGCTCGGTGTCGGCGACATAGCCGATGATCTTCGCGCCCTCGCCGGCCTCGGTCCAGAGGTTCTTGGCACGGCGGTTCTCGTTGCGCTCGATCACCGCGTTGGCGGCGGAGAGGATCGTCTGGGTGGAGCGGTAGTTCTGCTCCAGGAGGATCGTGGTCGCGTCGGGGTAGTCCTCCTCGAACTGGAGGATGTTGCGGATCGTGGCGCCGCGGAACGCGTAGATGGACTGGTCCGCGTCACCGACGACGCACAGTTCGCCCGGCGCCCTGCCCTCGCCGGACGGGCCGACCAGTTCGCGCACCAGCGTGTACTGGGCGTGGTTGGTGTCCTGGTACTCGTCGACCAGGACGTGCCGGAAGCGCATCCGGTAGTGCTCGGCGACGTCCGGGAACGCCTGGAGCAGATGGACCGTCGTCATGATGATGTCGTCGAAGTCCAGCGCGTTGGCCTCGCGCAGCCGTGCCTGGTAGAGCGCGTACGCCTCGGCGAGGGTCTTCTCGAATCCTCCCCCAGACTCCGTCTGGGAGGTGCCCCCAGCCGCCTGCCCGGCGAAGGTCTCCTCGTCGATCAGTTCGTTCTTGAGGTTCGAGATCTTGGCGCTGAACGACTTCGGCGGGAACTTCTTCGGGTCCAGGTCCAGGTCACGGCAGACCAGCGCCATCAGCCGCTTCGAGTCGGCGGCGTCATAGATCGAGAACGACGAGGTGAAGCCGAGCTTCTTCGACTCACGGCGCAGGATCCGTACGCACGCGCTGTGGAAGGTCATGACCCACATGGCCTGGGCGCGCGGGCCCACCAGCTCCTCGACGCGCTCCTTCATCTCGCCCGCGGCCTTGTTGGTGAAGGTGATCGCGAGGATCTGGCCGGGGTGCACCCCGCGCGAGCCGAGCAGATGCCCGATCCGGTGGGTCAGCACCCGGGTCTTGCCCGACCCGGCGCCCGCCACGATGAGCAGCGGCGAGCCGGCGTGCACGACGGCGGCGCGCTGCTCGGCGTTCAGCCCTTCGAGCAGCGCGGCGGGGTCCACGGCGGGACGCGGGGCGCCATCGCGGTAGTACGCGTCACGCCGGGGCGCCGCCCCTTCCCCTGCGGGCCACGCACCGGCGAACAGGTCGTGCGGAACCTCCTCCGGAGGGTGGCCCCCTCCGGCGTGGCCACCGGCGGGGTCCTCGGCGGGCGGCGGGGGCTCTTCCTCCGGGGGCTGGAGGTTCGCCAGGAAGCTGTCGTCAAAGAGGCTGCTCATCGTCTACCGAGTCTAGGCCGAGCCAGTGACAGTCAGGGGCCGCACTCCGGACCGGACGCCGGGCCGCACTCCGGACCGGACCGCTGACCGCCCGCCCGACCCGATGCCGGACCGCACGCCGGCCGCGCCCCGGCCTGATGCCGGACCGCACGCCGACCCGACGCCGGACCGGACCGCTGACCGCCCGGATCGCCGCCGGCCCGGCCGTCCCGCCGCAAGGTCACGAAAATGTATCGGGCATATCGAACATCAGCCTTCCCACCCGTCACAGGAGTTGGCTATCTTGCTCGCTCAGGACCGCACGTGCCCCTCCCGGCGAACCGCGCCGGAGCGAGCGGTCCGCGCCGAGTCCGTTCTGCCGTACCGCGTGCGCCGCGATGTGTGACGTACGACGCACGGCAGCCGGAGCCGGGGACCCGCCAAGCACCACCGGGGTGAATCGGTCCGCACCACGCACAGCCCAGCACCACCGAGGACCGTAGGGCGACCTTCCGGACGAGCCCGAACCCTCCCCCAGAGCCTGAACGGCCTGGGAGGCACCCCCACCGCCAACCCGGTAGGCGGTCCACGGAAGGAGTTGCCTGTCTTGGCAACGCACCGCAAACCGCGTTCCCGCGTACGCAGTACCGCTCCCGCCCTGGGCATCACCACCGCGGCCCTCGCCTCGGTCTCCCTGTTCGCCCAGACCGCCGGTGCCGCACCGGCGCCCGGCGCGAAGCCGGCGCCGAAGCCGGGCATCGAAGAGGTCCAGAAGAAGGTCGACGGGCTCTACCGCCAGGCCGGGACCGCGACCCAGCAGTACAACCAGGCCCAGGAGGCCACGACCGCGCAGCGCAAGACGGTCGACTCCCTCCTCGACCAGGTCGCCGAGCGCACCGCGAAGGTCAACGACTCCCGCCGCACACTCGGCAACTACGCCGCCGCCCAGTACCGCGAGGGCACCCTCTCCACCACGGCCACCCTGCTGCTCGCCGACAACCCCCAGTCGTACTTCGACCAGGACCAGCTGATGAAGCGGCTGGGCGACCGCCAGGAGAAGGCCGTCGCCGACTACCAGGCCGAGCAGCGCTCGGCGGCCCGCAAGCGCGGTGAGGCGGCGCGCAGCCTGGAGAGTCTGACCGAGTCGCAGGCCGCGCTGAAGGCGAGCAAGCAGTCCGTCCAGTCGAAGCTCGCGGACGCGCGCCGGCTGCTGTCGAAGCTGACCGCCGAGGAGAAGGCGCGGCTGGCGGCGCTGGAGAAGAAGAAGGAAGCCGAGGCCAGGCGCAAGGCGGAGAAGCTGGCGCAGGAGCAGGCAGCGGCGGCGAAGAAGCGCAAGGCGTCGGAGCAGGCCAAGGGCGGCAGCTCGGGGACGGGCAGCAGCACGGGCAGCGGGAGCAGCTCGGGTTCCGGCTCCGGTACGTCGTCGGGCAAGGCCGCCACGGCCCTCGCGTTCGCCCGCGCCCAGATCGGCAAGCCGTACGTCTGGGGCGCCACCGGGCCCGGCTCCTACGACTGCTCGGGGCTCACCCAGGCCGCCTGGAAGGCCGCGGGCGTCAACCTGCCGCGGACCACCTGGGACCAGGTGAAGACCGGCACCCGGGTCGCGACGAAGGATCTGCGCCCCGGTGATCTGGTGTTCTTCTACGACGACATCAGCCACGTCGGGATGTACATCGGCAACGGGATGATGATCCACGCCCCGAAGCCGGGGGCGTACGTGCGCGAGGAGTCGATCTACTACATGCCGATCTACGGCAGTGTGCGGCCCGGATAGCTGCAGGTCAGCGGGGGCGGAGTGGTTCAGGGCCGCTCCGTTCCCGCCGGGCCGGGCGCCGCGGGCGCGTACACTCTCCGTATGGGACATACACATGCGGTGACGGAGTGCCCGGTCCGGGCCTCGCGCGCGCCGGGTCCTGTCGCGCCCCGGGCGCGCTGCCGTGCGCTGCACGGCCACGGCTAGCAACCTTCGCCACGGGCCTGTGCGTCCGGCTCTCCCGCCTGCCCCTTCCGCCCGCCCCTTCCCGTCTGTCCCTTCCTGCCCGGCCCTCGCGCCCGCCGGAAGCAGACCGACGGCACAGCCGCCGCGTCCCGGGCCTCTCCTGCCCCCGCGGCGGGCTTCCCGCGCAACCCGTCTCCGCCGTACGCGCAATATCCCCGCACCACTCCCGCACCACTCCCCGCGGCCCCGCGCCCCCGGGCGTACGCCGGTGTCGCTTCCCGTGACCGCCGGCGGGCCGGCCGCACCCTGAGAGGACCTCTGTGAAGTTGAGCGAGCTGCTGGCCGGGCACGACCACGACGTACTGCTGGGTGATCCGGGGACGAGGGTCACCGCGGGAGCGTGCTTCGACGCCCACCGCGTCTCGCCCGGTTCGCTCTTCATCGCCGTGCCCGGGCACCGCGAGGGCGGCCCCGAGGCGATCGGTTCCGCACTGGCGCGGGGCGCCGTGGCGGTGCTGGTCGAGGAGCCGGCACCCGGACTCCCCGCAGCGGTACGGCCGTCGGCGGACGGCGCTTGTGTCGTACGGGTGGCCGACACCCGCAAGGCCGCCGCGCTGATCACCTCGCGGTACTACGGGGATCCCGGCCGGGCGATGGACATGGTGGCCGTCACCGGCACCAACGGGAAGACATCCGTCTCGTACATGGTGGAGTCCGTGCTGCGGATCGCCAAGGGCGCGAAGGTGGGCGTCATCGGGACGGGCGGGAACCGGATCGGGGACGAGCTGATCCCGATGCCGCACTCGGTGCTGACCACTCCGGAGTCACCGGACTTCCAGTATCTGCTGGGGCACATGCGCGATCACGGGGTGGGCACCGTGGTCCTGGAAGCGACCTCCATGGGCCTGCTGAACCACCGGGTCGACCATTCCTTCATCGACGTGGGCATCTTCACCAACCTCACCCAGGACCACCTGGACGACCACGGCACGATGGAGCACTACCGGGACGCCAAACTCCGGCTGTTCGGAGGGCTCTGCCGGCGCGCGGTGGTGAACGCGGACGACCCGGTCGGCGCGCTGGTTCCGGCGCTGATGCCGGGTCTGGTCCGTACGTACGCCCTGGACGCCGAGGCGGACTACCGGGCGACCGATCTGGACATGGACGCCTTCGGCACCCGGTTCACCCTCCACCACGGCGGGCGCAAGTATCCGGCGGCGATCCCGGTGCCGGGCAGGTTCTCGGTCGCCAACGCGCTGGCCACCGTGGCCGCGTGCCACGTACTGGGCCATGACCTGGGCGGTCTGGTGGCGGCGCTCGACCGGATGCCGCCGGTCCCCGGGCGGCTGGAGCGGTTCGAGGCTCCGCGGGGCACGTCCGTGATCGTGGACTACGCGCACTCGCCGGACTCCCTGGACAAGGTGCTCGCCGCCATCAGGGAC
The DNA here is from genome assembly GCF_010548145.1 of Streptomyces sp. SID10853. Taxonomy (GTDB): domain Bacteria; phylum Actinomycetota; class Actinomycetes; order Streptomycetales; family Streptomycetaceae; genus Streptomyces. The sequence continues at coordinate 14,327 of NZ_JAAGLN010000102.1, forward strand.
TTCGCCGGTGCCCGTGTCATCACGGTCTTCGGCTGCGGTGGCGACCGTGACGTCACCAAGCGGGCCCGGATGGGCGAGATCGCCGGGTCGCACTCCGATCTGTGCGTGCTCACATCGGACAACCCCCGTGACGAGGACCCCGAGGCGATCATGGACCAGATCGCTCCGGGGCTGACGGCCACCGGTACCCCGTTCGAGCGGATCGCCGACCGCCGTGACGCGATCGCCTTCGCCCTGTCCGCCGCGGGGCCGGCGGACATCGTGCTGGTCGCGGGGAAGGGCAGCGAGCCGTACCAGATCGTCGGCGGCAGGCTGATCCCGTTCAGCGACATGGCGACGGTGCGCGAACTGTCGGCCGCACAGGGGTGACCGGCCCGGGGAGGGACGGGGCAGGGCAGGGGCAGGTCCCGCTCAGGTCCAGAGCACCGCGATGAAGATGTTGACGATCGTCAGACCGCCGACCGCGCCGAAGAGCCCCTTCTCGATCCGCTCCTCGTCGCGCTTCACATAGACGAGGCCCAGGATCACCACCAGGACCGCCAGCTTGATCCCGATCTTGACGGTGTTGATGGTGTTCCCCTGGGCCTGGTTCAGACCGACCAGCGCCACCCCGGTCACCAGCATCGTCAGCGCGCCGTGCAGCATCGCCGGGCCGAACCGGGCCTCGCCCGTGCGCATCGACTTCATCTGGGTCAGGAAACCGCCGAGCAGCGCGGCGATACCGATGATGTGCAGGCCGACGAAGGCATTGATGAGTACGTCCATGGGATTCGACCTTAGCCACCGCCTCCCGGGCCCCTCCCACCGGTGGTCCCCCACTGGTCCTCACCATCCGCCCCAAGGACCGGTCCCATCCGGTCATCGGCGGCCGCATAAAGCAACGCAGCGGCCAGATTCGACCACTATGTCCCATGAGGTCTCGTTCCCATAACCCCAGGTTTAGCGTTCTTGCCCAGGTGACCGGGCTCCCCCACCGCCCCATGACCGGGCGGCGGTCCGGCCCCCACCACCGGGAGATCCGGCAAGGACGTACGGAAGGACGTGACCGCCCCCGTGGCCGCTCACCGAAAACCCAGGCAGCGCCCGCTCACCGGCCCCGCGGCCCGGACCGCCGCGACTCTCACCCTCGCGGGAGCCGCGTCCGCCACCGCCTTCCAGGGCGTCGGCCACGCGGCTCCGCATCTGACCCCGGCGCAGGTCAAGACCCAGGTCGACAAGCTGTACCAGGAGGCGGAGACCGCCACCGAGAAGTACGACGGGGCGAAGGAGAAGACCGCCGCGTCGGAGAAGTCGCTGCGCTCCCTGCGCGACCAGGCCGCCCGCCGCACGGAGCAGCTCAACACGGCGCGCTCCGCGCTCGGTTCGACGGCGTCCGCCCAGTACCGCGACGGCGCCATCGACCCGTCGCTGCAGGTCTTCCTCTCCTCCGACCCGGCGCAGTACCTGGACCGGGCCGCCTACGTGGAGCGCGTGGGCGACCGGCAGGCCGCAGAGGTCACCGGGGTGCGCCGGCAGATCGGGCAGCTCGCCCAGCTGCACTCCGAGGCGGACTCCGCCCTCAGCAGGCTGCGGACCCAGCAGGCCGGCCTGAAGAAGCAGAAGACCACCGTGCAGAGCAAGATCCGCGCGGCCGAGGCACTGCTCTCCCGGCTGTCGGCGCCCGAGCGCTCGCAGTACGAGTCGCAGGGCGGATCCCAGGACGGACTCCGGGGCGCCGACAGGTCCGCCGCCACGCAGGCCGCCGACCGCTCGGCCGCGCGAGGCCCGGTCACCGCCCCCGGCTCACGGGCGGCGCGGGCGGTCGCCTTCGCCTACAGCGCGCTCGGCAAGCCGTACGTCTGGGGGGCCACCGGGCCCTCGTCCTTCGACTGTTCGGGGCTGACCCAGGCCGCGTACCGCGCGGCGGGGGTGTCGCTCCCGCGCACCACGTACACCCAGATCAACTCGGGGCAGCGGGTGAGCCGCTCCGAACTGGCCCCCGGCGACCTGGTGTTCTTCTACTCGGGGATCAGCCATGTCGGCATCTATGTGGGCCACGGCCAGATGATCCACGCCCCGCACCCCGGCGCACCCGTGCGGCTCGCGCCGGTCGGTCAGATGCCCTTCGCGGGCGCGACGCGGCCGGTCGCGGGCACCTGACCGATCGGTGCGCCCGTCCGGGCCCCCGGTGTGAACTGCGCGCTCAGCCAGGTGAAGACATCAGGCACCTGCTTGCGCCAGACCGCCAGGCTGTGCCCGCCCGTCACCGGGACGACCTCGACCGACGTGGGCCGCTTGGCCGCGGCGCGCAGGGCCAGGCCGTCCCGGTAACCGTCGTGCGGCGCACCGGAGATGAAGAGCGAGACCCGCGGCGGTTTCTTGGCGTGCCGCAGGATCCACAGCGGATTGTTCGTACGCCGCAGCGCCGGGTCCTTGGCGGTGATGGAGGCGCGCTCGGCCGCGGGATCGTTGTACCCGGAGAGCCCGGCCGCCGCGTGGTAGCGGTCGGGGTGCGCCAGCGCCAGCTTCACCGCGCAGTGCGCCCCCGCCGAGTAACCTGCGACCGCCCAGCCGGCCGCCCCGCGCTTCGCCCGGAAGGTGTCGGTCACCATTCTCGGCACGTCGACGCTCAGCCAGGTGTCCGCGTTGATGACCCCGCTCACATTGGCGCAGCCGGTGTCCTGGCTTCCGAGGAGCGAGGTGCGCGGCGACACCAGGATGAACGGGGCGACCACACCCCGTTCCATCATCGGCGCCAGCTGCTTCTCCGCACCGAGGCTGGAGAACCACGCCTTGGCCGTGCCGGGGAACCCGGAGAGCAGCTCGACCACCGGGAAGGAGTGGTGGCGGTAGGCGGGTTCGTTGTACTCGGGCGGCAGCCAGACGTACACCTCGCCGCGCACCCCCGACACCTGCCCGGTCATCACGGTGCGGCGCACTCCGTGCCCCATGCGCGGGTCGGTCACCGGCTTGAACACGGCCCGCTGGTGCGGTTCGGACGCCAGCTGCCGGCCGCCGAGGCCGTCGGCGCCAAGGTCGGGTGCGGCGACCACGTGGTTGCCGGTGCCGAGGAGGTCGGCCCAGTTGTCGTACAGGCCGTTGCTGTTGTTCACCGCGACGAAGACGACCAGTACCGCGGTCGCCTGCGCGAACAACACCATCACCAGCCGGGCCGCACCGCGTACGGCCGCGGGGCCGGCGACGCGTCCCCACAGCAGCAGGGGCAGCAGCACCGCGACGCCCATCATGGCGATCGCGGTGAGGAAGAACGGGGTTCCCGTCAGGCTCATCACGTGGGGAAAGATGCCCTATTGGGGTCGGAGGTTACCTGTTTTGCACCCTTTTTACGTGGTCACGTACGGCGATGACGCAACACGTACGGTATACGCCCGCTCCCTGCGCGGCACTGCCCACCTCTGCCCGTACCTGCCCGTATCCGTGCACCCGTGACGCCGGGGTGTCGCCGGCCGCGGCGCCGTGCTTAAATTAGATATCACTTTGATTAGCCGTAGTCATCACGACTGGGTGGGGGCCGACCGCCCCTGAGGCCCAAACCCCAACGAGGGAGCACACCATGACTGGAACATCCGGACAGGACCCGGCACCCGCCGACCGGACCGCGAAGGACGGGACCACGGCGGGCAGGACCACGACCACCGCGGCCGGGCTGGAGGCGGACGCCCCGGACATGCCGGCCCCGCACGTGCACGAGACCCAGGCGCACGGCATCGCCGGCGGTGCGGCACTGCTGCTGACCCTGCTCGGCGTGGTGGTGGGGCTCGGCCTGCTCATCGGCGGCGGGGTCACGGACGGCGGCGGCACGCGGGCGGCCCTGATCGTGGTGGGCATCGTCGTACTGCTCGGCTCGCTGTTCTGCATGACCGGCGTGAAGATGGTCGCCCCCGGCGAGGCCCGCGTCATCCAGCTGTTCGGGCGGTACGTGGGCACGATCAGGCAGGACGGGCTGCGCTGGGTGAATCCGCTGACCAGTGCGCAGAAGATCTCCACCCGGGTGCGGAACAACGAAACCTCGGTCATGAAGGTCAACGACGCCTACGGCAACCCGATCGAGCTGGCGGCGGTCGTGGTGTGGAAGGTCGAGGACACGGCACAGGCGCTGTTCGAGGTGGACGACTACCGCAAGTTCATCGCGACCCAGACCGAGTCGGCGGTCCGCCACATCGCCATCGAGTACCCCTACGACGCCCACGACGAGGACGCCCTGTCCCTGCGCGGCAACGCGGACGAGATCACCGAGAAGCTGTCGCTGGAGCTGACCGCCCGGGTCAGGGCCGCTGGGGTCCGGATCATCGAGTCCCGGTTCAGCCACCTCGCGTACGCGCCCGAGATCGCCTCCGCGATGCTCCAGCGCCAGCAGGCCGGGGCGGTCGTCGCGGCCCGTCAGCAGATCGTCGAGGGCGCGGTCGGTATGGTCGAGCAGGCCCTGGTCCGGATCAGCGAACAGGGCATCGTGGACCTGGACGAGGAGCGGAAGGCCACCATGGTCAGCAATTTGATGGTGGTGCTGTGCGGCGACCGTGCCGTCCAGCCGGTCCTGAACACCGGTTCCCTCTACCAGTGAGCGAGGAGAGCGCCGGCGCCGCGGAGCCCTCGGGTCCGGCGCCGCGGCGCGCCGCCAGGGCGCGCAAACAGGTGCTGCTGCGGCTGGACCCGTCCGTGCACGACGCCCTGGCACGCTGGGCGGCCGACGAACTCCGCAGCGCCAACGCCCAGATCGAGTTCCTGCTCCGCCAGGCCCTCTCCGACGCCGGCCGCCTGCCGCGCGACGCGGGCGCGCTCCCCCGCCGCGGCAGGCCCCCGAACCCGGACCCGCCCCGCCCGTGACGGCGGGCGGTCGGCCGCCGACTGCCTGCCGTCTGCCGTCTGCCGTCTGCCGTCTGCCGTCTGCCGTCTGCCGTCTGCGACACCCTGCCGGCCGGATCAGCCGCCGACGACCGCCTGCCGCCGACGGTCAGATCAGCCGACGCGCCGTCGCCCACCGGGTCAGTTCGTGGCGGTTCGACAGCTGGAGCTTGCGCAGCACCGCCGACACATGCGACTCGACCGTCTTCACCGAGATGAACAGCTGCTTGGCGATCTCCTTGTACGCGTATCCGCGCGCGATGAGACGCAGCACCTCCCGCTCGCGCTGCGTCAGCCGGTCCATGTCCTCGTCGACCGGAGGTGCGTCCGTGGACGCGAACGCGTCGAGGACGAACCCGGCGAGACGGGGGGAGAAGACCGCGTCGCCGTCCTGGACCCGGAAGACCGAGTCGACCAGGTCGGTCCCGGTGATCGTCTTGGTGACATAGCCGCGGGCGCCGCCCCTGATGACACCGATCACGTCCTCCGCCGCGTCCGAAACGGACAGGGCGAGGAAGCGGACCGGGTTCTCCGGGTCGGACATCAGCGCGGCGGAGCGGCGCAGCACTTCGACGCCGCCGCCGCCCGGCAGATGGACGTCGAGGAGGACGACCTCGGGGCGGGTGGCCTTGATGACGCTGACCGCCTGGTCGACATCGGCCGCCTCACCGACGACCTCGACACCCGTCGACTCGGTCCTGCCGATCTCCGCCTGCACCCCCGTGCGGAACATCCGGTGGTCGTCCACGAGAACGACCCGGACCCTGCGGGGCGCCGGGCCTCCGGCCCGGTGGGCCGCGCCGGTGGGATCGGGGCTGCCCGTGGGGTCGGGGCTGTCCGCGCGGTCGGTGAGGTCGGTTCGGTCGGTGGGCTCGGTCATGCTCGCTCCATCTCCAGTTCCACTACGGTGCCGCCGTCGGGAGCGGAACGCAGGCTTGCCGTACCGCCGTTGCGCTGCATACGGCCGATGATCGATTCTCTTACGCCCATCCGGTCGCCGGGCACCGCGTCGAGATCGAAGCCGGGCCCCCGGTCACGTACCGACACGAAGACGGTACGGCCCTCGACTTCCGCGTACACCTGTACGGCACCGCCCTCGCCACCGTACTTGGCCGCGTTGACCATGGCCTCGCGTGCCGCCTGCATCTGGGCCGACAGCTTCTCGTCCAGCGGGCAGTCCCCGACGACCACCACCTCGAGTGGCACCCCGTGCTTGTCCTCGACCTCGGCGGCGGCCTGCTTGACGGCGTCGGCGAGGGTCTCGGGTTCGTCGTCCTTGTCCTTGCCTGTGCCCTCGGGGCGGTAGAGCCAGGCGCGCAGTTCGCGCTCCTGGGCACGGGCCAGCCTGCGGACCTCGCCGGGCTCCTCCGCGTTGCGCTGGATCAGGGTCAGCGTGTGCAGCACCGAGTCGTGGACGTGGGCGGCGACCTCCGCGCGCTCCTGGGCGCGGATCCGCATCAGCCGCTCCTGGGAGAGGTCCTGGGTCATCCGGATCAGCCACGGCCCGGCGAGCAGCGCGATCCCGGCGACCACGGCCAGTGCGGCGGTCAGGACATTGCCGAGCTGCGCCGACGAACCGCGGATCACGATGAAGGCGGCGAGCCCGGCGCCGACCAGCACCACACCGGCCAGCGCGCGGCCCAGCGGAAGCAGCCTGCTGCTGCGGCCGACCTCGGCCCAGTGCGCACGGCGGGTGTTGTCCGCCTGGCGCCAGACGAGGACGACACCGGCGCCGATGAGCAGCACGGGCCAGATGTACGGGCTGGCGTCGCCGCCGATGTCCACGTTCCCGACGAAGGCCGCCACGCCGATGATCAACGCGACGAGGGCGACGATCTGGCCCCGGTCGGGCTTGCGCAGCCGGCGGCGGCCGTCCTGGGACTCCTCGAACGCCGACGGCACACCACGCTGCTCGACCCCGCCCGCGCCGAGCGGCACGACGAACCAGAACGCGGCGTACAGCAGCGCCCCCAGTCCCTCCAGCGCGAACAGCACGATGAACGCGGCCCGCACCCAGGAGACGGGCACGCCCAGATGTCCGGCGAGCCCGCGCGCGACGCCGCCCAGCATCCGCCCTTCGGCACTGCGGTACAGCTTGCGCGGCGCGGGCTCGTCCGGGGCTTCGGCTGCGGCACCTGCGGCGCGGGGCGGGGCGACTGGCATGGTTCGATCGTCACATGGACGGGCCACCGCGGGCATCAGGGAAAACCCCCTGGTTCCGGGGGACGAAATCAGGGATCGGCCAGGGTCGTCGCGGGCCCCGCCCACGGGGAACGACCGTCACCATGGAGGTATGACGACCCCGCCGCCGACCACCCCGCCGCAGCAGCAGGACGAGCCGCGACCGCAGCTGCGGCGCCACCGGAGCAACAAGGTGGTCGCCGGGGTCTGCGGCGGGCTCGGCCGGCACTTCGACCTGGATCCGGTGATCTTCCGCGTGGTTCTCGGTGTGCTGGCGGCGACCGGCGGGGTGGGGCTGATCTTCTACGGTTTCGCCTGGCTCCTGATCCCGCTGGACGACGAGGACGAGAACGAGGCGCGCAGACTGCTGACCGGCCGGGTCGAGGGCGCGTCCATGGCCGCGGTGCTCTTCGCGCTGATCGGCTGCGGGCTGTTCCTTTCGATGCTGCACTACGTGACGGTGCTGGTCTTCGCGGCCCTGCTGTCGCTGGCCACCGCGGGCTCCGCGGTCTGGTCGGAGCGGCGCGGGCTCGCCGCCCCGGAGGCACCCGAACCTGCTGCCGGGCAGCGGGCGCCGGGGCAGAAGCCGGCGGGCCAGCGGACGGCCGGGCAGAAGGTCCCGGACGCGCCACCGGAGACGAAGGCCCCGCCGACACCGGCCGGCCCGTCCTGGTGGCGGGACCCGATCATCAAGGACGGCACCACAGGACCGGTCGGTTCCGGCTATCTGTGGGGCCCGTCGGACATCGCACCCGATCCGCCGCTTTCCCGCGGGTCGGCCAGGTCGGCCAGGTCGGCCCCGGCCGCGAGCCGGGGGCCGCGCGGTGTCGGCGGCCGGCTGTTCCTCTTTGCACTGGTCGCAGCCGCACTCGGCACGGGCCTCTCCCGGGACAGCTATCCGGTCACCACGAGCATGCAGATCGGTCTTGCGTGCGCGCTCGGTGTCTTCGGCCTGGGCATGCTGCTCAGCTCGTTCGTCGGGCGTACGGGATCCGGCACGCTCTTCCTGGTGGTGGTCACGACGGCGCTGCTGGCGGGCGTGAGCGCCCTGCCGAAGACCGTCACCACGCACTGGATGCGTACGAACTGGCGGCCCGCTTCGGCGTCGGCGGTGCACCCCGGGTACCAGGTGGGTTCGGGGGTCGGCACGCTGAACCTCGGCCGGCTGAGCGTCCCGCCGGGCACGTCCGTCCGTACGCGTGTGGAGGTCGGCGCGGGCCGGGCGGCGGTCGTCGTACCGAAGAATGTGACCGTGCGGCTCCATGCGGAGGTGGGGCTGGGGGACATCCAGCTGCCCGGTGAGAACCAGCGGGACATCGACATCTCCCCCGCCCGGGACAGGACGGTGACGCTCGCGCCGCAGAGCGGCGGCAAGGCGGGAGGCACGGTCGACCTCCATCTGAAGGTCGGCATGGGACAGGCGGAGGTGACCCGTGCACGGTGACGGAGCAGGGACGGACGAGACGGGGCCGGGGCCCGGAACGGGGTCAGGGCCAGGAGCCGGGCCGGGAGAGGGGTCGGGGCCAGGAGCCGGGCCGGGCTGGGCAGGCGGGGCGGGTCCCGCGGGCGCGCGGCCCGGGGGCTCGCAC
>NZ_JAAGLN010000103.1 GCF_010548145.1 Streptomyces sp. SID10853
CCGGCGGGGCGCGGTGCCCTGACCAGGAGCTGCGCCGCGGCGATCAGCCGCGCCGGCGTATCGGCGCGCACCGCGCCCGCTGTCTCGCAGGCGGCGTCCACGATGTCCGTCGCGGTGGTCATCGCCCCGGTGTGCGACCTGGCGGCCTGCCGGCCTGCGTGGCTGGCGCCGACAGTCAGCAGCAGTACGGGTTTCCCGGCCCGGTGCAGTGCGGTGAGGGCGGTGATCAGCGCCCGCCCGTCGCCGAAGCTCTCCAGATAGAGGGCGACGACCTTGGTGGCTTCGTGGCCGGCGAGGTCGGTGAGGACTTCCTGGGCCGTGACGTCCGCCTGGCTGCCCACGGAGACGAACCGGGAGATGCCCAGGCCCGCGTCGGCGGCCAGACCTGCCAGTTCGAGGCCGAGCTGCCCGCTCTGCGAGACCACCGCGAGCGAGCCCGGCTCGAACCGGCCCCAGACCAGGTCGAGTTCGGCGTCCGCGTCGTACATTCCGAGGCAGTTGGGTCCGATCAGCCGGGCGCCGGCCGCGCGGACCCTGGCACCGAGGCCACGCGCGTCGTCGACTCCGGCGGTGATGGCCAGCAGGCCGCGTACGCCCAGGGCCAGCGCCTCGTCCACGGCGGCGCCGAGTGCGCGGCCCGGCACGGCGAAGGCGACGAGTTCGGGCGCGTCGGGCAGGTCCCGCAGCGAGCGCGCCGTTTCCTGTCCGAGTACGGCGGCGCCCCTGGCGTTCACCAGATGGACGGTGCGGCGCGCACTGCCGGTCAGGGCTCCTCTGGCCAGCCAGTAGCCCCACTTCGTCGGCGTACCGCTGGCACCGACCACGGCGACGGAGGCCGGATCGCGGAAGGCTTCGAGGCCGGTCACCGGTCCGCCCGCCGCGCCGGTCCCTCGGCCTTCGCCAGCGAGCGGGAGATCACCAGCCGCTGGATGTCGGATGTGCCCTCCTCGATCTCCTCCAGCTTGGCGTCACGCATCCACTTCTCGGCGAGGTACTCCTGCGAGTAGCCCCAGCCACCGAGCGTCTGCACCGCCGACCAGGTGTTCGCCATGGCGTTCTCCGAGCCGACCAGTTTCGCCATGGCCGCCTCGGCGGTGGTCCTCTCGCCCCGGTCGAACAGGCGGGCCGCCCTGAGCGCGAACAGATGCGCCGCGTCGGTCCGTACGGCCATGTCGGCGAGGCGGAAGGCCACCGCCTGGTGCTCGATGATCGGTACGCCGAACTGCACCCGGTCCTTCGCGTAACCGGTGGCGTAGTCCAGGGCCGCGCGGCACAGGCCCGCGCAGGAGGCGGCGATGAGGATGCGGGAGGCGTCGAAGGTCCGCATCAGGCCGAGGAAGCCCTGGCCCTCGTCGCCCAGCCGGTCCGCGACCGGGACCCGTACGTCCTCCAGGAACACCTCGGCGTTGACGATCGCCCGCTGGCCCATCTTGCGCATCGGCTTGCCGACGGTGAGGCCGGGGGTGTCCCGCTCGACCACGAACGCGGTCACGCCCTTGGCGCCGAGCGCGGGATCGACGGTGGCGAAGACGACGAAGCGCCGGGCGTACGGGGCGTTGGAGATCCACGCCTTCTGCCCGTTGAGCACATAGTGCCCGCTCTCCCCGGTGCCGGTGCGCACCGCGCGGGTCCGGATCCCTGCGGCGTCCGAGCCGTGCCCCGGTTCGGTGACCGCGAGCGCCGTCAGCGGCGGGGTGTCGCCGCAGAGCGGGCCCAGCCAGCGCTGCTTCTGCTCCTCGGTGCCCAGCTCCAGGACCGGGTCGGCGAAGAAGCCGCTGGAGGTCAGCAGGTTGCCGATGGCGATGTCGCCGTGGCACAGCTCCTCCTGGACCAGTACCTGGGTGAGCATGTCGGTGATGCCGCCACCGCCGTACTGAGCGGGGATCATGAAGGAGGCGAGGCCGATCCCGGCCGCCTTCTCCCAGAGGTCGATCGGCGACTCGGTCTGGGCGTCGTCGACCTCGCGGGCCCTGGGCCGGATTTCCTTCGCCGCGAAATCGCGGCTGAGCTGAAGGATCTGCTGCTGCTCGGAGCTGAGTTCGAGGACGTCGCGGATCTCGGAGGGCATGGGGGCTCCTTGGCGTACGGGTACGGGTACGGGTACGGGACGCGGGCGCGGGTGGGACGGGGTACGGGTGCGTGCCGGGTCGGCAGGTCTGCCGGGCGGCAGCCTGCGGTGGGGGCGATGAGGACGGCGCCGGGCGTGAGAGTGGCGGGGTGTGCGTGGGGCGTTGAGGATGGCGTGGGCGTGCGTGGGGCGTGAGGGCCCGCGGGGTGTGAAGGCTGGCCCGTCAGCTGGGCCGGACGGCCGGTGACGGCTCGGCCGTGGTGTCCGTCAGCGTGGGAGCCGACAGCTTGGCCGCGAAGAAGGACGGCGTACGGCGCTGCTGGACGAGCATCACGACGAAGCCCACCGCGAGGGCGCCGACGCCGATGAGGAAGACACCGCCGATGTGCCAGTGCGGTGCGAACGGAAGCGTCCAGGAGGTGCCGCCGGAGTCCGGATCCCAGTCGTTGCGCAGGCTCCAGAGCCCGGCTGCCACCAGGGTCAGCCCGCCGACGGCCGGCAGGACCACCCGCAGCCACAGGCCGGCGGCGCTGTCGCGGGCCGTACGCCGGTGGGCCCACGCGGAGGTGATCCCGGTGAGGCCGTAGTAGAGCGCGATCATCAGCCCGCAGGAGGAGACGGCATCGCCGATCACATGCCCGTGGGCCAGGAAGTTCATCGCCAGATAGACCACCCCGCCGGCCACACCCGTGGCGATCGTCCCGGCCTTGGGGACGGAGAAGCGGGGGTGGACGGTGCCGAGGGAGCCGGGCAGCGCCCGGTGCCTCGCCATGGCCAGCATGGTCCGTCCGAGGGTGAGTACGGTCGTCTCGGTCGACGCGGCGGCCGAGGACAGCACCATCAGGACCATGAGGTGCCACATCACCGAGCCGAAGCCGCTGGCGCCGAACACGGCGCTGCCGAGGGCGGAGAAGACGTCACCGGAGTGGTCCGGGTTGGCCAGGCCGTTGCCGGTCGTGCCGATACCGGCGAACGAGACGGTGGCGTAGGTGGCGCCGAGGTACAGCGCCAGCAGCAGCATGGTGGACAGGGTCGCCGCCCGGCCCGGTGTCCGGCGCCGGTCGGCGGTCTCCTCGTTGACCGTCAGCGCGGTCTCCCAGCCCCAGTAGATGAACAGCATCAGCACCAGACCGCCGGCGAAGGCGCTCGGTGAGGAGATCGCGAACGGGTTGAGCCACGACAGCTGCGGGTGCCGCGCCCCCGGGCCCGCGTGGCCGGTGTAGACGCGGACGAACGCGACGACGGAGAAGACCACCAGCATGGCGAACTCCAGGAAGAGCAGCGCGCGCTGGACGGCGGCCGCGACCTCGATGCCGCGGTAGCAGACGGCGGTCATCAGGGCGATCCAGCCCAGTCCGACGGCCAGCACCCAGGGGCTCGACGGATCCTCGCCGATACCGTGTGCACCGAACAGCAGGAACACATACTGACCGGCCACCTGCGCGAGGCTGCCCATGACCAGGACGAACGAGGCGATGATCGCCCAGCCGCCCATGAAGCCGGTACGCGGTCCCAGCGAGCGGCTGGCCCAGGTGAAGATCGTCCCGCAGTCGGGGTCGGAGCGGTTCAGCGCCGCGTAGCCGAAGGACACGAACAGGATCGGGACGAAGGCCAGCACCACGACCGCCGGTGCCTGGAAGCCGACGGCCGCGACGACGAAGGCGAGTGTGGCGGCGAGGCTGTAGGCGGGGGCGGCCGACGCCGTCGCCAGGATCAGGCTGGTGACCATGGACAGCGCCCCGGGCCGCAGCCCCTTGGAGTGGGCTTCGGCCGCGCCGGTCGGCTCGGTCTGCTCGGTGGTTGCCATGGATGCTCCTCTTGCTCACGGAGTGGAGGGCCGGCCGGGACGTACAGCACGCAGGAGCGCCCGGGACGGGCCTTCGCGGCAGTGATGGAGTCGCGGTGCCGCGACTCGGTCATGCAGGCGCAGCACCGCTTGGAGTCGCAATACTGATTGGTGCGTCACCATTGCCGATGCCGGAACCGCAGTCAAGGGGTGCGGACGAAGTTGATCGCAACAGTTGACTGCTAGTTCAGTCTTGCTCCACGCTCTCCCTCATGACGAGGTCACAGACCGAACCCCAGCAGAAGACCGAATCCACGTCGGCCGGCCGCGCGCCGGACGGCCCGCCGCAGCCGCACACGGCCGACGCCGTCGTCGTCGGGGCCGGTTACGCGGGACTCAGCGCCGCGCTACGCCTGCGCGAACACGGCCTCGACGTCGTCGTACTGGAAGCCGCCTCCCGGGTAGGGGGCCGGGTGCTCAGCGAGGAGCGCCCGTCAGGGCCCGTCGTCGACCACGGCGGCCAGTGGGTGGGCCCGACCCAGAAGCACCTGCTGGCGCTGGCCGGACGCTTCGGCTGCCGGACCTTCCCCACCTGGGAGACCGGACAGCACATCGAGGTCTGGCACGACGGATCACGCCTCGGGTACGCGGGCGCCGCGCCGGCCGACGGCCCCGGAATCGCCGACTACCTGCGGATCACCGCGCTCCTGGACGAGCTCGCGCTGACCGTCGACATCGAACACCCCTGGCTGACACCGCGGTTCGCCGAGTGGGACGGCCGGAGCGCCGAGACGTTCTTCCGCGCGCAGAGCGCCGATCCGGACACCCTGGCCCGGCTGGCCCTCGCCGTACAGGGCGTGTGGTGTGCCGAGCCGCGTGAGATCTCGCTCTTCCATGTGCTGTTCTACATCCGAGCCGCCGGGAGTTACGAGCAGCTGATGGAGACGAGGGACTGCGCCCAGGACCGGCGGTTCACAGCGGGTGCGGCCGCCCCGGCGCACGCCGTCGCCGAGCTGCTCGGTGACCGGGTCCGGCTCGGGGAGCAGGTGTGCGCGGTGCAGTGGCACGGGTCCGGGGTCCGGGTGCGCACCACCGCCGGTACGGTCGTGGAGGCCCGCCGCGCGGTCGTGGCGCTGCCTCCGCCGGCCACGCGCTCGATCGCGTTCAGCCCGGCGCTGCCTGAGCCCCGCTCGGGCTGGATCGCGCACAGCCCCATGGGGCGGGTGGCCAAGGTCCACGCCGTGTACCCCGAACCGTTCTGGCGGGCCGACGGGCTGTCCGGCATCGCGACGCTCTACGGTCCGCCGCCGGTCGGCGTCGTCTTCGACAACTCCCCCGAGGACGGTTCGGCCGGCGTCCTCGTGGCCTTCGTGTACGGCGACAGGGCAAGTGCCTGGGCCGGGCTGGACCAGCAGCAGCGCCGTACGGCCGTACTGGAGAGTCTGCGCGCCGTCGTGGGCGAGCGTGCGCTGCGGCCGGCCGACTACACCGAAAAGCTGTGGTCCGACGACGAGTTCGCCGGAGGCGGTTACGCGGCCTATGTGGCCCCCGGCGGATGGGGCGGCTACGGCGAGCACGGCTGGCGGGAGCCGGCCGGCGCCGTGCACTGGGCCGGAACGGAGACCGCGACGGTCTGGAACGGCTACATCGACGGAGCCATCTCGTCCGGCTACCGCGCCGCCGACGAGATCGCCGCCGCCCTGGCGGGTTCCGGTGCCCTGGCGGGGAAGCACGGCTGAGGTCCCGGCCACGGCGGCCCGGCGGACCACCGCGCGCGGCCGGTCGAGCATAATGGGGCCCGCCATGGCGAAGGAGACTCGGACCACCGCGGATCAGCCCCGCACGCAGGCCACAGAACCGGACCCGCCCGCGGACACGGTGGCCGGCCGGGCGCGCAGGGTGGTGCTCGCGGCCGGTGTCAGCCAGCGCGAGTTCGCCGGGCTCATCGGGATGGATCCCACGGCGCTCTCGAAGGCCCTGCGCGGCACCCGCAGGCTCCAGGACCACGAGCTGGCCGCCATCGCCCGGGTCGGCAAGGTCCCGGTGCGGTATCCGGCGACGGGCAGCCGCCGGGAGCCGGCGGCCCTGGCCCGCGCCGCGGCGGCGGGCGCCCGGCGGCGGGCCGAGTCCCTGGACGCCGATGTACGCCGTACGCAGATCCTGGAAGCCACCGCGCGGCTGATCGCGCGCCGGGGCATCCACGCCGTGCGGGTCGCCGACATCGCCCGGGAGTGCGGCACCAGCACGGGCACGGTGCACTACCACTTCCCGGCCAAGAACGGCGCCCTGCGTGCCGCGCTCAGCTACTGCGCCGACCGGCTGCACGCCCGGCTGCAGAGCGAGTTCGAGCAGGTCGGCGACCCGGTGGAGATGCTGCGCAGGCTGGTCGACGTCCAACTGCCCAGCAGCCGGGAGGACATCGACGAGTGGTCGGTGTGGATCCAGTCGTGGACGGCCGCCATGCTGGACCCCTCACTGCGCGAGGCGCAGCGGGCGGCCTACTCACGCTGGCGCGGGACCGTGCTCGGCCTCATCCAGCACTGCCGGCGCGACGGTCTGGCACCCGATGCCGACGCCGAGGCACTGACCAGCCGTTTCACCAGCCTGGTTGACGGGCTGGCGATCCAGATGCTGTCGGGCAGCGCCGAGATGCCGGTGGAGCGGATGCGCGAACTGCTCCTGGACGCCTTCGAACCGCACATCACCCTGCGCCGCCCGGGCTGACCGTCCGGCGCAGGGCGTTGCTCCGGGGCGGCGGAACCCCGCGACACCTCCCCGGAGCAACGCCGTTGTCCGTTACGTGGGTTCGACGCGCTGCAGCTTGGCGCGGCGTACCACCTGCGGGCCCACCTCGGCCGCCTTCGCCACCAGCGCGTGCCCGTCCCAGTCCGTCGGCCAGCCGTCCCACAGCCGCAGCCGGCCGTCCACGACGACCGCGGTGATCTGGTCCCGGTTCGAGAGGCGGACCAGCTCCCAGCGGAGGTCGAAGGACGGGGTGAGCTCCGGGACGTTCACATCCACGACGAGGAAGTCGGCCGCCTTGCCGACGGCGATCTCACCGGTCACCCGGCCGAGCCCGACGGCGTCGGCACTCAGCCTCGTGGCATGGTCGAGCCAGAGCTTCCCGGCCCCGCACGAGGAGTCCCCGGTCGCCAGGCCGGAGGTCAGCCGCTGCGCGGACTCCGCCGCGTCGACCAGCCGGAACCCGTCGCCGCGTGTGCCGTCGGTCCCCGTACCGAACCGCACGCCCATCGCGGCCATCATGGTGGCCTGCGCGACGGCGTTGCCCTTCCAGGCGCTGGCCACCGGGTTGTAGCTGACGGCCGCGCCGGAGTCGGCGAGCTGACGCAGTTCGGTGGGGGTGGCCAGGGTGGCGTGCGCGCCGAGCAGGTGCGGGCCGAGGGCGCCGATGTGGTGCAGATAGTCGATGGGGCGACGGCCGACGCTCTTCAGCGAGCGTTCCACGGAGGCGAGATGTTCGTTGACGTGGATCTGGAGCACCGCCCCAGCCTCCGCGCACATGTCCGCGGTCCTCTTGATGACCGCGGCTGTCGCGTCCTCCGGGACCGCGATCGCCAGGGACGGGTGGATCAGGGGGTGGCCGCCCCACCGTCCGAGGTGTGCGGGGCCGCTCTTCCCGTCGGAGACGATCTTGGAGAGCACGCAGCGGATCCCGGCCTCGTCGGTGGCCTTGGCCAGCGCCGCCACGTCGACCGGGGCGCGGGTCCCGGCGTCGGCGACGGTGGTGAAGCCGCCGCGCAGCGCTTCCAGCGCGGCCAGCTTCGCCGAGAGGTAGGCGGTCTCCTCGTCCAGCGCGTGCTCCAGGGGCTCCCAGATCGTCTTGAAGATCTCCGAAGGCTGTCCGAAGGACTTGGCCTTGCCGAAGCTCTGGGTCAGATGGTGGTGGGCGTCGATGAAGCCCGGCATGAGCAGGTGCCCGTCCAGCCGGACCGGGTGCAGGTCGCCGTGGGCGGCGATCAGCCGCTTGGCCGGGCCGATGTCACGGAACTTCCCGGACTCCACGAGCACGGCCTGCCCCCGTACCGGCCCGTCCGCGAGGAGCAGCAGTTCGGGTACGAGCAGCATGCGCTTGCCCGAGAGCTGCTCCGGCCGCAGCGTGCCCGGACCGCCCGCGCCGGATGCCGCCGTGGGCGTGGCGTGGGCCGTCCCCCCGGTGGAGGTGTGCCGGGGAGGTTCGGCTGCTGCGCTCGTGCCCGCGGGCACGGCCGCCCCGAGGAGCCCGCCCGCGCCGGTCAGTCCGACCCCGGCGAGGAAACCGCGCCGTCCGACACCGTTCCGGCCTCCGCCAGATCCGGTGGCGGCCCCCCGGTCCCGTTGCTGCCCGCCGGACGGTCCCTGTACTGGATGGTGCTGGTCCCCGCTGGAGGGTCCCGGCTGTCCGTCGTTCGTCAACCCGCTCGCCTGCTTTCCGTCCGTTCCCAACTGCCCGTCTGTCCAGCGGCGTCCGCGCACGGCAGCAGCGGGTGTGCCGCGCACGTGACGGAGCCGGAAAACACCGGCGTACGAGGTCGACCGCGCCGGGTGGCCCGACCCTAGAACCACGCCGAGAAGCGGAACAAGCCTTCCGGCATACGGGATTTGACCGGTCGGAGCGGGGGCGGCGGAACGGCTCGGGTGTTCCGCACACCCCCTGGCCAGAGCGGTGCGGGGCGGCCCTGTGGTGGCGTAACTTCGCGGAAACATGGACGCGCGGGACATGCGGCGCCCGGAAGGCGGGGGCCGCCGTCATCCGATGGGGACGGCGGCCCAGTAGCTCACTCCCCCACGAGCCCGTCCACGGATTCCCTGATGAGGTCGGCGTGGCCGATGTGGCGGGCGTACTCCTCGATCAGGTCGAGCAGGATCCGCCGCAGGTTCGGTGACTCACCGGCGGACGTGGTGAAGCGGCCCAGCTGTTCCGGTCCACCGTGGGTGAGCGCATCCGCCACGAGGGAGCGGGAGCGTGCCGTGGCGCCCTCCCAGAGCGCCATCAGCTCCTTGGGGCTGTCCTGGGCGGCAGACGTCCACTCCCAGTCGGGCTCGGCGTCCCAGTCGACCGCGTCCCACGGCGCCCCGGCAGCCCGGGCGAGGAGCAGCCGGGCGACATGGGTGTCCTCGACGTCGGCCATGTGCTTGAAGGGTCCGCCCAGCGTCACGGACGACACCCCGACCGTGGCCCGGAGGCCGGCCGCGTCCAGCCCGCCGCACTTCCACGCCGGCGTCGCGCGCCGGCGCTCCGGGGAACCCAGCAGGGCGGCGGCCTCATCGCCCGCGAGGGGCGGTTCCGGGCGGCCGTGCTCATCCATGTCAGCAGTCATGGACCGGCCGCGCTCATCCATGTCAGCAGTCATGGACGGACCCTGATCGGGTACGCGGGGGCCGGATGAGGACTTCCGGGACTTACGCGATCACTCGCTCGATGAAGGCCAGCACATTGGTCCGGGTCCGGGCGACCTTCTCGTCCACGGACAGGGTCTCCTTGAACGCCCACCCGGCGCCGGTCGGCTTCTTGTCCCGGACATAGAGCGAGCAGGCAAGGTCGGCGCAGAGGTACTGCCCGATGGTGTTGCCCTGCCGGCCGGCCTCGCCGGGGCGGCGCGCGATCATCAGCACCACCCGGCCGCTGGTGTGGGTCGTGAGGCACAGCGAGCACATACTGCGGGAGGTGAAGCCCCGGCTGGCCCCGTTCGGCGCGCGCAGTACGAGGCCCAGCAGGCGGCCGTCGTCCTCGGCGACGAGATAGGCGCGGTCAGGAGCCCCCGGATCGCGCCAGCCGAAGAAGTCGAGGTCGTCCCACGGGACCTCTTCCAGGTCATGCGGGATGTTCACACGCTTGGCCTCGCCCTTGGAACAGTTGACGAACGAGTTACGGATTTCAGTCTCACTGAGGTGTCTCACATCAGTCGACGCTAGCTGGGCTAATATATTTAGGCAAACGCTTTATTCCATTAGCCTGCGGAGGGCGCATGGTACGACCGGGCATCACCCCCGAACGCCTCACCAGAACGGCGGCGGAGCTGGCCGACGAGATCGGCTTCGACCATCTGACGCTGTCCGCGGTCGCACGCAGGCTCGGTGTCAAGGATCCGAGCCTGTACGCGCACATCCGCAACGCGCGCGAGCTGAAGATGCGGGTGGCGCTGCTGGCCCTGGAGGAGCTGGCCGACTCGGCCGCCGCCGCGCTGGCCGGGCGTGCGGGCAAGGACGCGCTGGTGGCGTTCGCCAACGCCTACCGCAACTACGCCAAGGCACATCCGGGCCGCTACAGCGCGGCCCAGTTCGAACTCGACTCGGAGGCGGCCCTCAACAGCGCGGCGCCCCGCCAGTCACAGATGACCCGGGCCCTCCTGCGCGACTACAACCTGCCGGAGCCGGACGAGACAGACGCGGTGCGCTTCCTGCACAGCACCTTCCACGGGTATGTGAGCCTGGAGAGGGTGGGCGGCTTCAGCCACACCCCGCGCGGCGCCGACGCCTCCTGGGCGTACGCGCTGGACAGCCTCGACTTCGCGCTGCGCAACCGGCCTCCGGCCTGACCGCCGCCCGAGCCGTCCACCGCCCGCAGGGTGCGGCGGGGACTCGCGAACAGCCCCTGACCGCAGGCCGTTCGCGAGTCCCCGCACCGCGGTCAGCCGCTGACGCTCGCCGCCCCGGTCTCGATGTGCCCGGTGTACCGGCGGGACCAGGTGCTGTCACAGTCGGCCGTGACGGTGAAGTCGTACCAGCCCTTCGCGAGTGACACCGCGTTGAAGTAGTCATCGGCGGTGGAGCCCGCCGGGACCGTGTACGTCCACGGCCCGTCCGTACGGTAGTTGGCGGCCTTCACGGTGAAGGTGACGGACGCCGACGACGTGTTGGTGAAGGTGAACCAGATGGCCAGCTTGCCGGTGTCCGGTGCCGCGGCGTACTTGGCGGCCACCTCCACGTCCTTCCCGGCCTTCGACGCGTCGCCGGCGAACCGGCGCTGGAACCGGTTCGGGCCCATCAGCGTGAAGTCGTACTGACCCGATCCGTACCCCGCGCCGATGTTGAAGTAGTCGGTCGCCGTGCCGCCCGCGTCGACGGTGTACTGCCAGGGTTCCGTCGACCGGTAGGCGTTGGGGTGGATGGAGAAATGGGCGGCGCTCTTCGCCTGGGCGCCTTCGTTGGACATGCCGAACCAGGCGAGGATCTTTCCGGCCGAGCCGAATTCCAGCCGGTCCAGATTGGCGTTCGGCTGATAGGGAATCGCACGGGCCGGGCGGGTGCCGCTCTCCTGCGCGGGCAGGGCGTTGGTCTGCGGAGCCGGGTTCGGCAGTGACGTACAGCTGTCGATCCCGATCACCTTCGCGGTGGACGGGAGGCCGGACGGCACTCCGTACACCGGCGCGGTGAAGTCGAAGACGCCCGTGAGGTCGCCGGTGACCCTGCGCCGCCAGGCGCTGATGTTCGGGCAGCTGGCCGGGGTGCCGATGGCCGTCGTCCAGGTCTCCAGGAACCGGAGCACCGAGGTGTGGTCGAAGACCTCCGACGAGACCCAGCCGCCCCGGGTCCAGGGCGACATCACGATCATCGGCACCCGGAAGCCGAGCCCGAACGGGACTCCGTTCAGGAACTCGCCCGGCTCGTCGGCGGGCGGTGAGGGCGGCGGTACGTGGTCGAAGAAGCCGTCGTTCTCGTCGTAGTTGAGGAAGAGGACCGTCGAGTCGAAGACGTCCTGGTCGGCGGCGAGCGCCCGGTAGACCAGGTCGACGAAGTGCGCGCCGTCGCCGGGCGGGGCGTAGGGGTGCTCGGAGAACCCCTGGTTGGGCACCACCCATGACACCTGCGGGAGTGTGCCTGCCAGGACGTCGGCCTTGATGGCCGCGGCGATGTCGTCAGGGGTGGAGCCGGTGGCGGCAGGTACGGAGGCCATGCCCCGGTCGTGGAGCGGGTCGCCGGGGGCGGCGTCGGTGAACTTCGTGAAGTAGGCGAGGCCGTTGTCGCCGAAGTTGTCGTCGGCGTTCTGGTAGAGCTTCCAGCTCACTCCGGCACGCTGCAGCGCCTCCGCGTACGTCTCCCAGCTCAGCCCGGACTCGTCGCCGCCGTCGCTGCTCGAGGAGTCGACCTTGCCACTCCAGAGGTACGTCCTGTTGGGCCCGGTGGCACTGAGGGTGGACGAGAAGTACCCGTCGCAGACGGTGTAGTTGTCGGCCAGTGCGTAGTGGAAGGGCATGTCGTCCCGGTCGAGGTAGCCGAGCGTACGGACGTTGCCGACGCCCGTCACCCAGTTGTCGAGCCGCCCCTTGTTCCAGGCCGAGTGCTGCGAGGACCAGCTGTGCGGCAGGTCGCCGTTGCACTGCGCGAGGGTCTCGCCGTCGACTCCGCCGGCCGCGGGTGTGGAGCTGAGCTTCCATGGGTACTGGCGCCCGGCGCCGTTCGGCTGGTTGAACACGGACTGGCCGCCGGACAGCGAGATGCCGCTGCGGTCGCCGAAGCCCCGGACACCCTTGAGCCGCCCGAAGTAGTGGTCGAAGCTGCGGTTCTCCTGCATCAGGACCACGACGTGCTTGACGTCCTTGACCGTGCCGGTGCCGCCGGCCGCCCGGCCGGCGGCCACGGCGCGGCCTCCTGCGCCCATCGGAACGACCGCACCGGCAACCGCCCCCGCGCCGAGCGCCACGAAGCCTCTTCGACTGATCGGTGTCATCCGCCTGCCTTCGCCCTGGGAATCAGTTGCACGTGCACGCGATTGCGCATCCGTGATTGCGCGTTCGATATATCGCGCACAAGGGTGCAGGATTCACCGGCTCTTCAGCTAGACCCATGCCACCAGCACTCTGTGAAGATCCGCTGAACACCACGCTCCGGGCCGGGGCCGCGAGGCCGAAGCGGCGGGAGCGTGGTGACGCGGTGCTGCACACTCCCCACACGCCCGCGCCCCTTGACCCCGGGAGCCGGCCACTCCTACCTTCCCTGGGGGAAAGCGCTTTCTCCGTGATGGGGAGCGGCGTTCAGGTGATCCGCACCGGATTCCCTCAGCAGCGAGAGGACCTGGGATGCACCTCGGAAGTACGAACCGTTCCGCCCGGCGCGCCGTCAGAAAGGCGGCTGGAGGGCGGGCTTGGGCCGCCGCCCTCTCCCTCGCCGTGGCGGCACTGACGGCCCTCGCCCCCACCGCTTCCGCTAGCTCCGGCTTCACCGTCTTCACCAATGAGCGGGGTGCGGACACACCGGGCCTCCAGCAGTACGGCGCCGTCAAGTCCACCGTCGTCTACGACTACTTCGCCCTGACCTGCGATGCCGCCGGGTGCCAGTCGGACGGCGGGGCGCTGCCGTCCGAGGCCACCTTCGAGAGCAAGGTCAAGGAGTACATGAGCGCGAGCCAGTTCGGCGGCGGCGCCGATGCGCCGGTCGTGCTGGACTTCGAGAACATCGTGCTCACGGCGGAGTCCGGACAGGCCGCCACCAACGCCTTCAACCTCTGGAAGCAGCTGATCACCTGGACACACCGAGCCGCGCCGTCCGCGCCGGTCGGTATGTACGGCTACGACTCGTCGACCGCCAACAACAGCCTCACCCAGCAGCTCCACCAGAACGGCCTGCTCGACTTCTTCGCGCCCCGCGCCTACCGCGGCAGCTCCCAGACGGACGCCGCATGGACCAGCACGCTCGACGCGGCCGTCGCCAACGACCGCTCGCTCGCACCGGGTCAGCCCATCTACCCGTACATCTCACCGAGTTGGGACGGCAGCCCCGGCGGCGCCTACATGTCCGGCACCACCTGGGGCTACACCATCGACCAGCTGAAGGCCAAGACCGACGGCGCGGTCGTGTGGGAGCCCTCCGCCAGGGACGCGTCGGCCTGCAACTGGGTCGAGCAGAACGCTTACGAGATGGGCGCCCTCACCGGCACACCGAGCAGCGGCCCGCTGACCGCCACCGCGACCCCGCCCAGCGGTGACTGCACGGTGCCGCGCGGGGCCACCACCACCGTCCCCGTCGAGATCACCAACACGTCGGACTCCACGACTGCGGCGACCCGGATGCAGTCGTTCACCGGCGGGTCGGGGTTCAGCGGCAGCTGGCAGTACTGGAACGTGCCGTCCCTCGCGCCGGGTGCGTCGTTCCGTACGTCGCTGCCGCTGGCGGTCGCCTCCTCGCAGTCCACCAGCACGGCCCTGCTGCACATCAGGACCGGCCTGAGCGACACACGCTGGGCCGTCGTCGTGAAGTAGGGGCAGGGCCCGCCCGCTCAGAAGACGGGCGGGCCCTGCTCGATCCGTCGCATGACCGGCTCGAACCTGTCGAGCCCTTCGCCGGTCTGCAGCTGCCGCTCGTCCCACCAGGTGACGCCGGCGTCGATCAGCGGCCCGATCACATCGTGGGCGCGGGCCGCGTCGGTGGGGCTCGCGCCGCCCAGGACGATCTCGAACGGAGCATCGTGGGCGTCGCCACGCAGCTGCCGGAGGTGGGCGACCAGGTCGCGGACCTCGTCGAGGGGCGGGATCTGTCCGTGCCCGGCCGATGCGAACAGCGGAACCGCACCGTCCCAGCGGGCGGCCCTGCGCATCGGCGGGCGGCTGGGCCAGAATCCGCCGATCCACACCGGCGGGCGGGGGCGCTGCACCGGGGCGGGCAGCAAGGTCACATCCCGCACCGTGTAGTGCTCCCCGTCGTGGCTGACGGGCTCGCCCGACCAGTACCGCCGCAGCAGCTCCAGCCCTTCGTCCAGGCGCCCGGCGAGCACCCGGGGGTCGGTCGGCTCCCCGAAGCTGCCGTACTCGTCATCGATGGGACCGCCGAGCCCCGCACCGAAGATGACTCTGCCGCCACTGAGCACGTCCAGCGTGGCCACCTGGCGGGCGAGCTGTTCAGGGCGGCGCCGGGCGACCGGAGTGACCAGGGTGCCCAGCCTGAGAGTGGTGGTCGCCAGCGCCGCCGCGGTCAGGAGCATCCACGGGTCCCCGAAGGGCACACCCTGCCGCTGGCGCTTGTCGTGCACGACGTGGTCCCAGACGAACAGCCCGTCCCAGCCTGCCTGTTCGGCGGCTGTCGCGACTTCCGCCACCGTTCTGGGGTCCGCGAAATCGCCGAAGTTCGGAATGTTGATCGAGAAGCGCATCCCCGCATCCTGGCTGATGGGATCGGGGCGGGCAATCGAACAGCCGGGGCCGCGCGCCATTCGACCGACAGCGCGCGGCCCTTCGGGCGTACCCGCTAACGGCGGGCGGCCGCGGCGGCCGCGTTGCCCCGCACCGTGACCTGCCGGCCCTGCCCGGTGTCCGTCGACGTGGTGCTCAGACAACTGCCCGAGGCCGGGTCGGTGACGGCCGGGAGGCTTCCCGTGTAGTCCGTTCCGGCCTCCGAACCGACCGGCTTCCCATAGGTCACCTTGACCTGCTGGCCGCACCCGGCCGTGAGATAGGGCTCGATGAAGCCCTGGTCGGCGCTCTTGAACCGGCCCGACGCGGCCGGAAGGCCGAAGCTTCCGATGTGTGCCACGGAAGCACCGGTCCCGGTCACGACGACGTCCCCCGACATCAGCTGTGTGTCTCCGCTGACTCCGGCGCGCTTGAGGACGAGCGAGTACATCGTTCCCGGCGTATAGGTGAAGCGGACCGCGCAGCTCACTCCCGCGCCGCCGTCGGCCCCATAGGTGCAGTGGGAGTCGGTCGTGGTGGCGTCGGCGTTGAAGGAGCTGAAGACCGCCTGGAGCGTGTGGTGTCCGTTCGCGTCCACCGGTTCCGGCTGGAATCCGGCGTACGGACGGGTGCCGCTCTCCAGGGTCGTGTAGTAGGCGAAGTAGACACCCGCGGCGTCAGGAGCGGAGTCCACGGACATCGGCAGCTTCAGCGTGGTCACCGGGGTCGGGGCGCCCGTGGTCCAGTTCAGTGTGGGCGTGGACGCCCACGACTGCCCCGCCGCGCCGAAAGCCAGCAGCGCCGTGGCGCCGAGGACGATGCCGGACCTGACGAGCCGGCGCCCCGGCTTTCTGCCGGCTGACCTCACGGTGAACGACATGCGCATGACATCTCCTGATGGCCGGTGTTCGGGTTGGGCGTCAGCTGTAAGCGGTCGTCAGCATGTAAGCGATTGCTGTCGCACCGCAAGAGGTTCGCCGTGTTTCTGTCTTTTACTATGGCCAGACCCACGGGGCGCGTAGTAACCGGTCACCTTCTGGGGGCAATTGACCCAAGACCTGCGACGCCCGGCGGCTGTCGCCGCCCGGCGCCGTGCGGCCCGACCGCGACGCCCGCGCCGCCGCCGTCCCCCGTCAGCGGATGGTCCCCGATTCCGGGTCCAGGATCTTCTCGGTGAGGAGTTCGAGGACCCTGCGGTCGTCGTCGGCCGTGCCGCGCAGACCGGGTGAGTCCGGGTTGGTGTCCAGGAGCAGATGGGTGGCGCCCAGGTCCGCCAGGGCCGTGAGATCCTCGCGGATCTGGTCGACTGTGCCGTGGCCCACCGGGTGTTCTCCGTCGATCCTGGTCCCGGTGACCCGTATCTGCAGCCGTGGTACGAGAGCGGGCGCCGGCCTTCCGGCGCGCTCCGCCTCATCGGCGAGCACCGGCAGCGCGGCGCGCATGGCGGACAGCGTCGCCAGATAGGGGTGCCAGCCCTCGCCGAGCCGGGCCGCACGCCGGAGCGCGACAGCCGAGTTGCCGCCCACCCAGACCGGCAGTCCCGGCCGGCTCCGTGGAGCCGGGGCAGTGTGAACGTCCTCGTACGAGACGTATTCGCCCCGGAAGGTGGTGGGGTCCTCGGTCCAGGCGGCCCGGATCGCAGCCAGATATTCGTCCGCGATGCGGCCGCGTTCGGTGAACGGCACGCCCAGCGCGGCGTATTCGGGCCGCGACCACCCGGTGCCCGCGCCGAGGATGAAGCCGTCCGGGTTCAGACAGTCGATATTGGCCGCCAGCCGCGCGGTGTGCAGGGGGTGACGGTAGGGAATCACCGTCACGGTCGTCCCGAGCGTGAGCCCCGGCACCCGCCCCGCGAGATGCGCCGCGAGCACGAACTGGTCGTAGAACGGGGCCGGGTACGCCTCGTGCACATCAGCCGTCACCGCGACGTGATCGGAGATCATCGCGAAGGTATAACCCAACTCCCTTGCGTCCAGGGCCTGCTGAACGAGGGAGGCAGGGGTGGTGCCGGGGCCGAAATTGAGTATGTTGACGCCGAATTTCATCAGGAGAGCGTAACAATCATCCGGAACCGGGTCACATTGCCCCAGGTCCGCACGGCCCCGGCAGGACCGACGGGCGTCAGAGTTCCGGCCGTACGGGGACGAAGCCACTGTCGAGCAGCCGGGGCAGGTAGTTCTTGACCGCCGCGACGGTCTGGGACCGATTGCCGCCACCGTCATGGCAGAGCACGATCGAGCCGTCCTTGACGTCGCGCAGCACCGAGTTGGTGATGTTGCGCGTCCCGGGCCGCGCCCAGTCGTTGGTGTCCACGGACCAGCCCAACGGCTCCATGCCCAGATCGGCGCAGATCCCGAGAGTGACGGGGTTCCAGTCGCCGTACGGGGCGCGGGCCCAGTCGGGCGGGGCGCCGAGCACCTTCTCGATCAGATCGCTGGTCCTGGCGAGCTGGGATCTGGCGGCGGCCGGTGTCAGCTTGGTGAGCTGGGGGTGGTTCCAGGAGTGGTTGGCGACGGCGTGTCCGCCGTTCGCGATGTCGTGCAGCAGCTGTGGGTACTGGACGGCGTTCTCGCCGATCACGCAGAACGTCGCCTGGACGTTGTACTGGGCCAGGATGCGCAGCACTTGGGGGGTGTATTCGGGGTCGGGGCCGTCGTCGAAGGTGAGCGCGATCCTGCGGCCGCTGTCTTCGAGCGAGTACACGGCGTGGGTGCGGACCGCAGGACCCTGGACCGGGGCGCCCATGGATGTCTCACCCGCGATGGGCCGCAATCGGTAGTCGGGGGGCCGGGCGGCGGCCGCCGCCGGTGGTCCGGCGGCCGGGGCGGCCTGGACGGAGTGCGGTGGGGGGACGGCGTCCGGTGACTGTGCGGGGTGCGGGGCCGGTGCGGTGTGGCCGGATGGGCCGTACGCCCTGGAGACCACTCCGCCGACGGCCAGGGCACCCAGACCGACCGCGGCGCGTACGAATCTGCGCCGCCCGTGCGTATTAGTGTGATTTTCAGACTGCATGGCTCCGTACTGCCATACACCGGCGCGCCGAGACGGCAGACACCGCCGGACACGCGTCCGATTCCACCCTGTCGGACCACACCCGACGGCCCCGGGGACGGCCCGCGGCCGCCCTGACGGCCCGAGCGGAGCAAAGATGCCCGGGTGCGGCCGGGCGGTCCGCTGCCGCACGGCGGTGCCGGGACACCCCGGCACCCCGCTCGTCACCGCACCGCACCGCACCGCACCGGACAGCGGTCCCCCTACGAGGAGACCGCGCGGTCAGTCCTCGCCCTCCAGGTTTCCCTCGGTCTCCAGATACACCTGTCGGAGCGCTTCGAGGGTCGCGGCGTCCGGCTCGGCCCACATGCCCCGGGACTCCGCTTCGAGCAGCCGTTCCGCGATCCCGTGCAGCGCCCAGGGGTTGGCCTGCTGGAGGAACTCGCGGTTGACCGGGTCGAGTACATAGGTCTCGGTGAGCTTGTCGTACATCCAGTCGGCGACGACACCGGTGGTGGCGTCGTACCCGAAGAGGTAGTCGACAGTGGCGGCGAGTTCGAAGGCACCCTTGTAGCCGTGTCGCCGCATCGCCTCGATCCAGCGGGGGTTGACCACCCGCGCGCGGAAGACCCGTGAGGTCTCCTCCACGAGGGTGCGGGTACGGACGGTCTCGGGGCGGGTCGAGTCGCCGATGTACGCCTCCGGTGCGCTCCCCCGCAGCGCCCGGACGGTGGCGACCATGCCTCCGTGGTACTGGAAGTAGTCGTCGGAGTCGGCGATGTCGTGCTCGCGGGTGTCGGTGTTCTTGGCCGCGACCGTGATGCGCTTGTACGCCGTCTCCATCTCGGCACGGGCCGGGCGGCCGTCCAGCTCCCGGCCGTAGGCGTAGCCGCCCCACACCGTGTACACCTCGGCGAGGTCCGCGTCGGTGCGCCAGTCGCGGCTGTCGATGAGCTGGAGGATCCCGGCGCCGTAGGTGCCCGGCCGGGAGCCGAAGATCCGGGTGGTGGCCCGGCGTTCGTCGCCGTGCTCGGCGAGGTCGGCGCGGGTGTGGGCGCGTACGAAGTTCCGCTCGTCGGGCTCGTCCAGGGACGCCGCCAGCCGTACCGCGTCGTCCAGCAGGCCGATGGTGTGCGGGAAGGCGTCACGGAAGAAGCCCGAGATGCGCAGCGTGACGTCGATCCGGGGGCGGCCCAGCTCGTCCAGCGGAACGGGCTCAAGTCCGGTGACCCGGCGCGAGGCGTCGTCCCACACGGGGCGGATGCCGAGCAGCGCGAGGGCTTCGGCCACGTCGTCGCCCGATGTACGCATCGCGCTGGTGCCCCAGAGGGAGAGCCCCACGGAGGGGGGCCACTCGCCGTTGTCGGTGCGGTAGCGCTCCAGGAGCGAGTCGGCGAGCAGCTGCCCGGTCTCCCAGGCGAGCCGGGACGGGATGGCCTTGGGGTCGACGGAGTAGAAGTTGCGGCCGGTCGGCAGGACGTTGACCAGGCCGCGCAGCGGGGACCCGGAGGGTCCGGCGGGGACGAATCCGCCGTCCAGCGCGTGCAGGGCGTGGTCGATCTCGTCCGTGGTGGCCGCGAGCCGCGGGACGACTTCGCGGGCGGCGAAGCCGAGGATGTCGGCGACCGCCTGCGGATGGCCGTCGGCGACCTTGACGGCGGCTTCCGGCTCCCAGTCCGCCGCTTCCATCGCCTCGACGAGGGCACGTGCCTGTTCCTCGGCCGTGTCGGCTGCGGTGCGGGTGGCGTTGGCCTCGTCGAGGCCGAGTGCTTCGCGCAGTCCGGGCAGTGAGGCGGTGCCGCCCCAGATCTGCCGGGCGCGCAGGATGGCGAGGACCAGGTTGACCCGGTCGGCTCCGGCGGGCGGGTTGCCCAGGACATGCAGTCCGTCGCGGATCTGCGCGTCCTTGATCTCGCAGAGCCAGCCGTCGACGTGGAAGATGAAGTCGTCGAAGCCCTCGTCGTCGGGGCGGTTCTCCAGGCCCAGGTCGTGGTCGAGCTTGGCGGCCTGGATGAGGGTCCAGATCTGGGCCCGGATCGCGGGCAGCTTGGCCGGGTCCATGGAGGCGATCTGGGCGTACTCGTCGAGGAGTTGCTCCAGGCGCGCGATGTCGCCGTACGAGTCGGCGCGGGCCATCGGCGGCACCAGGTGGTCGACCAGCGTGGCGTGCACCCGGCGCTTGGCCTGGGTCCCCTCGCCCGGGTCGTTCACCAGGAACGGGTAGATCAGCGGGAGATCGCCCAGGGCCGCGTCGGGTCCGCACGCGGCGGACAGGCCGGCGTTCTTGCCGGGCAGCCACTCCAGGTTTCCGTGCTTGCCGAGGTGGATCATGGCGTCGGCGCCGAAGCCGCCGTCGTCGGCCGAGGCGGCGATCCAGCGGTACGCGGCCAAGTAGTGGTGCGAGGGCGGCAGATCGGGGTCGTGGTAGATCGCGATCGGGTTCTCGCCGAATCCGCGCGGCGGCTGGATGAGGACGAGCAGATTGCCGTGGCGCAGGGCGGCGAGCACGATGTCGCCCTCGGGGTTGCGGCTGCGGTCCAGGAACATCTCGCCGGGCGCGGGGCCCCAGTGCTCCTCCACGTTCGTACGCAGCTCGGCGGGGAGCGTGGCGTACCAGCGCCGGTAGTCGGCTGCGGGGATACGGACCGGGTTGCGGGCGAGCTGCTCGTCGGTGAGCCACTCCTGGTCGTGGCCGCCTGCCTCGATCAGCGCGCGGATCAGTTCGTCGCCGTCACCGGAAGCGAGGCCGGGCACGTCGCGGGAGCCGAAGTCGTACCCCTGGTCGCGGAGCCTGCGCAGCAGGGCGACGGCGCTCGCGGGGGTGTCGAGGCCGACGGCGTTGCCGATCCTGGAGTGCTTGGTGGGGTACGCGGAGAGCACCAGGGCCAGCCGCTTGTCGGCGGGGGCTATGTGCCGCAGCCGGGCGTGGCGTACGGCGATCCCGGCGACGCGGGCGGCCCGTTCGGGGTCGGCGACATAGGCGGGGAGCCCGTCCTCGTCGATCTCCTTGAACGAGAAGGGCACCGTGATGAGCCGGCCGTCGAACTCGGGCACCGCGATCTGGCTCGCGGCGTCCAGCGGCGACACGCCCTCGTCGTTGGCCTCCCAGGCGGACCGTGAACCGGTGAGGCAGAGCGCCTGGAGGATCGGGACGTCCAGGGCGGTGAGGGCGCCCGCGTCCCAGGACTCGTCGTCGCCACCGGCGGACGCCTCGGCGGGCTTGGTGCCGCCTGCGGCCAGGACGGTGGTGACGATGGCGTCCGCGGCGCGCAGGGTCTCGATCAGCTCCGGCTCGGGGGCGCGCAGCGAGGCGACATAGAGCGGCAGGGCCTGGCCCCCGGCGTCCTCGACGGCGCCGCAGAGGGCGTCCACGAAGCCGGTGTTGCCGCTCATGTGGTGGGCCCGGTAGTAGAGCACCGCGACGGTCGGCCCGTCGGTGGTGCGGGGGGTGCGCTCCAGCGGGCCCCAGCTGGGTGCGGGCGCCGGGGGCTCGAAGCCGTGGCCGGTGAGGAGCACGGTGTCGGAGAGGAAGCGGGCGAGCTGGTCGAGGTTGGCGGGCCCGCCGTGTGCCAGATAGGCGTGGGCCTCGGCGGCGATGCCCACCGGGACGGTCGACGCCTCCATCAACTGGGCGTCGGGGGCCTGCTCACCGGTGAGGACGACGACCGGGCGCCCGTCGGCCAGGAGCAGATCGAGGCCCTCCTGCCAGGCGCGGATGCCGCCCAGCAGACGCACGACGACCAGGTCGGCGCCTTCGAGGAGGGCGGGCAGTTCGGTGAGCTGGAGGCGGGCCGGGTTGGCGAAGCGGTACGCCACCGGGCCGTCCGCGGAACGGGCGCTGAGCAGGTCGGTGTCGGACGTCGACAGGAGCAGGAGCATGCAGCGGCGGCCTTCCTCGGGGTGTCCGCGCCCCGGGTTGTGTCAGGAATGGGGTCTCCCCTGCTCAAGCGAAGCCGAGAGCTCGGGGAAGGGAGTTCCTGGCTCACCCGGCTCCAGGGAGCCGGGCTCACAGTGGCGGGACCGCGCCGGAATCTCACCGGGCTTCCTCCCCTGTCGCCGTCGTGGCGATCGCGGGCCGAACGGCCCGTCGAGAAGCATAGTAACGACCTTGACCGGCGGCGGGCAGCGGGCGGCGGCCTTGCCGACGGCCCGCCCGGTGTGCATCGGCTGCCGCACCGGTGCGGCAGATCACCGCCCTGATCCAGCCGAAAGGCCCTGGTGGACCGGTCGGTATGCTCGCCGCCATGCCCCACTCCTCCGTACCTCCGCCCCCACGGGAGCCCGCCGCCCGGCGTGACCGCGGTGACGCGTGTCCGGGCAGTCTGCGCCTGCACACGGCGGACGACGGCGCGCTGGCGCGGATCCGGATTCCGGCGGGTGTGCTGACGGTTTCGCAGGCCAGGGCGGTGCTGGACGTGGCGCGGCGGCTCGGCGACGGTGCGCTGCATCTGACGTCGCGCGGCAATGTGCAGCTTCGCGGGCTGGGGCCGGACGACGGCCGGGAGCTCGCCGGTGTGCTCGCGGAAGCCGGGCTGCTGCCTTCCGTACGCCATGAGCGGGCCCGCAATGTCGTGGCCTCCCCGCTGTGCGGGCTCGACGGGCACGGATCGGCCGATGTGCAGGGCTGGGCGCGGGAGTTGGACGCGCTGCTCTGTGACTGTGCGGCGGCCGCCGGGCTGTCGGGCCGGTTTCTCTTCGCGTGCGACGACGGCCGCGGTGATGTGGCCGGCCTCGAAGCCGATGTGACGTTGATCGCTTCTGCGGACGCGGGAGCGGGCGCCGGCGCGCTGCTGTGCACCGGCGGGGCGCGGGAGGCGCTGGTCGTGCCTGCCGAACACGCGGCCCGCTGTGCGCTGCTGGCGGCCG
>NZ_JAAGLN010000104.1 GCF_010548145.1 Streptomyces sp. SID10853
CACCAGGACCTGGCGTCCTGCTCACTGCGGCCGGCCGCACCGCGCACCGGCGGCGTGATCGGGGCCCGGGCAGCGGCGAGGACCCGGCCCCGGGCGTCGGCGCACACCACCCGTACCGCGGCGGTGGCCACATCGACTCCCGCGACGACGGGGACGGGCGCGGGCCGGGCACCGGTGGCTGAACTCATCTGCGGAGCAGGTCCTCTCGTACGCGGAAGGCAGGCAGGTCGGGCGCGTGGTCAGGTTGCGGGCGCGGTGAGCGGTTCGTCGTCGTCGGTGGCCTCGTGCAGGGACTTGCCCTCCCTGATGGCCTCCTCCGACGCTTTCGGCAGACGCAGGAAGAGTGTCAGCACGGCGGCGACGACATACAGGCCCGCGAAGATCAGCACCACCCCGTCCCGGCCCAGCGGGCCGAGGAAGAGCGACACGATCGCGGGACCCACGAAGGCGGCGCCGCCCGCACCCAGGTTGAGCAGGGCCATCGCGCCGCCCTTGTTCCCGGGGGCCAGCGACGGCATCAGCGCCGAGATGGGCACGAACCCGGCGAGCGTGGCGCCGTAGACCATGCCGACACCGACCGCGACCCAGTAGTTCCCGGTCAGCAGCTTCGGCACGAAGTACAGCGCCAGGACACTCACCGCACAGCCGACCGCACCGAACCAGCCGATGGTGGTGCGCCAGCCGATCCGGTCGCTGACCACCCCGAAGAGCAGATTGAAGAAGATGTTGGTGGCGAACATGATCGAAAGCAGTCGCAGCCAGTCGCCGTCGGTGAAGCCCATCTCGTCGGTGAAGAACGCGGGAAGGATCACCCAGAGGCCGAACTGCGGCGCGGTGTTGATGATGCGGACGATGCAGCCGACGGTGACCTTCGGATGGGTCCAGACGATGGAGAGGCTGCGGGCCAGCGACTGGACCGGCCGGACCCCGGGCGGCGCCAGCCGTGCGAAGCCGGTCCGCTCACGCACCCCGACGAGGCAGAAGGCCCCGCCCACGGCGATCACACCGAGCGCGATCCACAGCGTGCCGAACTTCCCGAACAGCGGGTTGGTGACGGACGCGGTGAGCGAGCCGAGCGTCGGCAGCCCGCCCGTGAAGGCGAAGTAGAACCAGCCGACGGCCGCACCCAGCCTGGCCACCGGCGCCGTCGCGGTCACCCACACCAGGAACGAGAAGGCGAAGAGCGGATAGCCGAATCCGCGCAGCCCGTAGAAGACCAGCATCAGCGGGTAGTTGCCCTGTGCGGCGCCCAGCGACAGGAACAGCACGTCGAAGACGATCCAGACGGTCAGCCCGATCTGCATCACCCGCCGCGGCCCCCACAGCTCGGACAGCGCGCCCGACAGCCAGGATGCGAGCATGACGGTCACGCCGTACGCCGTGATCACATAGCTCGCACGGACTTCGGTGCCTGCGCCGTTGCCCTTGATGAACGGGGCGATGAACCCGGACTCGACCCCGTCGCCGATCATGAAGATCAGGACGCCGATGAAGCCGAACAGCAGCGGCCGGGGGATACCGGCGCGGTCCCAGACCGTTCCCGTACGTGCGGCGGTGCTCGCGGCGGTGCTGCGCATAGCTCGTGCCTCCACTGTGAGGTGTCATCGGCCCACGGGCGTACGGCCCCGACGAGAACGCATCATGACCTCTGTGAAATTAACACGCAATACTTTAAGAAGCCGTGTTATCGGCCCGTGGCCGCGACCCTGACATCCGTCCGCTCCCGCAGCGCGGCCAGCAGCTCCGCCTCCACCCGGTCGTCCACCACCAGATGGTCGAAGTCCTCCACCGGGCCGAGCCGGTGCAGCGCCGTCCTCGCCAGCTTCGTACGGTCCATCAGCAGCACCTTCCGGGTGCCCGATGCCAGCATTGCCCGCTTCACCAGCACCACGTCCTGCTCCTGGTGGTACGTCATCCGGGCGTCCATCGCCGACGTGGAGACCAGCACCATGTCCACCGAGAGCGCCTCGACGGCCTCCAGGCACGCGACGCCCAGGAACGAGTCGTGCGGGTGCGAGTACTCCCCGCCCAGCGAGATCAGCCGTATCCCGTCCCGGCCCGCGAACAGGTCGATGACCCGCCTGGCGTTGGTCACCACCGTCAGCGGCTCAAGATCCACCAGCAGCGCGGCCAGCGCGAGCGCGGTCGTGGAGTCGTCGAGCAGCACCGACATCCCCGGTTCGACCAGCCCGGCCGCGGTCTTCGCGATCGCTTCCTTCTCGGTGGTGTTGACACCGAGCCGGTAGTCGAGATTGGACTCGAACACGGTCGACGGCAGCGCGGACACCCCACCCCTGAAACGGCGCAGCACCCCGCGCCTGGCCAGCTCGTCCAGGTCCCGGTGCACGGTCATCAGGCTCACGCCCGTCAGCTCCGCCAGCTCGGCGCCGCTCGCGGTCCCGCTGGCCAGGACGTGCTCCGTGATGATCTGCCTGCGGGCCTGGGCGCCGTTCGTCGTCATACGGCCAAGTTTCGCGTACCGCCCGCGGGAGCCGGCCGGGTGGGGACGTTCAGCGACCGCAGCGCCGTACGGTCACCGCTCACCTCGATCTCCGTCACAGCCGCGTTGTCGAGCCGGGGGAACACCAGCCGGTAGCGCCCCACGGGGATGCCCAGCATCGCGCACAGGGCCATGCGCAGCAGCGTGTTGTGTGCCACCACCAGGACCGTCGCACCCGGGTGGCGCCCGGCCAGGGCCCGCAGCGCCTGCGACGCTCGGGCCGCCGCGGCCGACGGCGGCTCGGAACCGGGGAAGGCCCCGGTCTCCGCGTCCTCGCGGAACCGCCGCACCGCACCGGCGTCCTCGGCGGCCATCTCCGCGATGGTGCGGCCCTCGCCCCAGCCGAAGTCCACCTCGCGCAGCGCCTCGACGACCTCGGGCTCCGTACCGAGGGCGCGGGCGGCCGGACGGGCGGTGAGCAGGGCCCGGCTGACCGGCGAACTGGCCACCGCGTCGACACCGCGCAGCCGCGCCCAGTCCGCGAGATCCTCCGCCTGCGCCAGGCCCTTCGCCGTCAGCGGCACGTCGGAGACCCCCGCGTACCGGTTCTCCGCATGCCACCGCGTCTCGCCGTGCCGTACCAGCAGCAGCCGGGCCTCCATCGGATCTCCCTCCCTCGCGGCGGGCCGCCCACGCCCGGGACGGGGCCGCCGGGACCGTGTCGGCCCATTGATTCTTCAAAACGATGATGTTAAATCTATCAACGCCCATGATAGTGATGCAGCGGCCGGGCAGGTGCGGCACCGCTGACGCACCGCGCCCCCGTGACCCGAAGAAGGGCCCAGCCCATGCGCATCCTCGCCGCCGGTGACCACTTCGTCCTCCCCGATCTGCTCCGTACCGCCCTCCGCGAAGAGCTGGGCACCGCCGCCGAGCCCGGCGGAACCGTGGAGATCGGCGAACTCACCCTGCCCTGGCCGCACGAGCCCTTCGGTCCGGTCGGTGACGTCCACGAGGCCAGCGGTACCGAGGACCAGATGATCGCGGCCCTCGAAGGCGCCGCCCTCTGCGTCACCCAGATGGCCCCGTTCACTGAGCGGGTCTTCGCGGCCTGCCCTGACCTCCGCATGGTGGCCGTCTCCCGGGGCGGCCCGGTCAACGTCGACCTCACCGCCGCCACCCGGCACGGCGTCGCCGTCTCCTTCGCACCCGGACGCAACGCCCCGGCGGCGGCGGAATTCGCCATCGGCCTGATGCTGACCGCCATGCGCCGGATCCCCACAGCGGACGCCGAACTGAAACGCGGCGTCTGGCGCGGGGACTTCTACGCGTACGACGAAGCGGGCACCGAACTCGACGGCGCCACCGTCGGCCTCGTCGGGTACGGCGCCATCGGCCGCATCGTCGCCCGCGTGCTGCGTGCCTTCGGCGCCCATGTCCTGGTCGCCGACCCGTACACCGATCCCGTCGCCGCCCGCGCCGACGGCGTCGAGCCGGTCGCCCTCGACCAACTCCTCACGCGCAGCAGCGTGGTGAGCCTGCACGCCAGGCTCACCCCACAGACGCACCACCTCATCGACGCCGAGAAGCTCGCTCTGCTCCCCGCCGGAGCGGTCCTGGTCAACTCCGCCCGCGGCGGCCTCCTCGACTACGCCCCACTGCCGGACTTGCTGCGGAGCGGCCGAATCGGAGCCCTCGCCCTCGACGTCTACGACATTGAACCGCCGCCCGCCGACTGGCAGTTGCACACCGTCCCGAACGTCGTCACCGCCCCGCACCTGGCCGGGGCGACCCGGCAGACGGCGCACCGCGCCGCGGCCATCACCGCGGCCGAGGCGGGCCGCTTTGTACGCGGCGAGAAACTGGCCCACCCCGCCAACCCCGAGGTCCAGGAGGCCGCGCGGCCATGAGCGTCATCATCGGCGTGGACATCGGCACCTCCGTCACCAAAGCCGTCGCCTTCGACGGCGAGGGCCGGCCGCTCGCCTCCGCGACCCGCCGCAGTCACCTGGAGCGGCTGCCGGGAAGCCGCGTCGAGCAGGACCTCGACGACGTCGTCCGTACCGTCGCCGAAGTCGTACGGGAGACCACCGCCGCACTGCCCGCGCCACCCGCCGCACTCGCCCTCACCGGCCAGGGCGACGGCCTGTGGCTGCGCGACGGGCAGGGCCGTGCGGTCCGCCCGGCCATCTCCTGGATGGACGGGCGCGCATCCGACCGGGTCGCCGGTTGGCTGGCGGACGGCACCGTACAGCGGGTCTACGCGCGGACCGGCTCCGGCATGTTCCCCGGCTGCCATGCCCCACTCCTCGCCCACCTTCAGGAACACGAACCGGAGAGCCTCCGCGGCGCGGCCGTCGCCGGCTACTGCGTGGACGCCGTCGCCCAGCGCCTCACCGGCAGTATCAGCGTGGACGCGTCCGACGCGACACTGCCGTTCCTCGACCCGGTGACCCGTTCCTACGCGCAGGAGGCACTCGCCGCCTGCGGAATCGAGAGCCAGGCCCATCTGCTGGCGGCCCCGGCGCCCCCCGGCACCGTCCTGCGCCTCGACACACAGGGGGCCGCTCTCCTGGACCTGCCCGTAGGGCTGCCGCTCGCCTCGGGCCCCTACGATCTGCCGGCCTGTGCCATCGGCAGCGGGGTGCGGGAGGTGGGCGACGGCCTGCTGATCGTCGGCACCACCCTCGCCTGCCAGGTCCTCACCGACCGTGCCCGCACGGACAGTTCCGCCGAACCGGCCGGCATGTCGCTCTGCACCCCCGACCCGGGCCGCTGGCTGCGGTCCATGCCGGCCATGGTCGGCACCGCCGCCCTCGAATGGATCCTCACGCTCACCGGCACTGCTACGGCCGACCTCGGTGCCCTGCTCGCCGACAGCACGCCGGGCGCCCGCGGAGTCACGGCACTGCCGTTCCTCTCCGACGCGGGGGAGCGCGCGCCTTTCGTCGACCCGCAGGCCCGCGGCCAACTGGACGGACTCACCCTCGCGCACACCCGCGCCGACGTGGTCCGCGCCATGTGCGAGGCCATCGGCTACGCCGCGCGCCACTGCCTGGTGGCCGCAGGGCTCTCCGGCACGCTCGCCGCGTGCGGCGGCGGCACCAGGTCCGGCCCGTGGACCCAGCTCTTCGCCGACATCCTGGGACGGGAGATCCGCGTCCCGGTGGAGAGCGAGGTGGGGGCGCTCGGCGCGGTACGGGTGGCCCGCCGCTTCCTCGGTGAACCCGCGGGTACGAAAGCGCAGTTGTTCCACACCGTCGAGCCGGGGGAGGGGTGCCGCGAGGTGTACGAGGACGGCTACGCCGCCTACCGCACCGCACTGGCCGCGGCGCGCACCCAGTGGGACGGGCCGCCTGTACGGGCCAGGACCGGGGCGAGCGTCGCGTAAGGCCGCGGCCTGTTCGGCCCGTACGACGGCCGCCGCTGTACGCTCCGGCCGCTGTACGACTGCGGTCTCTGTACGACTGCGGTCTCTGTACGACTGCGGACGCCGTGCAGCTCCCGTCCCCGTACGACTGCGGTCGCCGTGCGACGCCGTCCCCTCCCGTACGCCTCGTCCCGTGAGCCTGGATCCCGAACGGTCCGCAGCCTGTGGCCAGTTCCTGTTCCGGGCCTACTCAGCCGCCCTACCAGACAGTAGCCTCAACGGAGTTCTCCGTACTCACCGTTGGAGGCTCCATGCGCGTATCCCTGTTCAGACCCGCCCGGCTCGCGCTGACGGCCGTGCTCCTCGCAGCCGTCGCGCTGCTGGGCTTCTCCGCCCCGGCCTCCGCCACCGGAGCCGCGGCACCGCGCTACTACCTGGCGCTGGGCGACTCACTGGCTGCCGGATACCAGACGCTGCCCGGCGGCGGACATGTCACCGGCCGCGGCTATGCCCAGGACATCGCCCGGACGCTGGCGGCCCGCGCGGCTGGTGCGGGACAGCCCTTCGACTTCGTCGGGCTCGGGTGTCCCGGCGAGACCACCGGCTCCATGATCGACGGCCCCTGCCCTTACCCTCATTCGTACACCGGCTCGCAGCTGGCCGAGGCCGAGCGCTTCCTCCGCCTCCACCGCGACGACCGGGTGGTGGTGACCCTGGACATCGGCGCCAACGACGTCGACGGCTGTCTGACGGACGGGAACATCGACCTCGGGTGCGCCGTGTCCGGTGTCGGGAAGGTGGGTTCAGGTCTCAACACCATCCTGGGCCGGCTGAAGGCGGCGGCCGGACCGCAGACCCGGATCGTCGGCATGAACCTCTACGACCCCTTCCTGGCAGCCTGGCTGACGGGCACTCAGGGCAAAGCGGCGGCCACTCTCTCCGTACCGCTGGCCGACACCCTCAACGCCACGATCGGGCTGACCGACGCCGCTCACGGGGTGCCGACCGCCGATGTGGCGTCCGCCTTCCGCACCAACTCCTTCCTTCCGCCGACTGCCCTGAACGGACAGCGGGTACCGCTGAACGTGGCGCGCATCATGCAGTGGACGAACATGGCGCGCGGCGACATCCATGCCAACGACACCGGGTACCAGGCCATCGCCGACGCGTTCCTGAAGAAGATCTGATGCCGGGTGCCGAGCAGCTCTGAGGTCCGGTTCAGGCGAAGAGGCGCTCCAGGACGACCGCTATCCCGTCGTCCTCGTTGGAGAGCGTCACCTCGTCCGCGGCGGCGATGAGTTCGGGATGGGCGTTGGCCATGGCCACCGCGTGTCCGGCGCGGCGGAACATCGGCAGGTCGTTGGGCATGTCCCCGAACGCGACCAGCCGCGCCGGGTCATGGCCCAACACCTCGGCGGCCAGGGCGACTCCGGTGCCCTTGTCGACACCGCGGGGCCCGAGCTCCACGGTGCCGGGGCCCGCCATCGTGACGGTGGCCAGATCGCCCACGGCGGTACGGGCGACGGCCGCCAGTGCGTCGTCCGAGAGCAGCGGGTGACGTACGAGGACCTTGATGACGGGCCTGGCCCAGAGCCCCGACCGCTGCCCGACCCGCAGGACGGGCAGCGTGGGGTGCGGCATCAGGTACCCGGGCTCGGCCAGCGTCCGGCCGTCGGGCCCGTCCTGGTCGACGGCGGCGAAGACCGGCCCCGTCTCGGCCTCGATCTTGCCGAGCGCCGTGTCGGCCGATTCACGGTCGAGCGTCACCGACTTCAGCATCCGGGCCGACCCGGCGTCGTACAGCTGGGTGCCCTGCCCGCAGACGACAGGGCCGCGGTACTCCAGAGCGCCGATCAGCCCGAGGACGCCGGGAAGCGACCGCCCGGTGACGATCAGATGCCTGGCCCCGGCCCTGGCGGCCAGGGCCAGCGCGGCGCGGGAGCGGGGGCTCACCGTGTCGCCGCGGCGCAGCAGGGTGCCGTCCAGATCGGTGGCGACGATGTCATATGCGGGTGTGGTGGACATGGGCGTCAGCCTAGGGAGATCCTTCCTGGCCGGATCACGCGGTACGAGACGGGCCCGGCCGGTTCACGCGGTATGAGACGGGCCGGCCGCATCGCACGGTGCGATACGGGCTGGCCGCGTCGCAGGGTGCGAGACGGGCCGGCCCAGCACCGGTAGTGAGTGCGGGGCCGGCCGCGGCACGCGGCAGTGAGCACGGGCCCCCCGATCACGTGCGATGAGGTGCGCGTACGGGCCGCGGGGCCGGGGCTCAGCCGGCCGTCCAGTCGGCGTTCGCGCCGCACAGCACCACA
Organism: Streptomyces sp. SID10853; assembly: GCF_010548145.1. Taxonomy (GTDB): domain Bacteria; phylum Actinomycetota; class Actinomycetes; order Streptomycetales; family Streptomycetaceae; genus Streptomyces. Next base: position 8,126 of record NZ_JAAGLN010000104.1, read on the forward strand.
CACGGCTGCTGTCCTGGCACCCTGCCTGCCAGCCACGCGGCGAAGGAGGCGGCAGCCGCGGGCTCGACGGCGATCCGGCACTCCTCCCACAGGCGGTCGCGGGCCCGGAGGATCTCCTCGTCGCTGACGAGCACCGACTCCACCCCGTACGAAGCGACGATGCCGAACGGCACCGCACCGATCTGCGAAGCCCCGAGCGCGGACGAAGCGACCGAGTCCACGGGGGAGTTCACCGGTTTGCCCGCCGCGAGCGCGTCGTGCAGTGCACGGCAGCCGTCGGGTTCGACGGCCACCACATGGCGCCCGCCCGCCGCGAGCGCCGTGCCCGCGGTGAGTCCGCCACCGCCCGCGGCGACGGCGAAGGCGTCCGTCCCGGGGGCATCGGCCACCACCTCGGCCGCGAGGGTGCCCTGCCCCGCCACGACCGCCGGATCGTTGTACGGGTGGAGGAAGTGGCAGCCGGGCCGCTCGGCGGCCTGCTGGGCGGCCTCGGCGGCATCGGCGAACGTCGCGCCATGCCGTATCAGCCGCGCACCGGCCTCCTCGATGCGCCGGGCCTTCGCCTCGGGGGCCGTCTCGGGGAGGTAGATGGTCGCAGGGAGGCCGAGCAGCGCGGCGGCGGTGGCGACGGCGAGGCCGTGATTGCCGCCGGAAGCGGCGACGATGTGGCCGTCAGCCGCCGATTCCAGCATCGCGTTGACCGCACCGCGCAGTTTGAACGAACCGCTGCGCTGCAGGTACTCCAGCTTGAGGACGACACGGCGTCCGTCGATCTCCAGGTCCAGCAGCGGTGTGCGCCGGACATGAGGGCGGATTCTGTCTGCGGCTGCCGCGACGTCGGTGGCCGAGAGCGGCTGGGTCTGGTTCATGCTCCCCATCCTCACCAGGCAGGACCGTCAGCACCAAACAGGGCTGTCGCCTCTGCGGCCGGGACCGTGACCTCGGCCGTCGTCGCCGTCGGTCAGGCGGTGGCCGCCGGAGCCCGGTCCGTCGCGAGCTTCACGGCCAGTGCGCCGAGGACGGTCCCCATGAGATACCGCTGGACCCGCAGCCACACCGGGCGCCGTGCGAGAAAGACGGCGATGGTTCCGGCGGCCAGGGCGATGGCCAGGTTCACCGCGAGACTGACGGCGATCTGGATGCCGCCCAGTACGAAGCCCTGGAGCAGGACGTGGCCCGCGTGGAGGTCGATGAACTGCGGGATGAGCGAGAGATACATGATGGCGATCTTCGGGTTGAGCAGGTTGGTCACGAGCCCCATGGTGAAGAGGCGCCGGGTGGAGTCCGGCGGCAGCTGCTGAGGGGCGAAGACCGATGTGCCTCCGGGGCGCAGGGCCTTCCAGGCCAGCCATGCCAGGTAGGCGGCACCGGCGAGCTTCACGGTCAGATAGAGCTCGGGTACGGCCAGGAACACGACGGAGAGCCCGAGGTTGGCCGCGCTGAGATAGACGAGAAAGCCGACGGCCACCCCGGCCAGCGATATCACTCCGGCGCGTCGGCCCTGGGTGATGCTGCGCGAGACGAGGTACATCATGTTGGGCCCTGGTGTGAGCACCATCCCGAGTGACACCGCTGATACGCCGAGGACGGCGTGTGTTCCGATCATGGGGCCATGGTCGGTGCAAACGGGGTCCGGGCACCAGTGACTATTCCCCGGCTGCCGGCTCCCGGCAGTCCGGCTGGAACCGGCTCTCTGCTTCCGGTGCGGGCGGCAGGCGGCGGAGCGCCCGACGGCCGGGCCCCTGTGGCTCGTTGGGGTCCGGCCGTCCGAACTCCGTTGTGCGGGGATCCGGTTCGTACTGCCGCGGTCAGCCGCCCAGGATGTCCGCGAAGGCCAGCTGGCCCTGTGTCACACCGCTGCACGTCGGCGAAGCAGCCGTGGTGACGGAGCCGCAGGACTGGTCCCGGTTGACCGACCAGTACGACAGCCGCCCCACACCATTGCTGTCGGCCCAGCTCTTCACCGTCGAGGCGTCGGCCGTCGAGAAGACCGAACCGTCGTCGTTCACACCGATCATGGGCGTGATGCCGAGATTGGCGTAGGTGTAGCCCGGGTCGACCGACTGCATCTGGGCGAGGGTGGCCTTCCCCGCGCTGATCGCCGCCTGCCCCATGTCCTGGGAGCCCTGGTAGTAGTCCATGGTCATGATGTTGACGACGTCGATCTTGACGCCCGCGTCCTTGGCGGCCTTGAGGATGTTGACGCCGTCGGCCGTGAGGCCGTCGGGCAGGACGGGCAGGGTGACCGAGAACGTCAGGCCCGGGTTCGCCGCCTTGAGCGTCTTCATCGCGCTCATGTTGCGGGCCGCCGCAGCGGTGTCCGCGATGGCACCGCCCTCGATGTCGAAGTCGAGCGAGCTGGGTCCGTAGGAGTCGATGATCTTCTGGTACCCGGCGTTGATCGCGCTCTGGTCCGTACAGCTCCAGGCGAGCGGCAGCCCGGCCGCACCGCCCGACGACACGATGACGGACGCGCCCTCGGACTTCGCCTTGCTGATCAGCGGGTCGGTGTACGAGTCGTCGCCCACCGGGAGTGTGTCGCCCCAGATCTGGTTGCACCCGGAGCCGATGACGAATCCGGCGGTGAACGTCTTGACCCCGTGCTGGGTGATCGCGGTGTCGAGCAGCCCTTCCTGGGAGTTGGACATGTCGGTGTACGGGGCGAAGCTCGCGGCGGCCTTGACGCTCACCGGTGTCGCCGCGGCGGGACCGGCGGTCAGGGCGGCTCCGGCTACGGCCAGCCCGGCAGCCGCGAGAACGGCGGCGGCCCGGGAGGCGGAGGTCGTTCGACGTGACGTGGTGGGGGGACGTCGACGCATGGTCCGGTCCTTTCGATGACAGTGGGGAACGTCATCAAGGTGCAGTGGGCCGGAGGAGCAAGGGGTCGGCCTGGGCGACAACTTGACGGCGTGCAGACATGAGATTGGACTAGACCAAGAGGGCTGTCAAGGTTGTGGTCCGAAGTCATGGGCGGGCGTGGGCGGATGGGGGCGGAGCCCGGGGTCGGGGGCGTGAACGGCCCTCGCCGGGCTGGATGTTGCGACCCGGCCGGCAGGCTGTCGCACGTTCGCCCGTGGGCGGCTTCGGAGGATGCGGGCGCGGGTACGAGTGGGGGTCCGAGGTGGGTCGGGAGTCCTGGGACGCCGACGGTGGCGGCCGCTCCGACCTGGTAGGGGCGGCGCTGAGAGGGGTCGCCGGGTTGGCGAATATCACACGTCGACATACCTACTCAAAACGGACATTTCGCACCGTTTGTCCGATGTCCGAGCCGCGGAAGCCTCTACGGTTGCTCTGATCCAGGAACGGGAATCCGAGCCGGCCCGCACAGTGACCGGCCCCCGTCCGGCAACTCTCCCTGCGGGTCACGCCCCGGATCCGGGCTGTCCACCGCAGACCGTCCTGCCGGGCGGAACTCCACCGAAGCAGCGGTAGACCGGCCTTCCGGCCCGGTCGTGCGAAGTCGGGCGATATCGATTTCGAGCCACCGCGGGAACAGGACGTACCTCCATGCACCGATCACGCATACCGGCCTGCGCGCGGCGCGGACTCGCCGTCTCAGTGGCAGCGGGAGCGCTGCTCAGCCCGTTCGTCGGGGCGGGCACGGCCTCGGCGAGCACCGCAGGGGCCCCGGAGAGCGCCACCGGCTCCGCGAGCGCCGCCGTGGGCGGCTCGAAGGTCGTCTGCACCTCCAAGAAGGCCGGCCTGGCCCCCGAGCTGTCCCACGACATCGCCGGCGCGCTCAAGGGCCGCAAGGACTCCTCCGCGCTGGCTGTCTACGACCGCAAGACCGGGACCAGCTGCGCGTTCAGGGCGGGGACGCACTTCGACTCGGCGAGCGTGGTGAAGGTCACGGTGCTGGGGACGCTGCTGCGGGAGGCCGAGGAGTCGCACCGCAAGCTGACCGCGCGCGAGGTGAAACTGACCACCGCGATGATCACGAAGTCCGACAACGACTCCACCTCTGCTCTCTGGCGTCAGCTCGGAGCGGCCCGCGTCAAGCACTTCCTCGGGCTCGCGAAGATGCGGCACACCGTCCCGGGGTCCGGTGGAACGTGGGGGCTCACGCAGATCACCGCGGCCGACCAGCTCACCCTCATGCGGCTCCTCTCGACGAAAAACTCGGTGCTGAACGAGACCTCGCGGAGCTATGCCCAGGGGCTGATGTCCAAGGTCGAGGCCGATCAGAAGTGGGGAGTGCCCACGGGATCACCGGCCACCGCCACGACGCACGTCAAGAACGGCTGGCTCTCGCGTGCGAAGGACGGCTGGCGGGTGCACAGCGTCGGCTTCTTCACCGGAAAGGGCCACGACTACGGCATGACGGTTCTCTCCACCGGAAACCACACCATGGCGTACGGCATCGACACCATCGAGGGTGCGTCCCGCGTCATCCACCGCGATCTGAACAGCAAGGTGCGGGCGGCTGCGAGCCACTGAGCGGATTCCTCTGGATATCCACTCCTTGGAGTGACGGAAGTGTCACGGTGTGTGAGGCGGGGCAGATCGGGAGCGCACACACGCACCGTCACGAAGGGACTCCGTCATGAAGCCTCAGCCCCGTCCGCGCCGCACCTTCCGCCGCGTCGTCACCGCCGCCCTGGGCGCGGCCGCACTGACGCTCACGTTCTCCGGTTCCGCCCAGGCCGCGGAAGGTGAATTCGTCTATGTCTTCCATGATTCCAGCGGCGCCCCGGAACTGGGCCGCCTGGTGAACCCCCCGAGCCGGGAGTGCATCACGCTCCCGGAGGTGGCGGAGGAGTGGATCACGCCCGCTGCCGACAGCCCGCGCAACTTCACGGACGCCACGGCTGTCGTTTTCTCCGGCGCCGACTGCCGGGGCGACCACTTCGCTCTGCGGCCCCACGGAGGCCACGCGTCGGAGCGTCTGAAGCTGCGCTCGGTCAGCTTCTCCTGATGCCCTGATGCCCTGATGCCCTGATGCCCTGATGCCCTGATCTCCTGATTCGGGATCCGTACCGCGACGCTCGGCCCCCGGCCCGGGGGCCGAGCGTCGCGGTGCCGTTCCACGCAGGGGTGGGCTCCCGTCCCTCAGCCGCCGATACTCTTCGGGGTGCGGCGGCGCAGCCATTCCGACGGCTTGCGGTGCGGGGGGCGAGCGGTGATGTCACCGCCGCGGGACCGCCCGGACAGTCGCACCCGCAGCGTGACGGGGGAGTCGGGGGTTGACGAGGGCCGGATCTTGATGTCGCCGCTGCTGCGCTCCAGGTCGTCGGTGTCGACCACGATGCCCGGCCGGGTGACCAGAATGAGGTTTCCCCCGATGCGCAGGTCGACATCGATGTGCAGGGTGCTGTGGGTGATCACCGCATCGGTGAAGTCCAGCTTCGCGTCGCCGAACATCAGCCGGATCTCCATGCGGCGCGGGACCAGCCAGCGGCCGTTGCGGGTGATGTCGCCGAAACGCTGGTCGATCCGGACCAGATCCCTGGCTTGCGGCGGCATACCGTCCGAGGGCAGATCGGCGGTCAGCTCGGCGAGTTGGCCCATGGTGCGGGCCGACAGTGCGGCGTCCAGGCGCTCGTCCAGCTCGGCCGCGGTGAGCCGGCCGTCGCCCGCCGCCACTTGCAGAATCTCGACGACCTGGTCCCGCTCACGGTCGGATGCCCGCAAGTCCGGCGACATGCCGCTTCCGGAAGAGTCGTCGGCCGGTTTCGGTTCACCCGTCATGCCCGCATTCTGCTGGATGGCCCACCGTGCCGCAATGTCGGCCCTACGGCAGGACGGGGACGACTGGCCGGCGATGTGTCTCCGTACCGGAACAGCAGTGCCCGGTCACCTCGTTGCGGCGGACAGCGGCCGGGCCGGGGTGATGTTCCGGGCGTGCAGAACGACGTCGAACCAGGCCGAGAGCGAGCCCCCTGCCAGGCGGTAGGCGGCGTTGTCCGCGGCGTCGTGGGCCGGGCCGATCATCCGGGTCCTGCCCGGTTCGTCGAGCCAGGACCGGACGGGGGCGGGTCCTTCGGCGTGCAGGTCGAGAAAGAAGGCATCCAGACCCGCGTCCCCCAGGACCGCGTCGGCGAACTCCGGTGGCGGGGCAGGGATCGCATAGGGGGCCATGCCGTGGTGGAACATGACACCGATGGACACATCACCGGCTCCGAAGTGCTCCCGGAGGTAGCTCCCGCCCGGAATCACGCCCGGAGGTACGACGCAAGGCACACCTGCGAGTCGGGGGTGCGGGGAGACCGGCGCCGTCCGGGGCCCGTAGCTCCGTACGCGGGCGGCTGCCCCCCCCGGAGCGTGAAGGGGACCTGCGGAGCTGTCGGCTGTTCTAGAGTTCCCAGGTCAGTCCCGTCACTTGATGACCTGAGAAGGAAGCACGGATTATGCCGACAGAGACGTTCGAGTTTCAGGTGGAAGCGCGCCAGCTTCTGCAGATGATGATCCACTCGATCTACTCGAACAAGGACGTGTTCCTGCGTGAACTCGTCTCCAACGCCTCCGACGCGCTCGACAAACTTCGTCTCGAAGCCCTCCGCGACGACTCTCTCGGTGCGGACGTGTCCGATCTGCACATCGCCATAGAGCCGGACGAGAAGGCTCGTACGCTCACCGTGCGCGACAACGGAATCGGTATGTCGCACGACGAAGTGGTCCAGCTCATCGGCACGATCGCGAACTCGGGTACAGCCAAGTTCCTCCAGGAGCTCAAGGAGAAGGAAGCGGAGGGCGCCGCCGCCGACGGTCTGATCGGTCAGTTCGGTGTCGGGTTCTACTCCAGCTTCATGGTGGCTGACGAGGTCACCCTGCTGACCCGCCGTGCGGGCGAGAGCCACGGCACCCGCTGGGTGTCGACCGGCGAGGGAACGTACACCGTCGAGACCGTGGACGACGCGCCGCAGGGCACAGCGGTCACCCTCCGGCTCAAGCCGGAGGACTCCGAGGACCGGCTGTACGACTACGCGTCACCCTGGAAGATCCGGGAAATCGTCAAGCGCTACTCGGACTTCATCACCTGGCCCGTCCGGCTGATCACCCAGCCGCCGGCCGCCGGCACGGACACGGCGCAGACCGAGCCGGAGCCGGGCACAGGTCAGGACGCGGGCCAGGGCGCGGGCGAAGGCGCCGACGCGGCCGCACCGGCCGAGCCCGAGACCCTGAACTCGATGAAGGCGCTCTGGGCGCGCTCGCGCGACGAGGTCACGGACGACGAGTACCACGAGCTGTACAAGCACATCAGCCACGACTGGAACAGCCCCCTCGAAACCATCAGGCTGCAGGCCGAGGGAACCTTCGAGTACCAGGCGCTGCTGTTCATCCCGGCGCATGCGCCGCAGGACCTGTTCACCCAGGGCTACCAGCGCGGCATCCAGCTCTATGTGAAGCGCGTCTTCATCATGGACGACTGCGAAGCGCTGATGCCGCCGTATCTGCGCTTCGTCAAGGGTGTGGTCGACGCGCAGGACCTGTCGCTCAATGTGTCGCGCGAGATCCTCCAGCAGGACCGGCAGATCCAGCTGATGCACCGCCGTCTGGCGAAGAAGGTGCTGTCGACGGTCAAGGACATGATGTCCGGCGAACCGGACCGCTACGCCACGTTCTGGCGGGAGTTCGGCCGTGTCCTCAAGGAAGGACTGCTGAGCGACTTCGAGAACCGCGACGCCATCCTCGGTGTCTCCTCCTTCGCCACCACCCACAGCGACGAGGAGCCGGCCACCCTGCGGCAGTACGTGGACCGTATGAAGGAGGGCCAGGAGCACATCTTCTACCTCACGGGCGAGTCCCGTCAGGCCATCGAGAGCTCCCCGCACATGGAGGCGTTCCGGGCCAAGGGCATCGAGGTGCTCCTGCTCACCGACCCCGTCGACGAAGTATGGGTCGAGGCGGTCCCGGAGTTCGACGGCAAGCAGCTGAGGTCCGTGGCCAAGGGCGAGGTCGACCTGGGCACCGAGGAGGAGAAGAAGGAGGCCGGGACCGAACGCGAGAAGCAGCAGCAGGAGTTCGAGTCCCTGCTGACCTGGATGACGGAGCGGCTGGGCGAGAACGTCAAGGAGGTGCGCCTCTCCTCGCGGCTCACCGTCTCACCCGCGTGCATCGTCTCGGACACGCATGATGTGACGCCGGCGCTGGAGAACATGTACCGCGCCATGGGCCAGGCCGTGCCCCACGTCAAGCGCATCCTCGAACTCAACCCGGGACACCCGCTGGTCACCGGGTTGAACAAGGCGTACACGGCACGGACGGACGACACCGGCCTCGGTGGTCTCGAAGAGACGGCGGAGCTTCTCCACGGCATGGCGCTGCTCGCCGAGGGCGGCGAACTGACCGATCCCGCACGCTTCGTCAAGCTGCTGGCCGACCGGCTGGAGCGCACCCTGTAGTCACGGCTGTACGGGCCTCGCGCCCGGGGGAGCGTCCCGCCGCACCGCGCGGGGCGCTCCCTCCTGGCTGTGGCCTGTGGCCCGTCAGTGCATCGGGACCTGGTGCGTCAGCCAGCGGAAGACCTCAGGGACCTGCTGCTTCCACACCGCGGTGGCGTGCCCGCCGGTGCCGGCGGGCAGTCTCACGGCCCGCACGGTGGTCGGGTGCCTGGCCACCTGCCTGAGGGCGACGGCTCCCGGATAGCCGTCAGTCGCCGCACCGGAGACGAACAGCGCGAGCCTGGGCGGGACCCGGTCGTGCTGGAGGATCTTCCACGGGTTGTTCAGATCACGCAGCCGAGGCGTCCGCGCCGTGAGCGAGGCCGGTTCGCCGACCGGGTCGTTGTAGCCGGACAGGCCGATCGCGGCCCGGTAGCGGTCCGGGTGTTTCACCCCCAGCTCGACCGCGCAGTGCGCGCCTGCCGAGTAGCCCGCGACGGCCCAGCCGGCCGGCTTCTGTTCGGCCCGGAAGGTGTCCGTCACCATCTTGCGGACGTCAACACTGAGCCAGGTATCGGCGTTGACCTTGCCGGGGATGTTGGCACAGCCGGTGTCGGCGTTGCCCAACAGCGTCGTACGGGGCGCGACGATGATGTACGGGGCCACCTCACCGCGCAGCATCAACGGAGCGAGCTGCGTGTTCACCTGCAAGGCCCCGAACCAGGCCCGGGCCGAGCCCGGGTAGCCGGGAAGCACCTCGACCACCGGGAAGTCCCGGTGGCGGTAGGCCGGTTGACCGTACTGCGGCGGCAGCCAGACGTAGACCTCGCCCGCCACCCCCGATATCTGCCCCTTGAGCTGGGTGACCTGCACTCCGGGGCCCATCCGGGGGTCGCCCGCGGGCCGGAATCTCTGCTTGATCCGTGGCTCGGTCCTGACGGACTTGCCGCCGGTTCCGTCCGGGCCGAGATCGGCGGCGGCGTTCACATGGCTGCCGGTCCCGAGGAGGTCGTCCCAGTTGTCGTAGAGGCCGTTGGAGTTGTTGACGATCACGAACACCAGGAGCACCCCGGTGGCCTGGACGACGAGCAGCATGACCAGGCGCGCGGTGTGCCGCACCGCCCCGGGGCCACGGATCCGGCTCCAGAACACCAGCGGAAGGGCGAGGGCCGCCGCCACCAGCACGATCGACGTCAGAAAGAAGGGTGTCCCCGTAAGGCTCATCAGAATCTCGTCTCCGGATAACGAGGAGCCGCGGGGGCATCGCTGCCCGTCCCGGGCCCCGGTCCGGTGAAGGAGATGGCCGGGGACGCACCGGGGTTCCCGAACGGCCGGGATCGGAGGCGGGGGCTCCGTCACCCCGTACTGACACCCGCCCTGGCAACTCGCCGCGCCGGAGCCGTGAGGCTGCGCCCTCAGTCCAGTGTCTGGGTGAGTTCGCTGCGGTCCTGCGTGTGTACGATCCTGCCGCGTGCGCCGTTGACGATCGGCAGGTACGGCGGGATGTGACCGCAGTCGACATCGGCGATGACCGGGACGTTCAGCGGGCCGAGCGCGTCCAGCACCGCCTGGTGCTGGGTGAGCGAGGGGGTGTCAGGCGCTGAAGTCCGTCCGACGAGGACCGCGTTCGCGTCGTCGAAGAATCCCGCCAGCCTCATTCCGTGCAGGTTTCGGCAGATGGCGAACGCGTCGTCGCCCGATGCCTCGACATACACGAGGAGCCCGTCCGGGGACTCGGCCCGGGCGAAGGAGGCAACGTCGAGGTACGGCGTGCCCGCCAGGTTGCTCAGAGTTTCGATACAGCCCCCGATGAGACGTCCTTCGACATCCACATGGCCGTGGCCGTCGAGCCTGGTCCATCTGCCGGGGGCGTCGAGCGTGTACTCGGATGCTTTCGGATTGCTGCTGAAGTCGTCCCATCCCGTGGTGCGGTGACGGTTCGGAGGGACCTGCGTGAACGGGGGCCCCACCGGCGCCGCGGCGATGTCGAGCCACGACAGCAGCCCTTCGGGCACCCTGTACGGCGTGTCCATGAGGTTGTTCCCGTGGATGGTCGCCGTCCCGGTGAGGAGGGTCAGAGGCGTGAGCAGCGTCGATATGTCGGAGTAGCCGACGACCCAGGTTGGCTCGGCCTCACGCAGCCGGTCCCAGTCGAGCAGAGAGATGAGGTCGATCGCGGTCTCACCGCCCCACGGCGGAACCACAGCCCGGATTCCGGGATCGGTCAGCATCGATGTCAGCTCCTGCGCGCGCTTAGCGGCGGGGGCGCTGATGTGCCCCGAACCGTCCATACAGCGCCCGACGGTCACCTGGTATCCGAGTGCCTCGATGGTGCGAACCGCCACGTTGAGCCGCTCACGCAGGCCATCCGGCACTCCGCTCGAAGGCGAAGTGATGCCGACACGGTCACCGGGGCGCAGAGGGCGCGGATATCGAACAGACATGTGCCAGATTCTGCCATCAGGTCACACCGCGAATCACGGTGCCGCGAACGCCTGAGCCACGGCGAGACTGTCCTCATAGACGTGGTGCCGGGTGACGAGGCCGTCCTCGACCGTGAGATGCAGCGCGAACCGGGCCCGGTACGCGCGTTCGGTGGCCCGGGCGGTCTGACGGATCTCGCCGAGCACGACCGCGTCGCAGCGGTCGATGAGGATGTGCTCGATCTTGGTGGCCGCGAGCCCGGGGATATGGTGCTCGGCCAGCTCACGATAGTGCGCGGCAGCGTCGGCGCGGGTGGACCGGTGGCGGATCCACGGGGTGGCCGTGCGCCCGTGTTCGGTCTCCGGCCAGTTCAGCTTCCAGTCGCCCCTCTCTGCGTACAGCTCCGCGATCCGTTCCGGGTCGCCCTCACCGATCCGGTGGAGCAATTCCTCCACCACGTGGCGGGTTGTCATGGGTTTGGCTGTGGGCACGGTGCGGTTCCTCTCGTCTGTGGCTCTTCGTCCGTCAACTCTGGTGCGGACACTCCTGCGTGGGATTCCGTGCCGGTGCTGTCCGCGTCGATGAGGTGCGGGGTGTCCCCATCCTCGACGTCGTTGGAAGCGACCGGCAATTACCTCCCGGGTAAGTACGGCAGGTGTGGCCGGATCTCGGCCGTGCGGCTATTGAGGGGTGAGGGGGGGGGGGCTGAGGTTCATGGCGGTTTTCCGGCATCAGTTGGCAGAATATTGGAAGTGCGACAGGCGCGGGGTGCCGAGCATGGAGGTGTGTCCAGGAACAAGTTGATCCCTCTGTTGTCCGTCGGTCACGCATGTGTGGACGTGTACCAGGGCTCGGTAGCGGCACTGGTGCCGTTCTTCGTCGCCGAGCGTGCGTACAGCTACGCCGCCGTGTCCGGCATCGTCCTCGCCGCGTCACTGCTGTCGTCGGTGGCCCAGCCCGTGTTCGGTCTGCTGACCGACAAGTGGGCGATGCCATGGCTGCTGCCCGTGAGTACTCTGCTCGGTGGAGTCGGAATCGCGCTCAGTGGCGTGAGCGGTTCCTACAGGCTGACGTTGGTGTTCGTGGCGCTCTCGGGGCTCGGTGTGGCGGCCTACCACCCCGAGTCGGCGCGGGTCGCGCGGCTGGCCAGTGGCGGCAGCCACAGTGGGATGGCGTGGTTCTCGCTCGGTGGCAACGTCGGGTTTGCGGTGGCGCCGCTCATGGTCTCGGCGGTTGTGCTCTCCGGGGGTCTCCGGCTGTCGCCGTTGCTTGTGATCCCCGCCGTGGCGGGAAGCGTGCTCTGTGTGCCGGCGCTGCGGGCACTGGAGAGGAGTGGATCCAGGCGCGCCGGTGAGGCGGTGAACACCCGTCGTGATGACCGTACTTCGTTCGTGAAGCTCTCGCTCGTGGTGGTCTGCCGCTCCATCGTCTTCATCGGACTGAGTACCTTCATCTCGCTCTACGCCAAGCAGCGCATGGGCGGCAGTGCGACGGCGGGCACCGCCGCACTGTTCGTGCTCTACCTGGGTGGCGCGGTGGGCTCTGTGCTGGGCGGCAACCTGGCAGGCCGGTGGGACCGGGTGACGGTGGCCCGCTGGTCGTATCTTGCGACGACGGTCGCGGTGGCGGGGATTGTGACCGTTCCCGGGCCGGTGCTCTATCTGTTCGTGGCACTGGCTTCGGTGGGTCTGTATGTGCCGTTCTCGCTCCAAGTCACCCTGGGGCAGGACTACTTGCCGTCCAGGGTCGGCACGGCCAGTGGGATCACGCTGGGTCTGACGGTGAGTATTGGTGGTCTGGCCAGTCCGTTGATCGGTGCTGTCGCTGATGCGACGTCACTCCGTACAGCGTTGGCTCCGCTGGTGGTGTTGCCGGTGGTGAGCTGGCTGCTGTTGCGTACGCTGCCTGAACCGGCCTTGCCCGGACCGGTGTTGCCTGAACCGGTGCGGTCTGAAGCGGTCATGCTCGCACCACAGGTCGCTGAGCGAGAGGCGGACAGCACCGGGGGAGCGTCTGCTCCCTGACCCTAGCCGACAGGGGGAACAGTTCCTGTCGTGTGTCGGGACAGGTCGGTGACGTCCCAGGCCGCCTCGATCATCTGGAAGATCTCGTCCACGGCGGCCTGTGGATCGACCGCCTCCCGGGCCAGCGAGTAGGCGTCGATCGCGAACCTCGCGATGGTCCGGCAGGCTGTTGTGGCCTGCGGCAGGCCGTGGTCGGCGGCGATGGCTGTTGCCAGCGTTTCCGCGTGGCGCAGTCTCATCGACTCTTCGTACTCCCGCAGCGCGGGCGATGTGTCGATCATGTGCCAGATCGGGGCGGCGCTGTCTGCTGTGCAGTGTTGCACCAGGGCCTGGATCGCCTTGTGCAGTGCGGGGATGAGGGACGCGTGCGGTGGCCGGCCGGTGGCGGCCTGTGTGAGGCGTTGCTCGAAGGTGTCGTCCTGCTCGAACACCAGGGCCTCTTTGGAGGCGAAGTGGGAGAAGAGCGTGGTGACGGCGACGTCGGCCTCGGCGGCCACGTCGCGGATGCCGACGGCGTCGTACCCGCGTTCCAGGAAGAGCCGCAGGGCGGCATCAGCGATCTTCTGGCGGGTCGCGGCCTTCTTGCGCTCGCGGCGTCCGGACTGCTCGGGCATGCCCTCACGCTATCAGGTGCGAAGCCGTACCGGTTCCAAAAGGCTAACCGTTAGTGCTACGGTCCACCGCATGAAGAAGATGAGCTTCGCCGAGTTCGGCGGTCCGGAAGTTCTGCGACTCATAGATGCCGAGGAGCCCCATGCGGGCCCCGGCCAGATACGCATTGCCGTGCGGGCGGCGGGTGTGAACCCCGTCGACTGGAGGATCCGTGAGGGTCAGGTCCTGGGGGCCCACCCGACCGTGCTGCCCTCCGGGGTCGGGATCGACGCCGCGGGAGTGGTGGACGAGGTGGGTGAGGGCGTCGAAGGGGTCGAGGCCGGTGACCATGTGTTCGGTGAAGGGTCCAGCACTTATGCCGAGTTCGCGGTGTTGTCGGCTTGGGCCGGGGTGCCTGAGGGGCTGACGTTCGAGGAGGCGGCGGGGTATCCGTCCGTGGTGGAGACCGCGTTGCGCGTCATCCGTGAGGTTGGTGTGCAGTCCGGTCAGACACTGCTGGTCAGCGGTGCCTCCGGGGGAGTCGGATCAGCCGTGCTGCAGATCGCCCGCGGCCGTGGGATCGGGGTGATCGGCACGGCGGGAGCCGGGAACCAGGACTATCTACGGGGTCTGGGCGCTGTTGCCACGACGTACGGGGAGGGGTGGGTCGACCGAGTGCGTCGGCTGGGCCGCGTCGACGCGGCGCTCGATCTGGCCGGCTCAGGCGTGATCCGCGAGCTCGTCGAGCTGACCGGGGATCCGCGGAAGGTGATCTCCATCGCTGATCTCGATGCGCCGAAGTTCGGTGTGCGGTTTTCTGGTGTGGCGGGGAGTGTGGTGGAGGCGTTGGTTGAGGCTGTGTTGTTGATTTCGCGGGGGGAGCTGCGTATTCCGGTGGAGAGGTCGTACAGGCTCGCGGAGGCTGCGGCGGCACATGTCGACAGCCAGGCTGGTCATACGCGGGGGCGTCGGGTGGTGGTTGTTTGAGTTGTTTGTGGTGCGGCCGGCGGGGCGGGTGTGTAGTGGGGGAGCGTTGCGAGTTCGGCCTGGGTGCCTTTTTGGGCGGGGAGGTCGGGTGCGTGGTTGCTGGTGGTGGTGTTGGTGATGCCTTTGCCGGGTTCGTTGGCGGTGGCGTGGTGTTCGT
>NZ_JAAGLN010000105.1 GCF_010548145.1 Streptomyces sp. SID10853
CCGGTGCCGGACGGCGCCACGCCCGACGCCGCGGCCTGAACCACCCGGGAGCCGCCGGGCCCGGCGGCGCGTCCCGGTGGCGCGTCCGGGCGCAGCGTCCTGGCGCCGTGTCCAGGTGTCACGTCCTGCTGTCACGTCCCGGTGCCGGGCCCCGGCCGACGGGACCCGGCACCGGTGGCGGTCAGCCGGTGATGATCGCCGGGTCGCTCACCCCGGGCCTGCCGTTCTCGACATGTCCGGCCAGCCGGCGCAGATAGCCGCTGTCCAGGTCCGAGACCACGGTCAGGTCGTACCACCGCCGGGTCGAGCGCAGGTCCACCGTGTGCACCACGGTCTTCCCCTTGCGGACCGTGAAGGTCTCGCTCCTGCCGCCGTACGCGTTGGTGACGGTGAGATGGCAGTCGGCGGCGCCCGCGTTGGTCAGCGTCAGCTCGACCGAGCCGTCGCCCGCCCGGTGGCGGGCGGTCACCTCGGGGCCCGCGGTGGAGCCGGGGCCCTTGAAGGTACGGAGGAAGCCGTTCGGGCCGAACACGGACAGATCGTAGGACCCCTTGGAGTAGTCCGTGTTCCAGGTGTCCGAGAGCGTCTTTCCGGCCTCGGCGGTGTACGTCCACGGCCCGTCGCCGCGGTTGGCCGATGTCACCGTGAAGCAGGCCCCGGCGTGCGCGCCGCCGCCGAAGGTGAGCGTGAACTTGCCGTCGGCCGGCGCCGCTTCACCGTCCACCAGCGGGGCGTACGGCAGCGGGCGCGACGGCCGCGACCCCGCCTCCTGCTTGGGCAGCGCCGGGTCGGCCGGCGCCTTCGGTACGTAACTGTCGTGCCGCTTGTTGTCCGGCGGCCGGAAACCGTCGGTGTCCGGCAGCGTGGCCGGCTTGGTGTTCTGCAGACCGAAGTCGAAGGCGGAGGTCAGGTCACCGCAGATGGCGCGCCGCCAGGGCGAGATGTTCGGCTCGGCCACACCGAAGCGGCGCTCCATGAAGCGGATGACCGAGGTGTGGTCGAAGACCTCGGAACACACATAGCCGCCGGTGCTCCAGGGGGAGACGACGGTCATCGGGACGCGCTGTCCGAGTCCGTAGGGTCCCGCGCCGTAACTGGCGTCGCCGGGGAAGTAGTCGAGCGAGGTGTCCACCGTGGACAGGCCCCGGTCGGCGGATGCGGGCGGGAACGGCGGGACGGCGTGGTCGAAGTAGCCGTCGTTCTCGTCGTAGGTGACGAAGAGCGCGGTCTTGCTCCACACCTCCGGGTTCGACGTCAGCGCGTCCAGCACCTGCGAGACGTACCAGGCGCCGTAGTTGGCGGGCCAGTTGGGGTGCTCGCAGAACGCCTCGGGGGCGACCACCCAGGAGATCCGGGGGAGCTTGTCCGCCTTGACGTCGGCGCGGAGCAGGTCGAAGAAGCCGTCGCCGTTCTTGGCGTTCGTGCCGGTGCGCGCCTTGTCGTACAGCGGGTCCCCGGCCTTGGCGTTGCGGTACTTGTTGAAGTACAGCAGCGAGTTGTCGCCGTAGTTGCCGCGGTAGGCGTCGTCGATCCAGCCCCAGGAACCGTTCTTGTCCAGGCCGTCACCGATGTCCTGGTAGATCTTCCAGGAGACCCCTGACTGCTCCAGGCGCTCCGGGTACGTCGTCCAGTCGTACCCGGCCTCGGCGTTGCCGAGCACCGGGCCGCCGCCCTTGCCGTCGTTGCCGACGTGTCCCGACCACAGGTAGTAGCGGTTGGGGTCGGTGGCCCCCATGAACGACGAGTGGTATGCGTCGCAGACCGTGAACGCGTCGGCCAGCGCGTAGTGGAACGGGATGTCCTCGCGGGTGAGATGGGCCATCGTGCCGGAGGTCTTGGCCGGGATCCACTGGTTGTACTTGCCCTGGTTCCATGCCTGGTGGCCGCCGGCCCAGTCGTGGTCGAGGCCGGCGATGAACTTCATGCCGAGGTCCTCGGCGTCCGGGTGGTAGGGCAGGACGTCCTTGGCGCCGTCCGACTGGTACCAGACCGGCTTGCCGTCCACCGGGGTCACCGGACGGGGGTCGCCGAAGCCGCGAACGCCCTTCATGGCACCGAAGTAGTGGTCGAACGAACGATTTTCCTGCATCAGGACGACGATGTGCTCGACGTCCTCGATCGTTCCCGAGCTGCGCTTCGCGGGGATGGCGGCGGCGCGGTCGATGCTGTTCGACAGGGCCGAGAAGCCCGCGGTCGCGCCCGCGATCTGAAGGAAGCGGCGGCGATTGAACTGAGGCATGTGGAGGGGGACCTCTCGCGATGTGAGGGGAATGATCCAGTCGAGTCTTCCCAGATGACGGGGTGAAAGGGAAGAGCTGGTGACACGCGAGTGACGGAACACGGCATTTGGAGCGAACAACTCGGCCGATTCCGGACAGCTTTCCCGCGACTTGTTCAGACAACTCGCCCGCCGGACCCGCCGGACCCGCTGGACCCACCGGACCCGCCGGACCCGCCGGACCCGTCCGGCTCCACGAAGACCACCGGCACCTCGTTGCTCCGCACCAGCCGCCCCAGCACCGCCGCCAGCCGGTCGCGCTCCGCCGGGCCCACCGCGTCGGCCAGCGCCTCCATCCGCGCGCTCGCGTCGGCGTAGAAGTCGCCGGACACCCGCGCCCCCTCGGGGGACAGCGCGACCCGCACCGCGCGCCGGTCCAGCGGATCCGGCTCCCGGCACACCAGGCCGCGCCGCTCCGCCCGGTCGACGAGACCGGTCAGGCTGGACTTCTCCAGGCCCAGCATGGTGCTCAGTTCCCCCATGCCACGCGGCTGAGCCATCAGGACACACATCAACTGGGCCTGTTGCACGGGCAGTCCGTACTCCCGGCTGGCTTCCGTGTACACGGCCTGCACCAGGAACGACGTACGCACCAGCGCTGCCGCGATCCCCATCGGCTCCGCACCCTTGATCATCGCCATCGGGCCAGCATAGGTTCGACGGTTCGCGGCGCGAACCATCCGGGGTCTGCCGGACGGATCATGGCGTCCGCCGCCCGCGTTGCGGCCGCGGACCGGGCGCGCGAAGGTCGGAAGGGCGAGTACGAGGAGGACCCACCCATGCCCATCGCCACGGTGAACCCCGCCACCGGTGAAACGCTCCGGACCTTCGACGCGCTGGGCGCCGATGAGGTCGAACGGCGCCTCGTGGCGGCCCACGCCGCTTTCCGCGCCTACCGCACCACCGAGTTCGCCGAGCGGGCGCGGCTGCTGAACAGCGCCGCCGATCTGCTGGAGAGCGAGCAGCAGGACATTGCGCGCACGATGACCACCGAGATGGGCAAGCCGGTCGCCGCCGCCCGCGCCGAGGCCGCCAAGTGCGTCAGGACGATGCGCTGGTACGCCAGGCACGCGGCCGAGCTGCTGGCCGACGAGCACCCGGCCCGGGCCGATGCCGAGGACTCCGGCGCCGACCGCGCGTACGCCCGTTACCGTCCGCTGGGCGTCGTCCTGGCCGTCATGCCGTGGAACTTTCCGCTCTGGCAGGTCGTACGGTTCGCCGCGCCCGCGCTGATGGCAGGCAACACCGGCCTGCTCAAGCATGCGTCGAACGTGCCGCAGACCGCCCTCTACCTGGGGGAACTCTTCGAGCGTGCCGGTTTCCCGCGGGGCTGCTTCCAGACCCTGCTGATCGGCTCCGGCGCCGTCGAGGCGGTCCTGCGCGACCCCCGGGTGGCCGCGGCCACCCTCACCGGCAGCGAACCCGCCGGCCGCTCGGTCGCCGCCATCGCGGGCGACGAGGTCAAGAAGACCGTCCTGGAGCTGGGCGGCAGCGATCCGTACATCGTGATGCCGTCGGCCGACATCGAGCGGGCCGCGCGGACCGCGGTGACGGCCCGGGTGCAGAACAACGGGCAGTCCTGCATCGCCGCCAAGCGCTTCATCGTCCATACGGATGTCTATGACGCGTTCACCGAGGAGTTCACCACCCGGATGGCCGCACTGAAGGTCGGCGACCCGCAGGACGAGTCGACCGATGTCGGGCCGCTCGCCACCGAGCAGGGCCGCAGCGATCTGGAGGAGCTGGTCGACGACGCCGTACGCAGGGGAGCGACCGCGCTCTGCGGCGGCGGGCGGCCCGAGGGGGCCGACCGCGGCTGGTTCTACTCACCCACCGTCCTGATGGGCATCACGACCGAGATGCGGATCCACCGCGAGGAGGCGTTCGGCCCGGTGGCGACCCTCTACCGGGTGGCGAGCGCCGATGAGGCGGTGCGGGTGGCCAACGACACCCCGTTCGGTCTGAGTTCCAACGTCTGGACCCGGGACGACGGGGAAGTGGATCTGTTCGTACGGGATCTCGAAGCGGGAGGTGTCTTCTTCAACGGCATGACCGCCTCCCACCCGGCCCTGCCCTTCGGCGGGGTCAAGCGCTCCGGGTACGGGCGGGAACTCGCCGCCCACGGCATCCGCGAGTTCTGCAACATCACCACGGTCTGGCACGGCGCCGACCCCGGCGAGTGACCCCGTCGCCCGTCTGCCGTACGCGTGCGATCCCGTACCCGCGATCCCGTACCCGCGATCCAGCACCCGCGATCCAGCAAGGAAAGTGAGCACGATGGTTGACACGGAGAACCAGGACACGCTCGTCACGGTGGCGCTCACCGGCCACTCGAAGGAGGACGCGGCGGCCGTCTTCGGTGCGCTGCGGTCGGCCTTCTCCAGCGACCGTGCGTCCGGGAACGCACCGCACACGGAGATCCCCGGCCGGCCGACCGTGTGGACGGCGTCCTTCGAGGTGCCGGACACGGACCCGGGACCGCTGAGCGGCGCCGTCCTGTCCGCGCCGGTCACCGCCACCGTGCAGGGCGGCTACCACGCGGTGGACGTGGTGCGGGCCGCGCTGGGCACCGCGTTCTCCGTGCAGGAGCAGGGCGAGGCGCTCGGTGACCAGGAGAAGGAGCTGAACCTCCAGCTGGAGAACACATAGCCGCCGGAGAGCCGGCAGCCGCCCGCAGCGCCGGTCACATCCGGTGCGGGAGGCGGACCACCGTGAGGAAGAAGTCGTCGATCTGGCGCACCGCCGACATGAACTGCTCCAGATCGACCGGCTTGGTGACATAGGCGTTGGCGTGCAGCCGGTAGCTGCGCAGGATGTCCTCCTCGGCCGACGACGTCGTGAGCACCACGACCGGGATGTCGCAGAGTTCCGGGTCCGACTTGACCTGTTCGAGCACCTGCCGGCCGTCGTACTTGGGCAGGTTGAGATCGAGCAGCACCAGGTCCGGACGTGGCGCTGAGGTGTGGGCGCCGCGCCGGTAGAAGAAGTCCAGCGCTTCCTCGCCGTCCCGCACCACATGGAGCGTGTTGCCGATCTTGTTGTCAGCGAACGCCTCACGCGTCATCAGCTCATCGCCGGGGTCGTCCTCCACGAGCAGGACCTCGATGGGCTGGAGCGGGGTGTTCACGCGGTGTCTCCCTGGGCTGTGGCTGTGGCTGTGGCTGTGGCTGTTGTCGTGGTGGGGTGGCCGGCCGGGAGGGCGGCGGGGCCGGGGTCCACCGGGAGCGTGAAGTGGATGCACGCGCCCTCGGTCACCGACTCGTCCAGCCAGATCCGGCCGCCGTGGAACTCGACGATCTTCCGGCAGAGCGCGAGCCCGATGCCCGTCCCCTCGAACTCGTCCCGTGCGTGCAGCCGCTGGAAGATCACGAAGATCTTCTCGGCGAACTCCGGTGCGACACCGATGCCGTTGTCCGCGACGGTCACATGCCAGCTGCCGCCCTCGGTGGTGCAGCCGACCGTGACGACCGAGGGATGGCCGGCCCGGCGGAACTTGACCGCGTTGCCGATCAGGTTCTGCCAGAGCATGACCAGCGAGGTGGGCTCACCGGTGATCTCGGGCAGCGGATCCTTCCGTACGACGGTCGCCCCGGACTCCTCCGTCACCAGCGCCAGATTGGCCAGCGCCCGGTCGAGCGAGGTGTCGAGGCAGACGGTCTGCCGGCTGTCGTCGAGGACCCTGCCCACCCGGGAGAACGTGAGCAGGTCGTTGATGAGCACCTGCATCCGCTTGGCGCCGTCGACCGCGAAGTCGATGTACTGCTTGCCACGGTCGTCCAGCGCGTCGCCGTACCGCTTCTCCAGCAGCTGGCAGAAGGAGGCGACCTTGCGCAGCGGTTCCTGGAGGTCGTGCGACGCCACATAGGCGAACTGCTCCAGCTCCGAGTTGGACCGTCGCAGCTCCTCGGTCTGCCCGGCCAGCAGCGTCTCGCGCTCCAGGGAGTCGCCGAGCTCGTCGGCGAGACGGCGCCGCATGTCCTCGACGGCCGCTCCGACGGCCCGCACATCGGACGGCCCCCCGATCTCGATCCGGTGGTGGAACTCCCCGCCGCGCACGGTCTCGGACGAGGTGCGCAGCGCGTACAGCGGGCGGCCCACGATCCGGTGCAGCAGCACACTGAGGGTGACCACCACCAGTGCGAAGGCGACGAGCAGGGCGACCAGCACCCGGTTCTGGGTACGCCGCGACGCGTCGAGCCCGGCCCTGGCCCGCACCCCGTCGGCCTCGATGTGCCGCTGCTGCACGGCCATGTCCGCCCGCAGCCCGTCGAAGGCCGACTTGCTGCGCGCGACCCGCGCTCCCGGCGCCGCGCCGGGACCCTTGGCCCGTACGGCGGCGATCAGCGGCTCCGCCTGCTCGCTGCGCCACTTCCGCGCGGCCAGCCGTATCCGGTCCAGGTCAGGTCCGTACGGGCGTCCGGTTCCGGTGAACGCGCCGACTCTGGCCCGGTACACCCGCTCGTCGCGGATGCCCTGCTCGTACGGTTCGAGGAAGGACTCGTCACCGCTGAGCGCATAGCCGCGGGCCCCCGTCTCCTGGTCGAGCAGTGCCTTCTGCAGCTGGAAGGCGGCGGAGCGGGCCGGCTGGATGTGGTCGACCAGTGCGGTGGTCCGGTCGTTGGTACGGGAGAGGAAGACCCCGCCGACCGCGGTGCAGCCGCAGACCACGACCACGAATCCGGCGAGGATCAGCCGGACCCAGGTCTGCACCGAGAGGCGCGAGCGGAAGCCCGGTCGTCGTCGCGCCGGGGATTCCGCCGGACGGCCACCCGCCAGGTCCGCGGCGTCAGGGGCAGTGCCGATATCGCTGTGGTCGCCGCCGTTGTGCCCGCTGCTGACGGTCTGACTGCTCATGGTGAGCCGGCCCCCCATCCCAGATGCAGGACGGCCACGTCGTCCGCGAGCCCTCCGTAGGGCGCCGCACCCTCGGTGGCGCCACGGACCAGCGCGTCGACGAACCCGGCGGCGGGGAGCGCCCCGTGTCTTCGGGCGAGATCCAGCAGCCCCGTCTCGCCGAGCCGGGACTCCGCGCCGGTGCGGCCCTCGAACAGCCCGTCGGTGAAGAGCACGACCTGCCCGCCGCCGGGGAGCGGCAGCTCGGTCTCCGTCCAGCGGGCGGCGCCCGGCACCAGCCCCAGGGCCATCCCGCCGCCCGGTTCGGCCCAGCCGACCTCGGCGCCGTGCCGGACGAGGAAGCCGGGGTGCCCGGCCCGGGTGACGCGGACGGTGCGGCCGCCCGGCGGGAAGACCAGCGAGGTCACCGTGGCGAAGATGCTCGGATCGGAGCGCTCGGCGACCAGGATCTCCTCCAGCAGCCTGATCTGCTCCAGATGCTCCATCGCGCACAGCACGGCGGTACGCCAGGCGACCCGGAGACACACCCCGAGGGCCGCCTCGGCCGCCCCGTGGCCCGAGACATCGCCTATCACCGCGTGCACGGTCTGGTCGGCGGTCTGCACCACGTCGTAGAAGTCACCGCTGAGCAGCCCGTGGGCCCGGCCCGGGGTGTAGCGCGCGACGGCCTCGAAATCGCGCCCGCGCAGCAGCGGCACCGGCAGCAGCCCCCGCTCCAGCCTGGCGTTCTCCTCGGCCATCAGCCGGTTGACCTGGAGGGCCGCGGCCGACTGCTCGACCTGCTTGCGCTGGAGGGCGTAGCGGACGGCTCGGCTCAGCGACTCCGGGTCGAGCCGGTCCTTGACCAGGTAGTCCTGCGCGCCGGTCGCGACGGCGGCCAGCCCGGCGTCGCCCTCGGCGAGGCCGGTGAGCACCACGATCGCCACATCGGGGGCCGCGCCGACGATACGGGTGACGGCGTCGAGCCCCTGGACGTCCGGCAGATGCAGATCAAGCAGCACACACACCGGGGTACGGCAGGTCCGCAGGAACTGCTGGGCCGCGGCCAGCGTCTTGCACCAGCTGACCGGGGAGTCCAGATCGCTGTCGGCCAGCACTTCCTCGACGAGCAGTGCGTCCCCGGCGTCGTCCTCGACCAGCAACAGGACCGCCTCGACGTCGCCGACGGACTCGCCTGTCGCCGTCAGGAGCTGCTGCCGGTTTCTGGCCGCGGGCACCACAGCCCGTGCCGAAGCGGCCACCGGCATCTCGGTCACACTCCACCCCCACCCCGGACGGCGCGGGTGATGGGGCGCCGTATCGCGCCGAAGCATATGCGACCCGGCCCCGGACCGGCGACGGCCCTGTGGACAACGCTCCTCAGGCCGATCCCCTTGCCGGGGTGGGAGAATGAGGGGTGAGGAGGCGGCCATGGAATACGTCATGCAGGCCCATCTCCAGGAGGGCTCATCGCCCTCGGACGAGCACCCCAGGGTGGAGTACTGGCACATCGCCCACATCCGGGAGACGACTGCGCTGTGCGGGCGCGAACTCGACCCGTCCGCGCCCAAGCAGTCGACGGACGCCTGGGGGACCGACGGCAGCCAGCCCTTCTGCCACACCTGCGGCGCCCTGTATCTGCGCCAGGTGCCTTGAAGAGCGTTTTGTCCCGGCAGGACTGCTGAGCATTGCTCATTGCTCATTGCTCATTGCTCATTGCCCAGTGAACGCGGGAGGCGGAGGCGAAGCAGGAGTACGTCGCGCTCTCGGAGCAGGTGGCCTTCCGGCACCGGCGCCGCACGGATGCCTGGGGCTCAATCGGTCGTCTTCCGGTCCTCGGAATAGATCACCAGCGTCTGCTCCGGCTGTCCGGCCACATGGAACGCGGTGTAGGTGAAATCGACCGTCCCGCGTCCCGGAAGCCGTAGCCGCTTCCGACCGCCGTGCCGGACCTGCACGTCGTACTGCGGCCACCAGGCACGCACTTCTGGGCTGCCCGCGCACAACTCGTCGATGAGGCCGGTGAATCGGGCGTCGGCCGGGTGGCTTCCGGCCAGCGTCCGCAACCGGGCGAGCAGGCCGCGCGCTTCGAGCTCCCAGTCGACCAGAAAGTCCCGGGCCACAGGTTCGAGGAACACCCAGCGGGCGAAGTTCGCCGGCCGGTCCGCTGCCGCCGTGAGACGCGGGAACAGCTCGTCTGCCGCCTGGTTGTGGCTGAGCACGTCGTAGTTGCCGCCGATGATGTACGCCGGGTGAGGCTGGAGCAGAAGTGGGACGGCCGCCACATCGGCCGGAAGCGGCTCGGCTTCTCCGGCTTCGGCCGCAGGGGCGTGACCGGCGAGCCGGAAGAGGTGAGCGCGCTCGGGCCGGTCGAGTCGCAGAGCCGAGGCGAGGGCGTCGAGGACCTGTTCCGAGGCGCGGACCTCCCGGCCCTGCTCAAGGTACGTGTACCAGGTTGCGCTCATCCCGGCGAGCAGCGCGATTTCCTCTCGGCGCAGGCCCGGTGTCCGGCGCCGGCCGGTATGCGGCAGTCCGACCTGGCCAGGGGTGATCCGCGCTCTGCGACTGCGGAGGAAAGCACCCAGCTCGCGACGCTGGTCCGGCTGCTGCTGCATGGTGATGGCACCTCTGGTTCCAGAATAAGCGCGCTCTGGATACCAGGTTAAAGCCATCGCAGACTGGAGTCCGAGCAGGGGCGCGAAGCCCCCGCCGATGCCCCGGAGACGGGCGGACCTCCGACAGGAGGCCCTGCGGACAGACGCGTTCCGAGCGATCGCCGGGGACCGGTACTGAGAGGAAGAGGAAGACACCATGTCGGGAATCGAAGGGAAGGTCGTGGCGATCACGGGAGCCGGCAGCGGCATCGGCGAGGCGACCGCATTGCTGCTTGCCGAGCGAGGCGCGCGGGTCGTTCTGGGGGCGCGCCGCTCCGAGCGTCTCGCGGAGCTGGTGGAACGGATCGAGCGGGCGGGTGGCGAGGCCGTGCAGACGCGTACGGACGTGACCCGGCGTGACGACCTGCATACCCTGGTTGCCTTGGCCGCCCAGCGATTTGGCCGGCTCGATGTGCTGGTCAGCAACGCGGGGGCCGGCACGATCTCGCCTCTGGACGATCTGCGGGTCGACGAGTGGGACCAGATGGTCGACGTCAACGTCAAGGGTGTGCTGCACGGTATCGGCGCCGCGCTGCCGGTCTTCCGCGCCCAGGGCACAGGTCACTTCGTCACCATCGCCTCCACGGCCGCATTCCGTATCGCGCCGACCATGGCGGTCTATGCCGGAACGAAGTTCGCCGTCCGTGCCATCTGCGAAGGCTTGCGCCAGGAAGCCGGTGGCTCCCTGCGCGTGACCACGGTCTCGCCGGGCGCAGTCGGGACCGAATTCGCTGAGGCGTCAACGAATCCGCAGGTCCGAAAGCAGATCACGGAGATGCGGGACCGGATCGCGATCCCGCCCGCAGCGATCGCCCAAGCCATCGCGTTCGCCATCGAACAGCCGGCGTCCGTCGATGTGAACGAGATCGTCGTCCGGCCCACCGCTCAGAACTGAACCCCCGGCAGGACTCTCCGGATGAGGCATCAGGCGGCTGCGGTCGGCCCTGGACGGGCCGCGGTCGGCCCTGTCTCCGCACGACCGCGCAGGGGCCGGTCCGGTGCCGTCGGGCTGAAGGAGCCCGGTCAGCACGCGGACGCGGACGGATGCCCGGCGTGATCCACTTCTCCCGACGGGCCATCTGCCGTGCCCGTTACCCCCAAGGGTCTTCCCCGGACGGCTGCTCCCGGACGGCTCTCCCCGGTCAGGCGGCCAGGGACCGCAGATAGGCGACCGTCGCGGGATCGGCCGGGAGGAGCGTCTCGATCGCCAGCTCGGCCACGGTCACGTCCATGGGTGTGTTGAAGGTGGAGATGGAGGACACGAAGGAAAGCACCCGTCCGTCGTGTTCGATCTCCAGCGGCAGCGCGAATCGCGGCACGGAACCGGGCCCCTGACCGGCCCGCCCCTCCACCGACTCCACCGACTCCGCCGCCTCCGACGGCGACGCCGACGACGCGGGAAGCGGATAGGCGGCCACCTCCTCGTACAGCTCACGCAGTGCACCGGAGCGGGCCAGTGCCAGCTGGCGCTCCATCTGGTGCAGCAGATGGCCCCGCCACTCCCGGAGGTTGCGGATACGTGGGGCCAGTCCGGCGGGGTGAAGCGTGAGCCGCATCGCGTTGAGCGGGGGCGTGAGCAGCCGTTCCGGCACCCCTTCCAGCAGCATGGCGATCCCGCTGTTGGCGGCGACGACGTCGTACCGCCCGTCGACGACCAGCGCCGGATACGGTTCGTAGCCCCGCAGAAGCTGGTGGAGCCCCTCGTGCAGCGTGCTCATCGAGGGGTCGTCGAGCATGGTCTCCGCGTACCGCGGCGCGTAGCCGGCCGAGAGGAGCAGGGCGTTGCGCTCCCGGACGGGCACGTCCAGGTGCTCGGCCAGGCGCAGCACCATCTCCTCACTGGGGCGGGCGCGGCCCGTCTCGATGAAGCTGATGTGGCGGGCCGAGGAGTCCGCCCGCAGGGCCAGCTCCAGCTGACTGACCCGGCGCTGTCTGCGCCAGTCGCGCAGCAGCGGCCCTACTCCGGTGTCGAGAGCGACAGTTGTCATCCCCAGACCGTAACGTCGGGCGGACAGTCTTCCGGAAGGAGTCCCGTACATGCCCGCGGAACCGCTGACGCGCAAGGAGACCGAGGACCGGCTGCGCGAGCTGCCCGGCTGGTCCCTGGACGGCGACCGGATCGCCCGTTCCTACAGGTTTCCCGGACACTTCGCCGCCACCGCGATGGTCGTCCACATCGCACAGATCCAGGAGGAGCTGGGACACCACTCCGAACTGACCCTGGGATACAACACGGTGGCGCTGAGCGTGCACACCCATGACGCGGGCGGCGCGGTCACCGCCAAGGACTTCGAGCTGGCCCGCCGGGTCGAGGACGCGGCCGCCGGACACGGGGCAGCCTGAGAAGGCACCCGCGGATGCCGACAAGGGGGCGACCGGCGCACCGCAGGTGATCGCTGCGCGGGGCTGCGGCTGCGGCTGCGCGACGGTACCTGTCTGCCGACGGCCCGCACGGAGTCACCGCCCGCCGGGGCGCTGACCTGTACAGGGGCCGGTGTGCCTCACGGGGGGCCGTCCGCACGCCGGGCCCCTTACACACGGCGGCGCCGCCCGGCACACACCGGGCGGCGCCACCGTACGGGGTCGCGGGACGGCGGGGTCAGACGCCGAGATTCATGGTCGCCGGGTCGGCGCCCAGTCGCTTGCCCTCGTCGAGCGCGGCGATGGCCGCCAGGTCGTCGGCGTCCAGCTCGAAGCCGAAGACGTCGATGTTCTCCTTGATCCGCGACGGGGTCACGGACTTGGGGATGACCACATTGCCGGTCTGCAGATGCCAGCGCAGCACCACCTGGGCGGCGCTGCGGCCGTGCTTCTGCGCGATGGCGACGATGGTCGGGACATCGAGGAGCCCCTTGCCCTGGCCGAGCGGGGACCAGGCTTCCGTGTGGATGCCGTGCTCCGCGTGGAAGGCACGCGACTCGGTCTGCTGCAGCTGCGGGTGGAGCTCGATCTGGTTGAGGGCCGGGACCACGGAGGTCTCGCCCAGCAGCCGCTTCAGGTGCTCCGGCAGGAAGTTGGAGACACCGATGGTCTTCGCGCGGCCCTCGGCGTGGATCTTCTCGAACGCCTTGTACGTGTCCACGTAGGCGTCCTTGGAGGGGACCGGCCAGTGGATCAGATACAGGTCGACGTAGTCGAGGCCCAGCTTGGACAGCGAGCTGTCGAAGGCGCGCAGGGTCGAGTCGTAACCCTGCTCGGCATTCCAGAGCTTCGTGGTGACGAAGAGTTCGTCACGGGCGATTCCCGATGCGGCGAGCGCCTTCCCTGTGCCCTCCTCGTTGCCGTAGATCGCAGCGGTGTCGATGCTGCGGTACCCGGCTTCCAGCGCGGTGCCGACGGCCTTCGTGGCCTCGTCGTCGGCGACCTGCCAGACCCCGAAGCCGAGCTGCGGCATCCGGGCGCCGTTGTTGAGGGTGATGAAGGGGACCTTGCTCACGAGCGGTCGACTCCTTTTGGTGCGTGGTGGTGAGTACGTCATCGGTTGATACGTCAAGGGTCAACGATCACACGGCGCGGCCCATTCCCGTCGCCCCGGTCCGGGGGTTCCTTGCGGCCAGGGCCCGGCGTGCCCGGCAGCGAGACGGCGGGCCGGGCCGGTGCGGTCGGTCCGTCCTCAGCGGTAGAGGGCCTCGACCTCTTCGCTGTACGCCGTCTCGATCGCCTTGCGCTTGAGTTTCAGCGACGGAGTGAGCAGGCCGTGCTCCTCGGAGAACTGGTGGGCGAGGATCCGGAACGTCCGGATCGATTCGGCCTGCGAGACCAGGGTGTTGGC
This sequence comes from Streptomyces sp. SID10853, assembly GCF_010548145.1. Lineage (GTDB taxonomy): Bacteria > Actinomycetota > Actinomycetes > Streptomycetales > Streptomycetaceae > Streptomyces. The sequence goes on from NZ_JAAGLN010000105.1 coordinate 13,538, forward strand.
CGCCACGACGGACCGCCGCACCTCCGTCTCCAGATCCGGATCGCGCACCAGGGCGGCCGGGGTCATCGGCGGTTTGCCGTGCAGGGAGAGCCAGTGCGCGACCGCTTCCTGGTCGAGCGTGACCAGCGCCGCGATGTACGGCCGGTCGTTGCCCACGACCAGGCACTGTGCGATCAGGGGATGGCCCCGTACGCGCTCCTCCAGACCGCTCGGCGAGACGCTCTTGCCGCCGGAGGTCACCAGGATCTCCTTCTTGCGGCCGGTGATCGTGAGATAGCCGTCGTCGTCCAGCGAGCCCAGGTCGCCGGTGGAGAGCCAGCCTTCGTGCAGTACGCCGTCGGTTGCCTTGGGGGAGTTGAGGTAACCGCCGAAGACGTTGCGGCCGCTCACCCACACCTCGCCGTCGTCGGCGATGTACACGGTGGAGCCGGGGATCGGCTGGCCGACCGTGCCGTAGCGGGTGCGCTCGGGCGGGTTGGCGGTGGCCGCCGCCGTCGACTCGGTGAGCCCGTACCCCTCGTAGATCGAGACACCGGCGCCCTCGTAGAACAGCCCGAGCCGCCGGTCCATCCCCGAGCCGCCGGACATCGCGTGCCGCACCCGGCCGCCCATCGCGTCACGGACCTTCGCGTAGACGACCTTCTCGAAGAACTGGTGCTGCATCCGCAGGGCCGCCGATGGGCCGGGGCCGAGACCGAACGCCTTGTGCTCCAAGGCCTCCGCGTAGCGCACCGCCACCTCGACGGCCTTGTCGAAGGGGCCGGCCTTCCCCTCGGTCTCGGCCTTGCGGCGCGCGGCGTTGAAGACCTTCTCGAAGATGTAGGGCACGGCGAGGATGAACGTCGGCCGGAAGGCGGCCAGATCGGGCAGCAGCGCGCGGGCCGCGAGCTCCGGCTGGTGGCCCAGCTTCACCCGGCCGCGGATGGCGGCGACCTCGACCATCCGGCCGAAGACATGGGCGAGCGGCAGGAAGAGCAGGGTGGACGAGGTCTCGCCGCGCTTCGAGCGGAAGACCGGCGCCCAGCGGGCGACCATGGTGTCGGCCTCGTACATCAGATTGGCGTGGGTGATCACACAGCCCTTGGGGCGGCCGGTGGTGCCCGAGGTGTAGATGACGGTGGCGACGGACTCGGGTGTCACGGCCCGCCGGTGCCGGTGCACCACCTCGTCCTCGATGCCGGCGCCCGCTTCGAGGAGTTCCTCCAGCGCGCCCGCGTCCAGCTGCCAGAGTCTGCGCAGGGCGGGCAGCCGGTCGATCACCGAGCCGATGGTCATGGCGTGGTCCTCGTGCTCCACCATGCACGCGCTGACCTCGGAGTCGTACAGCATCCAGAAGACCTGCTCGGCGGAGGAGGTCGGGTACACGGGCACCGGCTGGGCGCCCACGGCCCAGAGGGCGAAGTCGAAGAGCGTCCACTCGTAGCGGGTACGGCACATGATCGCGACCCGGTCGCCGAACCGGACTCCGTCGGCGAGCAGCCCTTTGGCGAGCGCCATGACCTGGTCCCGGAACTCGCCGGACGACATGTCGTACCAGCGCCCGTTCTCCTTCCGGCCGAGGGCGGACCGGTGGGGGTCGTCGTCGGCGTGCTCGAACACGACGTCCGCCAGTCCGCCGACCTGGGGCGCCGTCACTATGGGTGGGACAGTGAACTCGCGCAAAATGACCTGCTCCTATGTGACGCTCCGCACAGCGCCGTGACGCTACCCCACCGTGAGATCCGGCGGGAGAGAGCTCCGGTGACCGGTTTGTGGGGATATCGCGAGGCTCTGTGGGGGCTCGGCAGGTGAAATGTACCCAGATGGCGAAGCGTTGGGCACCCTCCTGACCGAACGGTAAGTTCCGCGAGGCGGAATCTCCACCGAATCTGTACGGAGAAGGCACGGAGGCCGCCCAACCCCTGTGACCTGCGGAGCATGGTGAGCGCCTGGCATTCCGTGGACGGCAGCGTCCTGTGATGCGGCTGTGATCCCTCTGTGATCGCGGGCGGTCACCGGGTGTGGACGGGCGCGGGAGTACGCCGGAGGGCGCCGGACGACACGGAGGGTGCCCGCACACTCTGTGCGAGCACCCTCCGTGTCCGTCCCGCCGATCCGGGCTGTGGCCGGGGCCTGGGCTGTGGCCGGGGTCCGGGCCGCGGCGCGGTCAGCGGGCGGGTGGGTCCACGGTCACCGGGACGCTGTCAGCGGTACACGGTCACCGGTGCGCCGCCACCTGTACGCCGCCACCTGTACGCCGTCAGCCGTACGCCGTCACTGGGCAGCGGCGACCGCCGGCTCGTCGGCGCGTACCGGCGGCCGCTCGGCGGGGGCGGGCCGCAGGAAGGCCAGCACCGCGACCCCGGCCACCAGGCCCAGGATGCCCGCGACGAGCGCGGCGCCGTTCAGCCCCGAGGCGAACGCGCCGTGCAGCGTGGCATCCGGGATGCGGGAACGCAGCGCGGACGCCCCGCCGCCCGCCAGTACATGGGCCGCCGTGTGCGCCTGGGCGGAGGGGCCGGGCAGCGCACCCTCCATCCGTGAGGTGAGCACAGTGCCGAACACCGCGACGCCCAGCGCGAACCCGAGCTGGCGGAAGGTGTTGACCGCGCCGCCCGCCATCCCCGCGTTCCGCGGCGGTACGGAGGCGAGCGCCGCGCCCGCCAGCGCGGGCGACACCAGACCGACACCGATCCCGGCCAGCACCAGACCGGCCGACAGACCGGTCCAGTCCGACCCCGCGTCCAGCGTGCCCTGGGCCAGCGCCCCGGCACCGATGAGGACTAGCCCGCCACCGATCACCAGCCGGGGCGACCTGCCGTGCAGCAGCCGCCCGCCGACCGCGGCCACCACGAACGACGCCACGGCCAGCGGCAGTACGGCGAGCCCCGCGCGCACCGGGCTCATTCCGAGCAGCGTCTGGAGCCAGATCGAGGTGTAGGGCAGCACACCGAAGGCGGCCGCGTTGAACGCCAGCGCGCCCACCATCACCACGGCGAACGACGGGCGGCGCAGCAGCCCGAGGTCGAGCAGCGGATGGGCGGCGCGCCGTTCGACGGCCACGAACGCGGCCAGTGCCACCACCGCGACCGCCACGGCTGCCCCGGTACGCCCGGAGGTCCAGCCCACGGTGTCCGCGCGGACCACGGCGAACGTCAGGGCCCCGGCGAACACCGCGAACGCCACGGTCCCGGCCCAGTCGACCTTCCGGTCGGTCTGCCGCTGCGACTCGGTGACCGTACGGAGCGTGATCCAGATGGCCGCCGCGCTCACCGGCAGATTGACGAAGAAGATCCACCGCCAGTCCAGCGACTGCGTCAGCACCCCGCCGAGCACCGGCCCGATCGCCGCGGCCGCGCCGCTCACCGCGCCCCACACGCCGAGGGCGACACCGCGGTCCCGCCCCTGGTAGGCGGCGCCGAGCAGCGAGAGCGTCGTCGCGAACATGGCGGCGCCGCCCACCCCCTGGAGCCCGCGCATCGCGATCAGCATCGCCGGACTCGTCGAGAGACCGCAGGCCAGCGAGGCCAGCGCGAACAGCGCGGTGCCCGCCGCGTACAGCCTGCGCCGCCCGGTCACATCGGCGGCCGCCCCGGCGCCGAGCAGCAGCGCGGCGAGCGCCAGCGCGTAGATGTCGATCACCCACTGGAGATCGGACAGCGAGGCATTCAGCGAACCGGCCATGTCGGGCAGCGCCACGATCACGATGGTCACATCGAGCAGCAGCATGAAGGTGCCCAGACAGACCGCTATGAGCGGCCCCCACTTACGCATTCGTTCTCTCCCTGTGTGCCGTGTGCCACGGCAGGCCGTCCGTACTGTTTCCGGTCACCCGTACGATCGGCGGTGGACGGCGGGATCCCCTAACCATGGCCGGCTATTCGCCGGAACCCGACATCAGGAGGAGGAAATCCGTGGAATCGCATGACTTCGACGAGCTCGACCTCCAGCTGCTGCACGGGCTCGAAGTGGACGCCCGTGCCTCGTTCAGCCGGCTCGCGGCCGTCCTCGGCGTGTCCGACCAGACGGTCGCCCGCCGCTACCGGCGGCTGCACACCGAGGGCGGCTTGCGCGTGGTCGGGGTGCGCGACGCGGCGAGCCTCGGCCAGGACACCTGGATGCTCCGGCTGCGCTGCGCGCCGGACGCCGCCGACTCGATCGCCAGGGCACTCGCCCGCCGTCCCGACACCGCCTGGATCGGGCTCACATCGGGCGGTACGGAGGTGGTCGGCCAGACCAGCGCGCGCACCCGCGGCGAACACGAGGAACTGCTCCTCGGGAAGCTGCCGCGTACCCCGAGCATCACCGAGATCAGGGCCCACCAGCTGCTGCACCGCTTCTACGGCGGCCCGGCCGGCTGGCTCGGCAAGAGCCGCGCCCTCACCGACGCCCAGGTGGCGGCGCTGCGCCCGTCCGGGACCGGCAGGACGTCCGAACCCGGCGGCAGGGAATCCGGCATCACCGCGGACGACGAGCCACTGGTCACCGCGCTCGAACGGGACGGCCGGGCCACCTTCGCCGAACTGCGGAAGGCCACCGGGCGCTCGGAGTCGGCGGTGCGGCGCAGGCTGGACCAGCTGCTGGGCTCCGGCACGCTCTTCATCGATGTGCAGTTCGACTCCGAGCACTTCGGGTACGGCATCGCGGCCCTGCTGTGGATCACCGCGGCTCCGGCCGCCCTCGACGCCGTCGGCCGGGCGCTGGCGACCCACCGGGAAGTGGCCACCGCCAGCGCCGTCTCGGGGCCGTGCAATCTGTTCGCGGTGGTGGTCTGCCGCGACACCCCTGAGCTGTACGCGTATGTGAGCGCCCGCCTCGGCCGGCTGGACGGGGTCCAGCACGTGGAGTGCACACCGATGCTGCGCCGGGTCAAGCAGCTCAAGTACGAGGAACGGCCCACCGGCCGCACGGTCTCCTAGGTCCTGCCGGTGACTGTGCCTGCCGGTGCCTGTGCCAGCCGGTGGCTAGACCTGCCGGTGGCTAGACCTGGCGGTGCAGCCGGTCGGCGCCCGCCAGGATCGACGATGCCAGTGCGTCGGCGGCCTCCTGCGCGCTGCCGCCCGTGCGGCCGTGCAGCAGGACGAAGTCCACGTCACCCAGGTCGGGCAGCCCGGCACGGGCCGGGACCGGGGTGAGGCCGGGCGGGATCAGGCCGCGGGTGTGCGCCATGATGCCCAGGCCCGCGCGGGCCGCCGCGACCAGCCCGCTCAGGCTGGTGCTCGTACAGGCGATGCGCCAGGCGCGGCCGTCCTTCTCCAGCACCTCAAGGGCGCGGGCGCGCGTGATGCCGGGCGGCGGGAAGAGGATCAGGGGGAGCGGGCGTTCGGGGTCGATGCGCAGCCGCGGGGCGCCGATCCAGGTGAGCGAGGAGCGCCAGACCAGCTCGCCCTGGCTGTGGCCGTCGCGCCGCTTGGCGAGCACCAGATCGAGCGAGCCCGCCGCCAGCAGCTCGTGCAGGGTGCCGGAGAGGCCGACAGTCAGCTCCAGATCCACCTCGGGGTGCGCGGTGCGGAACGACTCCAGGATCTCCGGAAGCCTGGTCAGTACGAAGTCCTCCGAAGCGCCGAACCGCAGCCTGCCGCGCGGCCGGGTACCCGCGAAGAAGGCGGCCGCGCGCTCGTGCGTCTGGAGGATCGTACGGGCGAAGCCCAGCATCGCCTCGCCGTCCTCGGTCAGCTCCACGCTGTGGGTGTCCCGGGTGAAGAGTGTCCGGCCCGTCGCGTCCTCCAGCCGGCGGACGTGCTGGCTCACCGTCGACTGGCGAAGCCCGAGGCGGTGGGCCGCCTGGGTGAAGCTCAGGGTCTGCGACACGGTGAGGAAGGTGCGCAGCTGCGCCGGGTCGTACATGGCCGCAAGGTTATCGCGAATGGTGATGTCAGTCAGAGCGGTATGCAGGATTCCCGATGAGGGGCCTCCCGTAGATCATGGGGAGGGCGCAGACGACAGGCTGGGCCGCGCCTGCCGGCCCCCCGAGAGCAAGTGGAGACCATGAGCCGCCGTAAGTTGCAGCTTCCGTCCTGGCTGCCGATCGATCCGTACATCCTGGCTCTGATCGGCACCGTCGCCGTGGCGGCGCTGCTGCCGGCCCGTGGTGCGGCAGCCGATGTGGCTGGAGGCGCGTCCACCGGGGCCGTGGCCCTGCTCTTCTTCCTGTACGGCGCCCGGCTCTCCACCGCCGAGGCGGTCGAGGGGCTGAAGCACTGGCGGCTCCATCTCACGGTCCTGGCCTGCACCTTCGTCGCGTTCCCGCTGCTCGGTCTCGCGGCCAGGGGGCTCGTGCCCTTCGTGCTGACGCCCCCGCTCTACAACGGACTGCTCTTCCTCTGCCTGGTGCCTTCGACCATTCAGTCGTCGATCGCCTTCACCTCGATCGCCCGCGGCAATGTGCCTGCCGCGATCTGCGCGGGCTCCTTCTCCTCGCTCGCGGGCATCGTGGTCACCCCGGTGCTCGCTGCGCTGGTCCTGGGCAGCAGCGGGGGCGGCTTCTCGGCGGACTCGCTGCTGAAGATCGTGCTGCAGCTGCTGGTGCCCTTCGTGGCGGGGCAGTTGCTGCGCCGCTGGGTGGGCGGCTTCCTCGTACGGCACAAGAAGGTGCTCGGCTATGTCGACCGGGGCTCGATCCTGCTGGTGGTCTACGCCGCGTTCAGCGAGGGCATGGTCCGCGGCGTCTGGCACCAGGTGAGCTTCGTGCGGCTGCTGGAGCTGCTCGGGGCCGAGGCGGTGCTGCTCGCCGTCATGCTCACCCTGAGCTGGTACGGGGCGAAGCGGCTCGGCTTCGGCCGAGGCGACCGGATCGCCATCCAGTTCGCCGGGTCGAAGAAGAGCCTGGCGGCCGGACTGCCCATGGCGAGTGTGCTGTTCGGTGCGCAGGCGTCGCTTGCCGTGCTGCCGCTGATGCTCTTCCACCAGATGCAGCTGATGGTCTGCGCGGTGATCGCCAAACGCCGCTCGCGTGACCCGCTGCCCGAAGATGTCGTGCGGACCGATTCCGCCCAGACCGCTATGACGTGACCAGCACCACCTTGCCGAGGTTGGCACGGGATTCGATGAACAGGTGGGCCCGCGCGGCCTCTTCGAGCGGCACCTCGGCGTGTACGGCGGTCCGCAGCAGCCCGGTGCGGTGCAGTTCCCACAGCTCGGCGCACCATCGCGCGTACAGCTCGGGCTCGTTCCTGGCGACGAGCGCCATCTGGAACCCGATGACCGACTTGGCCCCCGCCAGCAGGTCGTACGCCTGAAGGGTGCCGCCTCCAGAACTGAACGCCACCAGCCGTCCGTTCGGTGCGAGTGCCGCCACCGCCGGGGTGAGCAGCGCTCCGCCGGCCCCGTCCAGGACGATGTCCACCGGCTCGCCCCAGTCCGCCTCGTCGTACGTCACGACGGTGTCGGCTCCGAGCCCGCGCAGGAACCCGGCCTTCGCCGCCGACCCGGTGGCGGCGACGACCCGTGTGGCTCCGTCGAGCCGGGCGAGCTGGAGTGCCAGATGGCCGACCCCGCTCGCGGCGGCCGTCACCAGTACCGATGCGCCGGGGTGTGGCCGCGCCGCGCGCAGTGCCCCGCGTGCCACCAGTCCACTGCGCACCAGGGCCACGGCGTCCACCGCGCTCGCGTGCTCCGGGATCCGGGTGGCGAAGGGCTCGGCCAGGAGGGCGAGGTCCGCGTAGGCGTCGGCGAAGCAGAGTCCGGTCACCCGGTCGCCGGCCGCGAAGCGGGTGACCTGGGAGCCGGCGGAGACGACCGTGCCCGCGATCTCACCGCCCAGGTGCGCGGGGGCGGTGCCCTCGCGCACCTTCCTCACGGTCGGCAGGGTCACTCCGATCGCTTCGGAGCGCACCAGCAGTTCGCCGGGCCCGGGGTCGGGGACGGGCGCGTCCTCCAGGCGCAGGACGTCGGGCCCGCCGTTGGTGTCGTACCGGACGCGGCGCATGGAGCCTCCAGAAGTCGGTGTCGATGCCGATGCCGATGCCGATGCCGATATCGGTGTCGGTGTCGGTTTCGTTGGGAGGACCAACGGTATCCGATTTTCATGGGTGGTCCCAATGAATTTCGACGTAGGCTTCTCCCATGACGCCCGACACCCCTCCTCCCGCGCTCGCCCGGATCACCGCTCTGCCCAGCTGGCTGCTCGGCCGTGCGGCGGCCCGCGGCCACCGGCTGCTCGCCGACTCCTTCGCAGGGGAGGGGATGCGTCTGCCGCACCATGTGGTGCTGACGGCCGTCGCCGCGCTCGGACCCGTGTCCCAGGCGGAGTTGGGCCGCACGGTACGTATCGACCCCAAGGACATGGTCACGGTGCTCAACGAACTCCAGGCCGGGGGACTCGTCACGCGTACCGCCGATCCGGCGGACCGGCGGAAGAACGCGATCGCCATCTCGCCCGCGGGGCGCACGGTGCTGCACCGTCTGGAGGAGCTGGGCGACGCCGCCAACGACGAACTGCTCGCCCCGCTCGACCCGTCGGAGCGGGCGCAGCTCACCGCGCTGCTCACCCGCATCGTGCACGCGAGGGACGGGTCGGCCGGCACGGAACGGTGACGCCCGGCCGGGAGGTCAGCCCCGCGGGGGCGGTCAGGCCCGCCGGGGCGAGGCCAGCAGATAGGGCGCGCCCGCCCGCCGGTCGGCGTGCGCCGAGGTCTGCCAGCCCGCACGCTCCAGGGTCTCCGCGTAGGCCCAGGCGTCCGGCCCGTCCACCCGGACCGCCTCGGGCTGCGCCGACTCGCTCACCAGGTAGCCCCGGCAGCAGCCCGCCTCCAGGGCGAGAGCCGCGGCCTGCGTCAGATGCGTACGCTCCCAGTCGCACGGCCGCTCCACCGAGTGGTCGGGGTTGGTGACCCGGCGCATCTCGATCAGGCCGGCCCACGCGCTGCGTACCTCACGCTCCCGTACGGGGTCCGGGCCGGCCGTACTCTCCTCCGGGCTCCGGCCGGCTCCGGCGGCGGTGCGGGGCCGGAACACGCCAGGCGGCTCCCCGGCCGCTGAGTTCTGAACCGGCGCGGGGCCCGGCGCGGGATCCGGCGCGGGATCCGGTTCGGGCGGTGGCACCAGCCTGACCGGCTCGGCGGCCAGCCGCTCCCGCAGCC
>NZ_JAAGLN010000106.1 GCF_010548145.1 Streptomyces sp. SID10853
ACGGGAGGCGGTCGCGGAAGCACGGGCGGGGGCGGGCAGCGCCACCACCGACGAACTCGCCGACCTGGTCGAGCAGTTGCAGCGCGACCACGCCGAGGCGCACCGTACGGCCGCCGGAATGCACGCCGCCCGTGAGGAGCGCGCCCGGGCCGAGCGCGAACACACCGAGCGCACCACGGCACAGCAGCAGGCCGAACGCCGCTCCGCCGCCCGCACCTCGCAGCGCGAGGCGCTGGAGCGGGAGCAGTCCGCGATCGAGGAAGAGCTGGTCCTGGCGCGCGGCGGCGCCGCGAGCGTCGCCGAACACGCCGCACTCCTCGAACACCGGATGAGCTTCCTGGACCGGGCGGCCGACGCCGTACGCGCGGTCGACACCACGGCCCAGCGGCTCAAGGAGACCGACGACCGGCTCGCCGACGCTGCGTTCAGGGCCGGGTTCGACACCCCGCAGGCGGCCGCCGCCGAACTGACGGACGACAGCGGACAGCGCCATCTGCAGCAGCGTCTCGACGCCTGGCAGGCCGAGGAAGCAGCCGTCGCCGAGCGCCTCGCCGAGCAGGACGCGGCCACCGCGGCCGCCCGTCCGCCGGCCGATCCCGACGGCGCCCGCGCGGAGTTCGACACCGCCGAGCGCGTCTTCCTCGACGCGTCGTCGGCACTGGACGCCGCGTCCGAGCGCCGCACCGCGCTCCAGCGGCTCTCCCAGCAGGCCGCGGACGAGCTGACCGGCCTCGGGCCGCTGCGCGCCGAGTACGACAGAGTGGCCCGTCTCGCCACGCTCACCGCCGGCACATCGGCCGACAACGAACGGAAGATGCGCCTGGAGTCGTACGTCCTTGCCGCCCGGCTGGAACAGGTCGCGGCGGCGGCCACCGCCCGGCTGCAGACGATGTCGGCCGGGCGCTACACCCTGGTCCACTCCGATGCCAGAGCGGGCGGCCGGGGCCGTTCCGGGCTCGGGCTGCATGTCCTGGACTCCTGGACGGGGCGTGAGCGCGACACCGCGACGCTGTCCGGCGGCGAGACCTTCTTCGCGTCGCTCGCCCTCGCCCTGGGCCTGGCCGATGTGGTCACCGACGAAGCGGGCGGCACCCGTCTCGACACCCTCTTCATCGACGAGGGCTTCGGCAGCCTGGACGACCAGACACTGGACGATGTGCTCGACGTCCTGGACTCCCTGCGCGAACGGGACCGCAGCGTCGGCATCGTCAGCCATGTCGGTGATCTTCGCCGGCGGATCCCCGCCCAGCTGGAGATCGTCAAGGAGCAGAGCGGCTCCGCGGTCCGCCACCACGCGGCGGGAGCCGCCCGCTGAGCCGGCCCGGCCACAGCGTCCGGCGGGAACCGCTCTGTTCCCGGTGGAGTCGCACGGCGGCCGCTCGACGGCCGCCGTGCCGTGCCGGATCCCGCGCCGGCACACCCGTCCCTACAGCTTCGAGATCTCGTCCACCAGATCGTCGAGACCCAGCGATCCCTGCGACAGGGCCGCCATGTGCCAGGACTTGGCGTCGAAGGAATCCCCGTGCGCCTTACGGGCGTTCTCCCGGCCCAGCAGCCAGGCGCGCTCGCCCAGCTTGTACCCGATGGCCTGGCCCGGCATCGACAGATAGCGGATGAGCTCGCTCTCCACGAAGTCGGCGGGGCGCCCGCTGTGGTTCCCGAAGAACTCCTGCGCCAGCTCCGGTGTCCAGCGCTCGCCCGGGTGGAACGGCGAATCGGCCGGGATCTCCAGCTCCAGATGCATGCCGATGTCCACGATCACCCGGCAGGCGCGCATCATCTGCGCGTCCAGATAGCCGAGCCTGCGCTCGGCGTCCGGCAGGAAGCCCAGCTCGTCCATCAGGCGCTCGGCGTAGAGCGCCCAGCCCTCGGCGTTGGCGCTGACCATGCCGACGCTCGCCTGGTAGCGGGAGAGCTGGTCCGAGACATGCACCCACTGCGCCAGCTGGAGATGGTGCCCAGGCACCCCCTCGTGGTACCAGGTGGAGACCAGGTCGTACACCGGGAAGCGGGTCTCGCCCATGGTCGGCAGCCACGTACACCCGGGGCGGGAGAAGTCCTCGGACGGAGGTGTGTAGTACGGGGCCGCGGCGCCGCCGGGCGGGGCGATCCTGGACTCGACCTTCCGTACCCGCTCGGCGAGTTCGAAGTGGGTGCCGTCGAGCGCGTCCATCGCCTCGGTCATCAGCCCCTGGAGCCACTTCTGGACCTCGTCCACGCCCTCGATGTGCGTGCCGTGCTCGTCCAGGTGCGCCAGCGCCTCCCAGGGACCCGCGCCCGGCAGGATCTTCCCGGCCTCGGTCTTCATCTCGGCCAGCAGCCGGTGGTATTCGGACCAGCCGTACGCGTACGCCTCGTCCAGATCCAGGTCGGTGCCGTTGAAGTAGCGCGACCAGCGGGCGTACCGCTCGCGGCCCACCGTGTCCGGTGCGTCCTCGACCGCGGGGGCGTAGACATCGCGCATCCAGTCCCGCAGCGAGGCCACCGCCGCCGTGGCCGAACGGGCCGCCGAGTCCAGCTCCTCGCGCAGCGAATCCGGGCCCGTGGCGGCGAACTCGTCGAACCAGCCGGTGCCTTCCGTACCGGAGCCCGCCCACTCGGCGAGCTGGCCGATGAAGGTCTCGGTGGGGCGGGGGCCGCCGAGCAGTCCCCGTTCGAGGCCGAGAGCCAGGGACGTGCGGTACCCGTCGAGCGCCGCGGGGACACCGCTGAGGCGCTCGGCCACCGCGGCCCAGTCCTCGTCGGTCTCCGCCGGCGTTACTGTGAAGACCTCACGCACGGCGTGGGCCGGCGAGTGGATGTTGCTGACGGCCCGCAGCGGCTCGTCGGCCTCATGGACGGCCAGTTCGGCGTTGAGACGCTCGCGCAGCAGCCTGCCGCACCGCCGCTCGACGTCGCTGTCCCCGCCCGGACGGCGCTCCGCGGCGTCGAGTTCGGCCAGGGTGGCCCGCGCGAGCGCGGCGAGGGCGGCCTGTCCTGCGGGGGAGAAGTCGGGCAGGCCACGGGAGCTCTCGCGCACTCCGAGATAGGTGCCGGTGATCGGGTCGAGTGCGATCAGGGAGTCGACGTACGCGTCGGCGACCTGACGGGGCAGGGGGCTGTTGAGAGTCTGTGACATGCGGACATCTTCGTACGGCGGGCAGTTCCGCGCCATCTCCCCGGCGCGCCCTCCCCGGGCTGCTCACCCAGGGGGCAGCAGCGGGCCGCAGTCCCACTGCTGGAAGATCAGCCGGGTCTCCACCCGGGCCACTTCGCGGTGGGCGGTGAACTCGTCGAGGACCAGCCGCTGCAGGTCGGCGGTGTCCGCCACCGCCACATGCACCAGATAGTCGTCGGGCCCCGCCAGATGGAAGAGCGCCCGCGACTCGGGCAGCCCCCGGATCCGCTCCACGAACGGGCCGACCAGCTCCCGGCGGTGCGGACGTACCTGCACCGAGAGCAGCGCTTCGAGTCCGCGCCCCAGCTTCGCCGGGTCGAGCCGCAGCTGATGGCCCAGCACCACTCCGGAGCGGCGCAGCCGGGCCACCCGGTCGAGACAGGTCGACGCGGCGACCCCGACCTCCGCTGCCAGCTCCCGGTAGGTGGTCCGGGCATCGTTCTGCAGGAGGCGGAGCAGATGCAGATCCACCGGGTCGAGTACGACGGATTCGGCCATCGGCCGAACGTAACACGGGCCAGGTCCCGAACTGCCCGGCGGCTGTTCAGAGTTCCGGCATGGAATCCGATGCCTCGACCACATCCAGGGCCCTGGCCACCGAAGCGGTGCACGCCGGACGCGAAGACCTCGCCGGTCTCGGCCTGCACGCCGCCCCGATCGATCTGTCGACCACGTACCCCTCGTACGACAGCAGGCAGGAGGCGGCCAGGATCGACGAGTTCGCCGCCACCGGCGCCCGCCCGCAGGGGCCGCCGGTCTACGCCAGGCTCGACAACCCGACCACCGCACGCTTCGAGACGGCGCTCGCCCGCCTTGAGGGGGCCGAGAGCGCGGTGGCCTTCGCCAGCGGTATGGCCGCGCTCAGCGCTGTGCTGCTCGCGCGGGCGAGCCAGGGGCTGCGGCATGTCGTCGCGGTCCGCCCGCTGTACGGGTGCAGCGACCATCTGCTCACCGCTGGGCTGCTCGGCACCGAGGTGACCTGGACGGACCCGGCGGGTGTCGGCGACGTGATCCGGCCGGACACCGGTCTGGTGATGGTCGAGACCCCGGCCAACCCGACCCTCGCCGAGACCGACATCCGGGCACTGGCGCACTCCTGCGGTGCGGTGCCGCTGCTCGTCGACAGCACCTTTGCCACGCCGGTCCTGCAGCGGCCGCTGGAGCACGGGGCGCGGGTCGTGCTGCACAGCGCCACGAAGTATCTGGGCGGGCACGGCGATGTGCTGGCCGGTGTGGTGGCCTGCGACGAGGAGTTCGCGCGGGGGCTGCGGCAGCTGCGGTTCGCGACGGGCGGTGTGCTGCACCCGCTGTCGGGCTATCTGCTGCTGCGTGGTCTGTCGACCCTGCCCGTCAGGATGCGGGCCGCGGCGGCGACGGCCGCCGAGCTGGCCCGCCGGCTCGCCGCCGACCCCAGGGTCGCGGTGGTGCACTATCCGAAGCTGGGCGGCGCCATGGTGGCCTTCGAGGTGCACGGCGATCCGCACCGGGTGATCGCCGGCGTACGGCTGATCACCCCCGCCGTGAGCCTCGGCAGCGTCGACACCCTCATCCAGCACCCCGCCTCCATCAGCCACCGCATTGTGGCCGAGGGAGACCGGCGGTCAGCCGGCGTGAGCGAGCGGCTGCTGCGGATGTCGGTGGGGCTCGAGGACGTGGACGATCTCTGGGACGACCTGGACGGGGCGCTCGGTGGCCGCCCTGCTCGCCCGGCCCGTACGGCGGTTCATGAGGAGGGCTCTACGGCAGATCGTGCGCGGGACCGGAGCATGCGGGACTCGTCGCCAGCCGCGCGGTGATGACCAGGGTGCCTTCCTCGATCTGGTAGTCGAGGGGCAGACCGAGGCCGCGCATCGCCGCCACCATCCCGGTGTTGGACGCCTGCGTCACCGCGTACACGCTCTCGCACCCGGCCTCCTCCGCAAGCCCGACCAGCCGCCCGAGCAGCTCGGAGCCGATGCCGCGGCGCTGCCAGGCATCCTCGACGAGCAGCGCGACCTCGGTCTCGTCACCGTCCCACAGGAGGTGGCCGAGGCCGACGATGCGCCCCGAAGCGGTCTGCACGGCGAGGGTGCGGCCGAAGCGAGGGCTCAGCAGATGGCCGAGGTAGCGGTCGGCGTCGCCGACGGGGCCGTGGTAGCGCAGGCCCAGGGTCCGGTCGGTGCACCGGTCGTGCATCGCCCTGGCGGCCTGCGCGTCGTCGGGCCCCGCCCGGCGCACGGTGATCTCGTTGCCCTCGGGGAGCGTGAAGACGTCCTGCCGGTGCGGCATCCGGGGGCCGAGGCGGGCGTCGAGCTCGATGAGCGCACGGGCGCGGGCGAACTCCGTCGGGGTGAACGGCAGATGGGGCCGCTCGACGGTGATCGTGCCGCCCGACGGGTCGCGCAGCCGCATCAGCCGCTCCTCCAGCACGCCCTCGGCCGGCGTGGACTCGTCGGTGGGCGCGCCGCTGACCGACACCGCGGGGAGCGAGTGGATGGTGCAGCGGCCGAGCAGCCGGCGCAGCGCCAGGGGGAGTTCGGCGGGGTCCAGGGCGGTGCGGGTGGCGAGGCCCAGGACGTGGGTCGGTGTGTCGACCAGGTCGTGGGTGTCGGCGCGCTCGATCCAGGTGTCGTGCCCGCCCGCCGCCGAGACCTCGTGGCCGAGCTGCCGTGACTGGAGGCCGGCGGGGGCGCGCAGCAGGAACTCGTCGACCGTGCCGTCGGCCAGCGGGTGGGTCTGGAGCGTCAGGATGTCGACCCGGTGACGGGCCAGCGCCGTGCACAGCACGGCCAGGCTGCCGGGCTCGTCCCGTACGGTCGTACGCATCCGCCACAGCACGGTCTCGGACCGCGCCAGCCCGTTCGTGTCGGTGCCGGTGCCGGTGCCGGTGCCGGTGTCGCTGGCGTCGTGGTCGCCGCTGGGCGCGTGCTTGCCGCCGGGGGAGGCGGGGAGGACGACGGACAGCGCGGCGGTGCCGCTCGCGCCGCCGGACGGCCGGGACCGCCCGGGCCGCCCGGATCGCCCGGACGGTGGCGCGTGACTGTGGCGCTGGGCCCACCAGAGGTGGAACGCGACCGTACCGGCGAGGGACACGGCGGCCGCGACCAGGAGAAAGGGCCCGTCGGGCCCGTGCGCCACGAGATTGGCTACGCCATCGGCGAGAGCCACGGCGGTGAACAGGGCGGCCAGCTCGATGAGCTCCCGGCGCCAGTGGTGCGGGCGACGGGCGCTCTTCGCGGGATTCACATCGGTCATGGCCTCACTGTGACCGAGCGGTGTTGCCTGATCACGAACACTCTGTGACTGATGGGTTAAGTGTGATTTTGGTTGATTGGGAACCTTTTCCCGCCGGAAAAGACGCGAAACGCCCGCTCCGGTGCCCCATGGTGATGCAGCTGCCATTGAACGTACCCCCTCACCCCAAGTGAACCGATAAGGGCCTCAATTGGTTCCTGCCAGCAGCCGGACACCGCGCTCGATTTCCGGCGGCGCCAGATGCGCGTATCCGAGCACCAGACGTACGACGCCGTCCTGAGGCCGGACGGTTCCGTAGTCGGACATCGGACGCACGGCGACACCGGCCCGGGCCGTCCGGTCCGGGAACGGGACTCGGGCCGGCTGTGGCCGGGCGACGGCGGGATCGCACGGACAGCGCCCTGGCAGCGGGGTGTGACCCTGGGGCAGCGGCTGGGGGACCCCGGTCAGCGGCTGGTGTCGAGGATGACTCGTGCCACCAGGGCGGGGTCGTCGTTCATCGGGACATGGCCGCAGCCGGGCAGCCGTACCAGCCGGGCGCCGGGGATGGTCCGCTTGGCCCTGACTCCCTGACGGCGGAGGAGGATACGGTCCTTCGTGCCCCAGGCCACGGTGACGGGCACAGCGCTCACCTCGGAGGTGAACAGCACGTCCCGCCCGGCGGCGAGCGTTGCGTCGAAGCCGGTCGCGGTGCGCAGCGCCAGGGTCTCGGAGACGACGGCCTCCGGTGAACGGCGGCCCGGCCGGGCGTAGATGGTGCCGGTGAGGGCCGCTCGCCCGGCCGTCGAGCGGGACAGCCGCTCGACCACCGGGAGCGGCAGCAGCCGTGCGCCGTGCCGCATCGCGGCCAGTGTCGAGAACGCGTAGCGCCGCTCGGCCTGCGTCCAGAATCCGGCCGGTGAGAGCGCGGTGACCGACCGTGCCAGGCTCCTGCTGCCCAGCTCAAGGGCGAGCAGACCGCCGAGCGAGTTCCCCGCCACATGGGGCCGTTCGACACCCAGCGCCTCGCACATCGCGGCGAGTACGGGAACGACCGACCCGAGGTCGTACGGCACCCCTTCGGGCAGTGCGGGCGATGCGCCGAACCCGGGCAGGTCCACGCTGATCACCTCGCGTTCGGCGGCCAGGATGTGCACGACCGGGTCCCACGCCTGCCGGTGGTGGCCGATGCCGTGCAGCAGCAGGAGCGGAGCGCCCGATCCGGTGCGTTCGTACGCGACCGTGACCGGCTTCTGTCCCGTCGGGGTGGCGGTGGTGAAGGAGACCTGGGCGGTCATGCTGCTGCTCCCTGGGGTGGGGGTCCCTGAGGGCAGGAACCGGCACTTAGACGTTGCGTCAGTAACAATTACCCTTGAGTAGCTTGTACTTCAAGGGGATGGCGCGAAATGGCGGTCGCCCGGGGGCGGGGCCGACGCGCGGGGGATCCGGATTCCTCCGGCGATTCTTTCTGGACACGGAGGGGCCGGTCGGCTGGGATGGGCGCGTGGCCACCGACACCGCGACCGACCGCTTCGAAGAACACCGCTCTGTGCTGACCGGTGTGGCGTACCGCATGCTCGGCCGGGTGGCCGATGCCGAGGACGTCGTACAGGAGGCATGGCTCCGCTGGTCGGCGGCCGACCGCGGGGACGTACGTGAACCGCGCGCCTTCCTGGTGCGGATCACCACCCGGCTCGCCCTCGACCGGCTCCGGCATGTGCAGTCGCGGCGCGAGGCGTATGTGGGGCCGTGGCTCCCCGAACCGCTCGCCACGGACTTCGGCTCCGCCGTGCCGGACACGGCGGAGCGGGCGGTGCTCGCCGAGTCCGTGTCGTTCGCCGTCCTCGTGGTGCTGGAATCACTCTCGCCGCTGGAGCGTGCGGTGTTCGTGCTGCGGGAGGCCTTCGGCTTCCCGTACGCGGAGATCGCGGTGGTGCTCGATCGCGGCGAGGCGGCGGTGCGTCAGCTCGCCGGGCGGGCCAGGCGCCATGTGGAGGAGCGCAAGCCGAGGTACGACGTCGATCCGGCCGAACGCCGTGATCTCACCGAACGGTTCCTCGCGGCGGCCTCGGGCGGAAGTCTGGACGAGCTGCTGGCGCTGCTCACGCCCGGGGTGCGCCTGGTGGCGGACAGCGGTGGCAAGTCCCAGGCGCCGCTGCGCGTCATCGAGAGCGCGGACAAGGTGGGCCGCTTCCTGGCCGGAGTCGCCGAGCGGGGGGCCGTGGGTGCCGAGTTCCGGATCAGGGAGCTCAACGGGGCTCCGGCGATCGTGGTGCTCCTGGGCGGCGCGGTGGACTCCGTGGTGCAGGCGGAGGTCAAGAACGGGCGGATCGCCGAGATCTACATCGTGCGTAACCCTGACAAACTCCGGCTGATGTCAGCGGAGTAGAGCGCTCCTCTTCCTCCCTCCCCTCCCTCCCCTCCCTCCCCTCCCTCCCCTCCCTTCCTCCTGCCATGACCCATGCCCTGGGCTGTGGGTGCTCCGCGGGTCGGCCGGTCGATAACTTCTCATGAACGCTCTGCGTCATGAACCGGCTCCGCTCCGCTATCGCGTGAGGATTGGTCTTGACCAAGAACCGGTGCCGCCCTACTCTCGCAGAGTTAGTGCAGGAACCTTTAATAAACAAGGGCACGGAAAAGCCGCCGGGGACACGGCGATTGCGGAGGATCAGGGTGGGGACCACGCAGCTGGAATCGGTGCCGGAGCCGAAGTACTGGCACCTCAAGACCGTGCTCACTGAGGCGCTGGACTCGGAATTCGCGGTCGGGGAGATCCTCCCCAACGAGCGCGAACTGGCCGCCCGCTTCGGCGTCGCGCGTGCCACGCTGCGTCAGGCGCTGGAACAGCTGGAGCTGGAAGGCCGTCTGCAGCGCCGCCGGGGCGTGGGTACCACGGTCGCCCCGCCGCGGGTCGGTGTCGATGTGTCGACTTCTCAGCAGACCTGGCCCGGTGCGTCCGACGACGCCTGGCAGCCCGTCGAGTGCGGCAGCGCCGCGCCGCCGGCCGCAGTGGCCAGGCTGCTCGACGCGGACAGCGACGACGCCGTTCACACCGTACGCAGGATCCGGATGACGCACGGCCAGTCCGTCGCCACCGAGGTGGTGTACGTACCGGCGGCCTCCGTGCCCGAACTGTCCGCCATAGAGGCCCCGTCGGGCCCGGCGCGTGCGCGCGCCGTGCTGCGGGAACTGCAGCATCTGAACCTCGAGGGCCAGGACCGTGCGGTGGAGCTGGGCTCGGCCCGCGCGGACGACGCCAAGGAACTCGACCGGCTGCCCGGCGCTCCGGTGCTCGTCGTCACCACGCGGTACATCGCGGGTGGCAGGACGGTCGCGGTGTCGGTGGCCACTTACCGGGCGGACACGTGCCGGCTCACCTTCGGCGACTCGGGCGACCTGGAGATCAGCGACGAGCTGCCCGGCGGCAAGAAGGCTTCCTGACGCTACGGATGGCACCGGGCTACGGATGACACCGGGCGCACCGGGCTGGGGGGCCAAGGCCGGGTCGAATTCCTGCGCCACGTCCCGGGCCCAGATCCCCGGCGCAGTTCCTCGGCCGAGACAGGGCGAAGTCGCGGGCTCCAGGGCTGCGTTCAGCGGCGGGCCGTGACCGTGCCCTCCACGGCGAAGAGCTCCTCCTCGACATGGTCGAGCGCCAGCCGCAGCGCACCGGTCGCCACCGCCGCCTCGCCGAGCACGGACAGTGCGACCCGGGGCGGGCGCAGGCAGTAGCGGGCCAACTCGCCCCGCAGCGGCTCCAGTACACCGTCAAGCCCGGCCGCCCAGCCGCCGATCACGACCAGTTCCGGGTCGAGCGCCAGGACCAGGGCGGCCACATCGTGGACCAGCCGCTGGATGAACCGCTCGACGGCGGCCCTGGCCCGGGTGTCGCCTTGCTTCGCATGAGTGAAAACCTCGGCGACCGCGTGCTCGTCCAGCGGGTGGAGCGGCTCGTCGGTCGTGGAGAGCAGCTTCTCCGGTGTGACTCCCCGACCCAGCAGGTGCAGCGCGCCGATCTCGCCCGCGGCGCCCCCGAAACCGCGGTGCAGCCGACCGCCGATCAGCGACCCTGCCCCGGGGCTCAGCCCGGCGAGTACGAAGACGATGTCGTCGGAATCGGTCGCTGCGCCCTTCCAGTGCTCGGCCACGGCCGCCGCGTTGGCGTCGTTCTCGACCAGGACCGGGCAGCGGAACGACCGACGCAGCCGCTCGCCCAGCGGAAGCCCGGTCCAGTCGGGAAGCGCGGTTCCCAGCCGGACCGTCCCGTCGGCCTCCACGATCCCGGGGCTGCCGACCCCCACCGCGCGCAGGGTGCTGCGTGCGACTCCGGCACGGCGCAGCACATCGGCCACCGTGCTCCGGACCCGCTCCAGCCGCTCGTCCGCGGACGCGGTCTCCGGCACCTCGCGGGAACCGGCGCCGATGATCTCCCCGTCGAGACCGGAGACCAGGGCCGCGACCCGGTGCGGCCCGATCTCGATGCCGAGCAGATGCCCCGCCTCCGCACGGAAACGGAACCTTCGCGCCGGACGCCCCTGCCGCCGGGTCTCGCCCTCCGCCTCAGGAGAGTCCTCGACGACGAGCCCGGCCGTGATCAGACCGTCGATCACGCCCTCGACCGTCGGCCGCGACAGGCCGGTGATACGGGTGAGATCCGTCAGGGTCGGGAACACCTCGCCGCGCAGTGCGTGCAGCACCACGGAGGAGTTGATCCGTCGCAGCAACGAGGGATCCCCGCCGGTCAGCTGCCCCAACGTCGTCCTCCCAGCTCAGCTCGTGCGTGTGTGCCGGATGGTACCGGGTGACAGGTCGAGCGGCGAGTGCCTGCCCGGCCGGTGGCGGGTCAGGAGGGTATGCCCGGCGACCAACTGTCAGAGGCGGAGGGTTTACTGAGGGGATGACCACCGCTCAGTACGTAGCCGCCATCGACCGGTTGCGGGCCCGTGCGTTCCCCGCGCAGCGCGGATGGTCGGACACCGGGCTGTGCGGGCCTGGATTCCATCTCATGGCTCTGATCGCCGGGGGCGCCCCGAGCGGTGCGGGCGACCCCGTGACGGAGGCGGTGGAGGAAGCGGAGGACCAGGTCGCGGCTGAGCTGGGGGCGCTGGTGGCCGTGCTCGACGCACGGTGGGGGGAGACGCAGATATTCAGCCTCTGGAGCATGCTGACCCGGCGTATGGAGGGCGAGGAGATACCGGAGCCCTGGGACGAGTTGTGCACCACCGTGCCGGCCCTGCACCTCTGGCAGACGGAGGGCCGATGGATCGCCATCGGCGCTGTACGGGGAGGAGACGGTCTGGTCGCGGTGGTCACCGACGTGGACCCGCCGTAGCCTGCGGTGTTCAGCCCGGTGAGGGTGCCGGATCTGGACCGGTGCACGGCGCGGTCTCGGAAGCGGTTCGTGCGGTCCGCGGTCCCGACGCCCCCCGGTGGTGGTCTACGGAGTCCGGGGCCGTGGCGACGGGGGCCGCGTGGGTGTGTGCGGCCCGGGCGCGGTCTGTGCGGCTTCGCGGAGTCTGCCGTACTCCTCGGCCATCGTGGCCGCCGTCCAGTGGGCGTTGAGTCCGCTCGGGTTGGGCAGTGCCCAGATCCGGGTGGAGCCGATCGTCCGCGTCTGCGGTCCGATCCGGGCCTTGGGCTCACGGAACGCCGTGCGGTAGGCGGTGACTCCCACGACGGCGAGCCAACGCGGCTTCAGCGTCTCCACCTTGGCCGTCAGGATGCGCCCGCCCTCGCGGTACTCATCGGCGGTCAGCTCGTCGGCGCGGGCCGATGCCCGTGCCACCACATTGGTGATGCCGAGGCCGAGAGCCAGGAGACCGTCCTGCTCCGACGGGGCGAACCTTCGGGGTGTGAACCCCGACAGGTGAAGCACCGGCCAGAAGCGGTTGCCCGGCCGGGCGAAGTGATGGCCGGTCGCGGCCGTCATCAGGCCGGGGTTGATTCCGCAGAACAGCACGTTCAGGCCCTCCGCGACCACATCGGGGACGATGCGGTCGCGGGCAGCTTCCAGCTCTTCGGGCTTCATCGGTGGGCCGGCCGGCGGATCAGAGGATCGAGCCGGGGGCGTAGGCGGCTGCCTCCGGGTGCTGCTTGGAGAGCTCCTCGATCCGGGAGACCACCGCGGCCACCTGGCCGCCCGCGGCGCCGGTGAAGGACAGCTTGTCGGCCATCAGCGCATCCAGCTGCGCCCGGTCGAGCGGCATCCGGTCGTCGGCCGCGAGCTTGTCGAGCAGTTCGTTGCGCTCGGCGCCCTGTTCGCGCATGGCAAGCGCGGATGCGACCGCGTGCTCCTTGATGACCTCGTGCGCCACTTCCCGGCCGACGCCCGCCCGTACGGCACCCATCAGCACCTTGGTGGTGGCCAGGAACGGCAGATACCGGTCGAGTTCGCGGGCGACGACCGCCGGGAACGCGCCGAACTCGTCCAGCACGGTCAGGAACGTCTCCAGCAGCCCGTCGAAGGCGAAGAACGCGTCGGGCAGGGCGACACGGCGGACGACGGAGCACGACACATCGCCCTCGTTCCACTGGTCACCGGCCAGTTCGCCGGTCATCGAGGCGTAACCGCGCAGGATCACCATGAGGCCGTTCACACGCTCGCAGGAGCGGGTGTTCATCTTGTGCGGCATCGCGGACGAGCCGACCTGTCCCGGCTTGAAGCCCTCGGTGACCAGCTCGTGCCCGGCCATCAGCCGGATGGTCTTGGCCAGGGACGAGGGAGCGCCCGCCAGCTGGACCAGCGCGGTCACCACGTCGTAGTCGAGCGAGCGCGGGTACACCTGGCCGACCGAGGTGAAGGCGTGCGCGAAGCCGAGGTGCCCCGCGATGCGCTCCTCCAGCTCCGCCAGCTTCGACTCGTCCCCGCCCAGCAGGTCCAGCATGTCCTGAGCGGTGCCGACCGGGCCCTTGATGCCGCGCAGCGGGTAACGCCCCAGCAGGTCGTCGAGGCGTCCGTACGCCACGAGCAGCTCGTCGGCGGCCGTCGCGAAGCGCTTGCCGAGCGTGGTCGCCTGCGCCGCCACATTGTGCGAACGCCCGGCCATCACCAGCTCGGCGTGCTCGCCGGCCAGCCTGCCGAGGCGCGCGAGTACCGCGACGGTACGGTCGCGCATCAGCTCGAGGGAGAGCCGGATCTGGAGCTGCTCGACATTCTCGGTGAGGTCCCGGGACGTCATGCCCTTGTGGATCTGCTCGTGCCCGGCGAGGGCGTTGAACTCCTCGATCCGAGCCTTCACATCGTGGCGCGTGACCTTCTCGCGCTCGGCGATCGACGCCAGGTCGACCTGGTCGAGCACCCGCTCGTAGTCGGCCAGCGCGGTCTCCGGCACCTCGATCCCGAGGTCCTGCTGGGCCCGCAGCACAGCGAGCCAGAGCCGGCGCTCCAGCCTGACCTTCTGCTCGGGGGACCAGAGGACGGCGAGCTCCGTGGAGGCGTAGCGGCCGGCCAGGACGTTGGGGATGCGAGGCTTTGCAGTCACGTGAAGTGATTCTACTGGCGGTTTCTGCAGGTCGGTGCCCCGGTTCCGTTCGTAGGTTGCTACGGCGTTCGGAGTGGGAGACCGTGTTCGAATAGGTGTTCGGGTATTCTGCGTCGTATGGCTGTCCACCTGCAGAGTTCCCTCTTCGACCAGGGCGACGCGACCGGCCTCCGCCCGCTGACCGAGGTGCGCCGCAGCCACCTGGGGCAGGGGGCCTGGATCGACGTACTGCCGCAGTGGCTCACCGGGGCGGACGCGCTCTTTGACGTACTGGCGCGGGACGTCCCCTGGCATGCGGAGCAACGCGTCATGTACGAGCGGGTGGTGGAGGTGCCCAGGCTGCTGTCGTTCTTCGAAGCGGCGGACCCGCTGCCGCACCCCACGCTCGACGAGGCCCGTGACGCACTCGGGGCGCACTACGCGGAGGAGCTCGGAGAGCCCTTCACCACGGCCGGACTGTGCTTCTACCGTGACGGACGGGACGGCGTCGCCTGGCACGGGGACACGATCGGCCGCGGCAGCAGTCAGGACACGATGGTGGCGATCCTCTCGCTCGGTGCTCCCCGGAGCCTGACGCTGCGGCCGCGCGGCGGCGGTAGCACCGTCCGTACACCGCTCGGGCACGGGGACCTGATCGTGATGGGCGGCAGTTGCCAGCGCACCTGGGAGCACGCGATTCTCAAGACGGCGCGCGCTGTGGGGCCGCGCATCAGCGTGCAGTTCCGCCCGCACGGGGTGCGCTGAGCCGGGTACGCCGGCACAGCACCGCGCGCGGTACCCGTCCGCCCCGTCCGCCCCCGCCAGGCCGGAGCACCGGACGCGGCACCCGTCCGCCCCGGGACGGCGCGGTGGAAAACGGGTACGGATCCGAGCACCGCCGCCCAGCCTCTTCCACCGGCCCGGAGCCCCGCCATGCTGCTTCATGAACTCGCCGCCACCTCACGCGCCGTCGGTTCGCAATCCGCCAGGAACGCGAAGACCGCCCTGCTGGCGGAGTACCTGAGGAGCCTGGGGCCCGACGACCTTCCGGCGGCGGTGGCCCTGCTCTCCGGTGAGTCCCGGCGGATGCGGATCGGGGTGGGGCCCGCGGCTCTGCGCGACCTTCCGGAGCCCGCCGCTGAATCGTCGCTCGGTGTGCGGGAGACACAGGACATCCTCGCCGCGCTGGCCGCCGTGCACGGCCCCGGGTCCCGGGACGAGCGGAGCGCCCTGCTCCAAGGGCTGTTCTCCCGGGCCACCGCTTCGGAGCAGTCCTTTCTCGCCGCCGTACTCGTCGGCGAACTGCGGCAGGGCGCACTCGACTCCGTGGTCGCGGACGCGGTGGCGAAGGCCGCAGGGGTATCGGCGGCGGATGTCAGGCGGGCCCTGATGTTCCGCGGGTCCGCCCGCGCCGTGGCGGCCGCCGCGCTGTCCGGCGGGCAGGAGGCGCTGCGGGCGTTCGGCCTGGAACTGGGCAGGCCGGTGCGGCCCATGCTCGCGGCGGCTGAGCCCGATGTGGCGGCGGCCCTGGAACGGGTCGGGCCCGCGGCCGTCGAGTGGAAGCTGGACGGGATCCGGGTGCAGGTCCACCGGAACGGCGCCGACGTGTCCGTCTTCACGCGCAGCCTGGACGACATCACCTCACGGGTGCCCGAAGTGGTCGAGGCGGTGGCCGGACTGCCGGTCGGGTCCGCCGTCCTGGACGGGGAGGCCATCGCGGTGGGCCCGGACGGGCGCCCGCTGCCGTTCCAGGTGACGGCCGCCCGTACGGCGTCGCGTCAGGACCCGGACCGGCTGCGTACCGAAGTACCGCTGCGGGTGTACTTCTTCGACCTGCTGCACCGCGACGGCGCCGACCTCATCGATCTGCCCGCACGCACCCGCTGGGAGGCGCTCGACGCGGTGGTGCCGGTGGACCTGCGTGTCCCGCGTACGGTCACCGGTGAGGCGGCCGAGGCCGAGCGGTTCTTCGCCCACGCGGTCGCACAGGGACAGGAGGGCGTGGTGGTGAAGGATCCCGCGGCGCCGTACGCGGCCGGGCGCCGCGGGGCAGGGTGGATCAAGGTGAAGCCGCGGCACACGCTCGACCTGGTGGTGACCGCGGCCGAGTGGGGGCACGGCAGGCGGCAGGGAGTGCTCAGCAACCTCCATCTCGCCGCTCGTGGAGAGGCCGGGGATCCGGAGCCCTGGGTGATGCTGGGCAAGACCTTCAAGGGCCTCACCGATGAACTGCTCGCCTGGCAGACCCGTGAGCTGCTGGCACGCGAGGTGAGCCGGGACGGGTATGTCGTACGGGTACGGCCCGAGCTGGTGGTGGAGGTGGCGTTCGACGGGCTGCAGCGCAGCCCCCGCTATCCGGCGGGTCTGGCCCTGCGCTTCGCGCGCGTGCTGCGCTACCGCGAGGACAAGGGCCCCGGCGAGGCGGACACGGTGGCCGCGGTCCGCGCCCTCGCCCCGGACACGCTGTGACCCGGTGGCCGTCCGTCCGTACCCGTGCCGGCGGCTATCCGTTCGTACCCGTGCCGGTGGCCGTCCGTCCGTGCCCGTGCCGAACCGCGGATGCCCGCCGTCGCAGGCCGGGCGTCACGCCCGTCACGCCACGGGCAAGCGCCTACGGCGCATCCGGCATATCCGGCACATTCCGAGCTCCCGGCACATCCTGCGGGCGCGGCACGCCGGGCACATCCGGCGCTGCCTCCAGCCGTCGCCAGCCGGTCACCGGGCCCGGGGTGCCGTCGTCCGCGGGAGTGATCCAGAACGCCTTGCCGCTCCCGGCGCAGAACTGCGCGCCGCTGCGCCCGTCACCGGACGAGCGTCCCGTCAGCCGCCGCCCTATCCACGGCACCAGATGCTCGCGCGCGAACCGCAGGTCACTGGTGCGCCGCGCCGCCCAGTGGGCCGCCGTGGCCGGGGGCAGCGGCGCCCGCCAGTCGGACTCGGCCGCCAGTCCCAGCGTCTGCCACACCGCCTCGGCCACCCTGCGGTGCCCGTCGGCCGTCAGATGCAGCCGGTCCACGTCCCACAGTCGCTGGTCTCCCAGTACCGGAGCACCGTAGAGATCGACGACCAGCGCGCCGTGCCGCGCGGCCAGATCGTCGATGAAGGTGAACAGCTCCTCCATGCGCGGACGGAAGCGATCCATCACCGGTCCGTTCCGGCCCGGGCTGCGCATCAGGACCAGGTGCCCGCAGGCGGGCGCCAGCCGTCCCGCGGCCTCCTCCAGCCGGCCGCGCACCATCCCCATGTCGCACTTGGGGCGCAGTGTGTCGTTGAGCCCGCCGACCAGCGTCACCACATCGGGCCTGAGCTCCGCCGCGGCTCGGGCCTGTTCGTCGGCGATCTGGCCGATCAGCTTTCCGCGTACGGCGAGATTCGCGTAACGGAAGCCGGGAGTCCGTGCCGCCAGGCGCGCGGCGAGCAGATCGGCCCAGCCGCGGTACGAGCCGTCGGGGAGGGCGTCCGACATTCCCTCGGTGAAGGAGTCGCCGACCGCGACCAGACTGGTGTAGGAGGCATTCAATTTCATCGCCGGGCGATTCTACCGTGGTGAGCCACCTCTTCCCCTGGGCGAGCACGGCCTCCGGTCAGTCGCCGGTCCCGGCCGTCGGGCGCCCGACCAGCTCCCGCAGCAGGTCCTCCATCGTCACCAGGCCGGCGAGGGTGCCGTCGTCGCCCATCACCGCCGCCAGATGCGTACGGCTGCGGCGCATCGCCGTCAGTACGTCGTCCAGCGGGCCGGCGGCACGGACCCGGGCGATGGCCCGCATCGCGGAGACCGTGAACGGCAGATCGCGGGGCATCGCGTCCAGCGCGTCCTTGACGTGGAGGTACCCGAGAATCCGCCGGTTGTCGTCCACCACGGGGAAACGCGAGAAGCCGGATTCGACCGACAGCTGTTCCAGCTGTTCCGGAGTCGTTCCCAGGCGTGCGTACACCACCTGCTCCAGCGGCACCACCACATCGCGTACGGGCCTGCGGCCCAGCTCCAGGGCGTCGTGCAGCCGCTCGCTCGCCCGGTCGTCCAGCAGTCCGGCCGCCGAGGCGTCGGTCACCAGACGGGCCAGCTCGTCGTCCGTGAAGGTCGCCGCGACCTCGCTCTTCGCCTCGACCCGCAGCAGTTTCAGCAGCGCGTTGGCGAAGGAGTTGATCGCGAAGATCACCGGGCGAAGCGCACGCGCCAGCGTGACCAGCGGGGGCCCGAGCAGCAGCGCCGTCCGTACCGGACCGGCCAGGGCGATGTTCTTCGGCACCATCTCGCCGAAGAGCATGTGGAGATAGGTCGCCACGATGAGGCTGATGACGAAGGAGACCGGGTGGATCAGCCCGCCGGGCATCCCGACGGTGTGGAAGACCGGCTCCAGGAGATGGGCGATGGCCGGTTCGGCGACCACACCGAGCACCAGCGTGCAGAGCGTGATCCCGAGCTGCGCCGCGGCCATCAGGGCCGCCAGATGCTCCAGCCCCCACAGCACGCTCCGCGCCCGCCGGTCGCCCTCCTCCGCCGCCGGTTCGATCTGGCTGCGCCGTACGGAGATGAGGGCGAACTCACCGCCGACGAAGAAGGCGTTGACGACCAGCGTCAGCAGCCCGATGAACAGCTGGATCACAGTCATCGCAGGTCCCCGTCCCCTTCGTCGGTCCCGGCGTCCCCGGCGTCCCCGGCGTCCGCGGCGGACTCGTCGGTTCTGCCCGTCCCACCGGGCTTGCCGCCCTTGCCGCCCTTGCCGCCTTTTTCGTTCCTGTCGTTCCTGTCGTCCTTGCCGTCCGGGTCGTCGTCGCCGGCGGCCGCCTCAGGGGCGTGCAGCAGCAGCCGGGCGGCGCGCCGCCCGCTCGCGTCCACCACATCGATCCGCCAGCCCCCCACATCGAAACTGTCGCCCTCGGCCGGGATGCGCCCCAGCTCGGTGGCGACGAAACCCGCCAGAGTCTCGTACGGGCCTTCGGCCACCCGCAGGCCGATCGCCTCCAGCTGATCGGTTCTCGCTGCCCCGTCGACCGAGTAGACCGGCCGGCCGTCGGCGTCCTCGCCCGCACCGGCCAGGTCGGGCGTCTCGTGCGGGTCGTGCTCGTCGCGTACCTCGCCGACCACCTCCTCGACGATGTCCTCCAGCGTGACGACACCGGCCGTGCCGCCGTACTCGTCGATCACCACGGACATCGTGCGCTTGCCGTACATCCGGTCGAGCAGCCGGTCCACGGTCAGCGTCTCCGGTACGAGCAGGGGCTCGCGCAGCAGCTCGGACACCGGGAAGCGCGGCCTGCGCTCCGCCGGGAGCGCCAGTACGTCCTTGATGTCGGCGACCCCCACGACCTGGTCGAGGCTGCCCCGGTAGACCGGGAAGCGCGACAGACCGGTGGCGCGGGTGGCGTTCGCGACGTCCTCGGCGCTGGCCTGCACATCGAGTGCCACCACCTGGACCCTGGGTGTCATCACGTTCTCGGCGGTGAGATCCGCCAGATTGAGCGTACGGACGAAGCGCTCCGCGGTGTCCTCCTCCAGCGCGCCCGCCTTGGCCGAGTGCCGGGCCAGTGCGACCAGCTCCTGCGGTGAACGGGCCGAGGCCAGTTCCTCCGTCGGCTCCATGCCGAGCCGGCGCAGCAGCCGGTTGGCGGTGTTGTTGAGATGGCTGATCAGCGGGCGGAAAACCGCGCTGAAACAGCGCTGCGGGGTGGCCACCATCTTGGCGACGGTCAGAGGGGAGGAGATCGCCCAGTTCTTCGGGACCAGCTCACCGACCACCATCAGGAAGACGGTGGACACGGCCGTGCCGATCACCAGGCCCGCCGACGAAGCCGCGCCGGACGGCAGACCCATCGATTCGATGGGACCGCGCAGCAGCTTCCCGATCGAGGGCTCGGCGAGCATCCCGATGACCAGGTTGGTGACGGTGATGCCGAGCTGGGCGCCGGACAGCTGGAAGGTGAGGCCGCGCACCGCGCGCAGCGCGCTCGCCGCGCCGCGCTCGCCGCGCTCGGCGGCCTCTTCGAGTTCGCTGCGCTCGACGGTCGTGAGCGAGAACTCAGCCGCGACGAAGGCCGAGCAGGCCAGCGAGAGCAGCAGCGCCACGATGAGCAGAAGGACTTCGGTCATCGGTTCACCTCCGTCCCATGATCAGCCAGGGAGCGGGGGACTGCGCGATGTCGGCTACTGGGAGGCTCGCCCATGGGCGGACGCTCACACCTTTCGGTCGGTGTCGGTGTCGGTGTCGGTGTCGTCGGTGGTACGGCTCGGTCGGCGGCAGCGCCGGCAGTCCATCGTAAAGGAAAGGCAAAGCGCCGACCGTGGCTGCGGCGGCTACAGCGGCTTGACCCACCGTCGCCAGTGGTCCTCGCGATGGTAGCCAGCCGACGCCCAGGTCCGGTGGGCCCGTTCGTTGTCCTCCAGGACCATGGCGTCGCCCCGCCGCCCGCCGAGGGCCGCGAAACGCTGTTCCGCGGCTTCCAGCAGGGCGGCGGCGATGCCCTGCCGGCGGAGATCCGGGTGCACGGCCAGGCGGTAGAGGGAGCACCGCCATCCGTCGAAGCCGGCTATCACGGTCCCGGCCAGCAGGCCGCCGCGCTCCGCGACGAGCAGAGCCCCGGGGTCCCGGGTGACGAGGCGGGCCACGCCGTCGTGGTCGTCGCTGACGCTGGTTCCCTCCGCCGCGATGCGCCAGAAGCGCAGTACGGCGTCGATGTCCGGCAGGGCGGCGCAGCGGATGACGAGGTCGCTCATGGGACGAGCCAACCAGATGGGGCCGCCGTCCGTGCGGCCTGCCCCCTGGCCGCCTCTTGCCGGTGCTAGCGCCTGCGCGCTAGCGTGGTGACGTGGCCAAGACTCAGCTGAACGTACGCGTGGACGAAGCGACCGCCGAAGCGGCACGCCAGCGCGCTCTCCAACGGGGAGTGAGCGTGAACCGCTATATCGAGGAGCTGGTCAATCAGGACGCCGGCGAGGTGGGGCACACCTTCGTCGAAGCGGCCGCCGACTTCATGAAGCAGTACGCGTCGGTGTTCGCGGACGAGTCCGCCGCGGAAGGCAAGCGTCGCAAAGGCAGCCGTTGAACCTCAAGATCGATCTGGCCTGGCTGCTGATGGTCGCCGAGCACCGGACCCCCGGCGACCCGCCCGTCATCGACTGGGGCGCGCTGGTGGCCGCCGTCAGCCGGCACGACGCCGAGGTCTTCGGCATCCCCGTCTACAGCGACCCGTACGCCCGCGCCGCCGCCCTGCTGCAACTGCTGCTCCACGTACCGGCGTTGGAGCACTCCAACGCGATGTTCGCCTCGGCCGTCGCCTACGGCTATCTCGTCGCCTGCGGGCTGAAGGTCGTCACCTCGCCCGAGCAGGTCAGGGATCTGGCACGGCTGGTCAAGCAGGACAAGGCGGATGTCCGCACGATCGCCGACGAACTGCGCCAGTGGAGCCTGTGAGCCCCGGCCGCGCCTGAGCCGACCACCTGGGCCGACCACCTGCCCGACCCCTGCCCGACCACTTGAGCCTGCTGCCTGGGCCTGCCGCCTGTGTCGGCCAGCATCTCGCCCGGGGCCGCGGCCCGGCCCCACCTCACGCAGCGGCCGATGGCCCCGGCCGCCGTGCCCGGCCCAGAACACAGGGTGACGAAGGCAGCCGCAGCCCACGCTCCGGTACGGTCAGCCGCCGGTAGGTGCCGAGTTCGAAACCCGCAGCCCGGATCGCGGCCAGGGTGTCCCGCGCGGTGTGGCAGCCGCCGAAGAGCAGCGGCCAGACGGTACGGTCCAGGGCCCGCTGGGCCGTGGCCCGCACAGGTCCAGGGGCGAGACCGTGCTCGAAGAACCGCAGTTCACCGCCGGGCCGCAGCACGCGCCTGATCTCGGCGAGCGCCTGCGGCAGATCGCGTACGGTGCACAGCACCAGGGACGCCACGGCCGCGTCGAAGGTCTCGTCCGGTACGGGAAGCGCCTCCGCGGTCCCCGGCAGCACGTCCACCGGGACAGTGGCGTCCATCGCGGACCGGACCGCCAACTGCCTGAGCGTGCGCTCCGGTTCGACGGCCACCACATCGGCGACCGCTGCCGGGTAGTGGGCGAAGTTCAGCCCGTTGCCCGCGCCGACCTCGATCACCCGGCCGGACAGACCGGCGAGCAGTTCTGCACGGTGGGCCGCCACCCCCGCGTGGCGGTCGGCGTTGACGCTGAACCGGGCGTAGAAGCGGGCAAAGAGCGGGTGGTGCACGCTGTCGCGTGGGATCTTGCTGCTGCGCAGCGGCATCGCTGGTCTCCTCCGGCGGACGGGAAGGCGGGGGACACGGCGATTGTCCCTGTCCCCTCGCCCGCCCCGCTCATGCCCCCGATGGCCCGCCGTACTCCGGGGAAGGCGGAGGATTCCCCGGGAGCCGCGGCACGTCCGGCGCGGCCGCACGGGTCCCGCCGATGTGCGGCGCGAGCCAGCCGGGCGCCAGGTCACGGAAGACGGCGGGTGCCAGCCTCCCCGCGCCCTCCGGTACGACGCCCGCCAGCGGAGCCCCCGCGGCCTCCGGCAGATCCACCAGATTGCACCGGGCATCGAGACCTGGCTCCGCCGGCCAGCTGCCGATCACGACCCCCGCGCACTCCAGCCGCCGGGCGCGCAGCGCCTCCGCGGTCAGCGCCGTTGCGTTGAGCGTGCCGAGCGTGGCCGGGGTGACCACCAGGACCGGCGCCCCCAGCAGCTGAGCT
>NZ_JAAGLN010000107.1 GCF_010548145.1 Streptomyces sp. SID10853
CGCGGTCCAGAGCGGCATCCTCGCCCTCATCCCGCTCCAGGCGGCCCTCACGGCCGTCTCGGGGGCCCCGCTGCCGGCGGCCGTCGTGGCCGGCGCCGGCCCCCTCGCCGCCCGGCTCGTGAAGGCGGTGCCCGCGACATGACCACCAGCCTGCCCCTGCGCTTCGCCTACGGCACCAACGGCTTCGCCCGGCACTCCCTCGAGGAGGCGCTGCGCGTCATCGCCGACATCGGCTACGAGGGCGTCTCCCTCACCCTCGCCCGCCACCACTTCGACCCCTACGCACCCCAGGCGCCCGCCCGTGCCGCCCGTCTGGCACGCCTCCTGGACCGGCTGGGCCTCGCCGTGGTCGTCGAGACAGGCGACCCCCATCTGCTGGACCCCGCCCGGCCGCACCGGCCCGGCCTGCTCTGCGACCGCGGGCGCGACGCACGCGCCGACCTGATCAGCCGTGCCGTCCGCGTCGCCGACGTGCTCGGCGCGGACACCGTGCACGTCACCAGCGGCTGCGCCCCGGAAGGGATGCCGGAGGACGCCGCGATGGACCGGCTCGCCACCGCACTGCGGCCACTCCTCGCCACCGCGGAGGCACACAGGACCACCCTTGCTCTGGAGCCGGAACCGGAGATGTTCCTCAACGGCGTCGACCGGTTCCTGGCGCTGCGCGCCCGCCTCGACGACCACCCGCTGCTGCGCCTGACCCTCGACATCGGGCACGCCCACTGCTCGGAGCCCCGCCCGCTGCTGGACTGCGTCGGCCTGGCCCTGCCGCACCTGGCGCACGTCCAGATCGAGGACATGGTCCGGGGCGTCCACCGCCATCTTCCGTTCGGCACCGGTGAGATCGACTTCCCGCCGGTGCTGCAGGCCCTGGCCGACGGCGGCCATCGCGGCCTGGTCTCCGTGGAGATCCAGGACGGCTCCGCCGACGCCGCCCGCACCGCGGCCCGCTCCCTGACCTTCCTGCGGGAGGCCGCACGAGTGAGGGAGTCAGCATGATCGCCGGACTCTGCGCGGCCCTGGAGGAGCGTCTCACCCCGGCCGCCGCCACCTGGTTGGAAGGCGCCCTGCGCGCCACGTCCGCCGACCCCGCCGCCGTCCACGACCTGTTCCCCGTCGTCGCCCGGCAGTGCGGGCGGGGACCGCTGGACGCGGTGCCGGGCGACGACGGGGAGCGGGTGACCGCAGACTGGAGCGTCGCCGACGCCGCCCGGGTGCTGGTGCTGACCGTACTGCCCTCCAGCCCACCGCCGTTGGCCGACCGGCTCACCCGGCTCTACCGGGAGGGAGGTACCTGGGAACGGCTCGCCGTACTGCGCGGCCTCGCCGTCCTCGACGACCTCGACACCACCTTCGCCGACTCCGCCACCGACCTGCTCAACGAGGCGCTGCGCTCGCAGGACCCTCGCCTGCTCGCCGCTGCCGTCGGCCCCTACGCGGCCCGCCACCTGGACGCCGCCGCCTACCGGCACGCCATCCTCAAGTGTGTCTTCACGGGGGTGCCCGCGCTGCCGGCGGCGCACCGCGCCGACGCCGAACTCGCCCGCATGCTCGCCGACCACGCCCATGAACGGGTCGCCGCCGGACGGGATGTCTCCGACGACGTCTGGCCGGTCCTCGCCCGATTCCCTGATGTCGTCGCCGCCTCCGGCCTCGCCGGCGAGGCCGATCACCCCGACGCGGTCCGCCGTACCGCCGCGCGCCGTGCCCTCGACCGACTGGCGAGCGTTCGCGCCATCACCCACTGAAGGCAGAGCCTCAGCAGCCACACCCGGCCCTCCAGGGCCGCCCGACAACTTACGGAGCCCCATGCGCATCTTCGACCCGCACGTGCACATGTCATCCCGCACCACCGACGACTACGCGCGGATGCGCGACGCGGGCGTGAGGGCCCTGGTGGAGCCCGCCTTCTGGCTCGGCCAGCCGCGCACCTCCGTCGGCAGTTTCACCGACTACTTCGACAGTCTGCTCGGCTTCGAGCCGTTCCGCGCCGCCCAGTTCGGCATCAGCCACTACTGCGCCCTCGCCCTCAACCCGAAGGAGGCCAACGACCCGCGCTGTACCGGTGTCCTGGACGAACTGCCCCGCTACCTCGTACGCGACGGTGTCGTCGCCGTCGGCGAGATCGGCTACGACTCGCTGACGCCGGCAGAGGACACCGCATTCGCCGCCCAGCTGGACCTCGCCGTCCGCCACGACCTGCCCGTACTCGTACACACCCCGCACCGGGACAAGGCCGTCGGCACCCGGCGCACCCTGGACGTGATCCGTGAGTCCGGCATCGCCCCGCACCGCGTTCTCATCGACCACCTCAACGAGGTCACGGTCGGCCTCGTCGCCGACTCGGGCTGCTGGATGGGCTTTTCCGTCTACCCCGACACCAAAATGAGCGAGACGCGCACCGTCGAGATCCTGCGCCGCCACGGCACCGACCGGATGCTGGTCAACTCGGCGGCGGACTGGGGCCACAGCGATCCGCTGACCACCCGCGCCACCGGTGAGGCCATGCTCGCCGCCGGGATGAGCGGCGACCTGGTCCACCAGGTGCTGTGGAGCAACCCGGTCGCGTTCTACGGCCAGAGCGGGCGCCTGGAGCCGGCGGGCCTGTGCGAGGAAGAGACCGCCCCGGCCACCTTCGCCGGGAACTCGCTGCTGCGCGGGGAGCGGTGAGGCGTGCGCTTCCGGCACCGGGACGGTTCCGTCGTCCACCTCGCCTACTGCACCAACGTCCACGCCGCGGAGACCCTGGACGGCGTCACCGACCAGCTCGACCGGTACGCCGCCCGGGTCCGTGACCGCCTGGACGTTCCCGTCCTCGGCGTCGGCCTGTGGCTGGCCCGTGACGCCGCACGCGAACTCGCCTCCCGCCCCGACCTGACCGCCCGCCTCCGTGACCACCTACGCCGCCGCGGGCTGGAAACCGTCACCCTCAACGCCTTCCCCTACCGGGGCTTCCACCGCCCGGTCGTCAAGCACGCCGTCTACACGCCCGACTGGAGCGACCCGCGCCGCCTGGCCTACACCGTCGACTGCGCCCGCGTCCTGGCCGGCCTGCTGCCCCACGACATCACCGAGGGCAGCATCTCCACCCTTCCGCTGGGCTGGCGCACCGACTGGACCCCGCAGCGCCACGCGACCGCCCGCGCCCATCTCGTCCGGCTCGCCGCGGAATTGTCCGACCTGCGCCGGAACACCGGCCGCACGGTCCGCGTCGGCCTGGAACCCGAGCCCGGCTGCGCCGTGGAGACCACCGCACAGGCGGCCCGGCTGCTCGCCGGGCTGCCTGGGGAACTCGGCGTCTGCCTCGACACCTGCCATCTGGCCGTCCAGTTCGAGGAGCCCGCCGCAGCGCTCGCGCGCCTCCACGGCGCGTCCCTCGATGTCGTCAAGGCACAGATCTCCCGCGCCCTGCACGTCGCCGACCCCGCGGCCCCCGGCCGTGCCGAGCACCTGGCCGGCTACGCGGAACCCCGCTTCCTGCACCAGACCCGGATGTGCGCCGCCGACGGCACCGTCCACAGCACGGACGACCTCACCGACGCCCTGCAGGGGCCGCTGCCCCGCACCGGACCGTGGCGCGTGCACTTCCACACACCGCTGCACGCCGACCCGGAACCCCCGCTCCAGGCGACCGGTGACGTGCTCGAATCGGCTCTCCAGGTCCTGCTGGGCGGCCCCCGCGCACACGTACGCCACCTGGAGACCGAGACCTACACCTGGGCGGTGCTGCCCGCCGCGGCCCGCCCCCGCGACCGCGACGACCTTGTCGCCGGGATCGCCGCGGAACTCGACTGGACCCGTAACGCCCTGCTGCGCATCGGACTCGCAGAGGACTCCGCCCCCGCCCGACCCGGACCCGCGGACGGCCCCGGCGCCGCCCGCACGGAGGTGACCGTTCCATGAGCCGTCTCGTCGTACTCGACGTCGTCGGAGTGACCCCCCGCCTGCTGCGCCACATGCCGGCCTTGCGAGCCGTGGCCGACCACGGCACCGCGGCCGCCCTCGACCCGGTCCTGCCCGCGGTCACCTGCACGGCGCAGTCCACCTTCCTCACCGGCGAACCCCCCTCGGGGCACGGCGCGGTGGGCAACGGCTGGTACTTCCGCGACCTCGGCGAAGTTCTTCTGTGGCGCCAGCACAACGGCCTGGTGCAGGGCGAGAAGCTGTGGGAGGCCGCCCGGCGCGCCCGCCCCGGCCTCACCGTCGCCAACATCTGCTGGTGGTACGCGATGGGCGCGGACGTCGACTGGACCGTCACCCCCAGGCCCGTGTACTACTCCGACGGCAGCAAGGACCCCGACTGCTACACCTGGCCGCCGTCCCTGCACGACGACCTCACCGCACGCTTCGGCCCGTTCCCGCTGTTCACGTTCTGGGGCCCGAACGCCGGCCTCACCTCGACCCAGTGGATACTCGCCGCCGCCCGCCACGTCTTCGACACCCACCGCCCTGACCTGAGCCTGGTCTACGTACCGCACCTCGACTACGACCTCCAGCGCTACGGCCCCGATTCACCGCAGGCCCGCCGGGAGGCCCGTCGGCTGGACGACGCGCTTGCCCCCTTCCTGCGGCATCTGCGGGAGGAGGGCGCCACCGTCGTCGCGCTGAGCGAGTACGGCATCACCCCGGTGCGGTCGCCGGTCGACGTCAACCGCGCACTGCGCAAGGAGGGCCTGCTCCAGGTGCACACCCAGGCCGGGATGGAGTATCTCGACCCGCGTACCTCCGCCGCCTTCGCGGTCGCCGACCACCAGATCGCTCATGTGTACGTCGCCGATCCCGACGACCTGCCCCGGGCGCGGAAGGTGCTGGAGGACCTGGACGGCGTGGCGGAGGTACTCGACGGGCCCGGCAAACAACGCCACGGCCTCGACCACGAACGCGCCGGCGACCTCGTCGTCGTGGCCGAGCCTGACGCATGGTGCACCTACTACTACTGGCTGGACGACGAGCGGGCCCCCGACTTCGCCCGGCAGGTCGACATCCACGCCAAGCCCGGCTACGACCCCGCGGAACTGCTCTACGACCCGGACGTCCCCGGCGTACGGCTGCGCGCCCTCGGCTCCGTGGCCCGCAAGAAGGCCGGTCTGCGCTATCGGATACGCACCGTGCCCCTGGACCCGTCCGGGGTCCGCGGCAGCCACGGCCGCCCGGTGGACGATCCGGAGGACGGACCGGTGTTCCTGTGTGACACGCCGGTCACCGGGGCCGCGACCGTCGCCGCCACCGAGGTCAAGGGCCTGCTCCTGGAGCTCCTCACACGCGAGCCCGCGCCCCGGACGGTCCCGGTGGGCGCCACCGTCTGACCGGCGCACGCGAAGGCCCGGAACCCCCAGGGCGGGGTTCCGGGCCTGCGCCTCGCCGGGGCTCGCGCACGGTTGTGATGTCCGGGGCGTCGACGACGGGCACCGCGACATGGCCGGGCCACTGCCAGGCGCGGCTGGCAGCACTTTGACGACAGGCCTAAGGCAAGTCGAACGGCAGGGCCATACCGTCCAGGGCGCGTGCGCAGTCGCAGGTGCGCTCCCGCGGCAGTGCGTCCACCGCTGAGAGGACCAAGGCGCGCAGCCGCTCGATGTGTCGCGCGAACACCGCGTACACGTCCTCCTGCGTGACGCTCTCATCGGCGTCGATGCCCGCGTCGAGATCGGTCACCAGGGCAACTGGTGTGTAGCACAGGGCCAGTTCGCGGGCGAGCGCCGCCTCCGGCATGCCGGTCATGTTCACCAGAGACCAGCCGGCGGAGGCGAACCAGCGCGACTCCGCCCTGCTGGAGAAACGCGGCCCCTCCACGACCACCATCGTGCCACCGTCGACCACCGGCTGCTCGGTGTCCGCCGCGGCCTTGAGGACAGCCGTGCGGCCGTCGGCGCAGTACGGATCGGCGAACGACACGTGTGACGCGCCACCTTCGTCGTAGAAGGTGCAGGTACGCCCCGACGTACGGTCCACCACCTGGTCGGGGACGACCACGGAGCCGGGGCCGAGTTCGCGGCGCAGCGAGCCCACCGCGCACGGGGCGAGCACGCGCCGCACCCCGGCGGAGCGCAGAGCCCACAGGTTGGCGCGGTAGTTGATGCGGTGCGGTGCCAGTGAGTGGCCGGGGCCGTGACGGGGCAGGAAGGCCACCCGGCGGCCGCTGACGGTGCCGACGGTCAGCACATCCGACGGCTCGCCGAAGGGGGTCTCGACACGGAACTGCGCGGCATCGGTGAAGAGTTCGTACAGGCCGGTGCCGCCGATGACGCCGATTTCCGCGGGCTCGGACAGCAGGGAGGACGTAGTCATGACGGGAACACCTCACGAACAGCGGGGGAGGACGGGGTGGTGGCCGGCCGGTGCGGCCGTACGGGGCGGAGCGAGGGGACCGTGGGGTGAGCGCCGACGGACGCCCCACGGGCGTCGTCGTCGCGACGCACGCCGAGCACCTGCCACCCGGCCCGCGCGGCGGCGTCCAGTTCGGCGGCGGTGTCACTGAGGAACAGAGTGCGACCCGGGCGTACGCCGAGCCGTTCCGCGATCGTGCGGTAGGACACGGGGGCGCTCTTGGAGCCCGCGGTGTCCAGGTCGAACCTGGCCTCGAACAGACCGGAGAGATCTCCGTACGCCGTGTGCCGGAACCAGTCGAGCTGGGCGGCGGACGAGCCGGAGGAGTACGTCGCGAGCCGCAGTCCCGCCGCCCGCCACTCCCGCAGCACGCCAGGCACCTCCGGGTACACGTGCCCGTGCAGCCGCCCGGCCGCGTACTCCTGTGCCCAGATCCAGCCCTGCACCGTCTTGAGCGGCGCGGCCTTCACATCGGCGTCCGACCAGGAGACGAGTGCCGCGATCACGCCGTCCGTGTCCAGGCCGGGCCGGTGCAGCCGCGCACGGACCTCGTCGGCGAGAGCGCGGACCCGCGGCTCGTGCCCGTACCGCGTGAAGAAGCGGGGCAACTCCCGCCGGGCGCAGGGAAAGAGCACGTCCCGTACGTGGGAGAGGGAACCGGTGGTGCCCTCGATGTCGAGTACGACAGCCTCCACGCCGTGCCCGGTCACGGTGTACCCCCGGCGAGTTCGTCCAGGCGCGGGAAGCGGTCCGCGATCGGTTCGCCGGTGAAGTCCCCGACCCAGCCGTCCTCCTCCTGGAAGAAGCGGATGGCGGCGAAGTCGGGCCGCTCGCCCATGTCGAACCAGTGCCGGGTGCCTGCGGGCACCGACAGCAGGTCGCCCGCCTCGCACACCACGGCGACGACCTCGTCGCCAAGATGGAGGGTGAACATGCCGCGGCCGTGCGCGAAGAAGCGGATCTCGTCCTCACCGTGCCGGTGCTCCTCCAGGAACGTGCGCCGCGCCTGTTGCGCGCGCCGCCGCCAGGCGTCGGTGGCCTCCGGGTGCAGACGGGCGATGTCGACCAGCTTCATGCCGCTGGCCGCGCACAACCGGTCGACGCGGTCACGGTGGAGCTCCAGCAGGGACGCGTCGTCCAGTGCGGGAACGTCGGCGCCGGGCACCGGCCAGCGCTCCAGTGTGACGCCACGAGCAGCGAGTTCACGGATCACGCGGTCGTCGTCATCGGTGCGCAGCAGCACCCGCTGCGGGGCGTCGTCGGGCATGATCTGCAGCAGGGTCATCAGCCATGTCCTTCCGGGGTCGGGGTCGGGGTCGGAGTGGGGGAGGGGACCGGCGCTCGCGCGGTGGCGCGGACGGCGGTGGCCGCCTCGCCGGTGAGCAGCAGGACCTCGCACAGCGATTCGACGCACTCCAGCCGATTGCGGGCCTCCGCCAGGTCCTTGCCCCAGACGGTCACGCCGTGACCGGCGATCAGCAGGGCGGGCGGTGCGTCCGGGACCGCGGCGAGACGGGCGGCGACCTCGTCGGCGATGCGCGCCACGTCCGGCCAGTTGGTGAAGACGGGCACTGCGACGCCAGGGCCGGTGACCGGGCCCAGCCCCTTGGTGAGTTCGAGGTCGTCGAACACCACCAGAGACGTGCTGCCGGGGGCGCCCGCCCGGCCGGCCAGCCGGGCCAGGGCGGTGCAGTGCGGCGGGTGGGCGTGGACGACGGCGCGGGCTCCGGTGACGCGGTAGACGGCAGCGTGGATCGCGGTCTCCGCGGACGGCTTGCGGCCCGAGCGGGCCCGCACCGGCCGCGCGGTGTCCGCGTCGACCAGCACCATGTCCTCAGCGCCGAGTGCGCCCTTGTCCAGGCCGCTCCCGGTGATCAGCGCGTGGGACGCGGAGCCGGGGACCCGCAGGGAGAGGTTGCCGGACGTGCCGGGCATCCAGCCGCGCCCGTACAGCTCTCGTGCCGACCGGGCGAGTGCGAGCCCCGGGGCGCACTCCGTACGGCCTGCGGCAGGCGTGGGGGACGCGGGTCCCGCCGCGCGGCCCCGGGACGGCGTCCCGTCCGGCTCCGCCGTACGTCCCGGGCGCAGTACCCGCGACTCGGAGACGATCGCGGTGATCAGCTCACCGGGCGTCACGTCGAACGCCGGGTTGAACACCTCGGCGCCCGCCGGCGCCACCCGCTCCCCGGCGACCATGGTGACCTCCTCGGCCGCCCGCTCCTCGACGACGACGCCGGAGCCGTCGGCCAGCGTCGGGTCCCAGGACGACTCGGGCGCCACGACCACGAACGGCACCCCGTGCCGGGCCGCGGAGACCGCCAGACCGTACGTGCCGATCTTGTTCGCGGTGTCGCCGTTCGTGGCGATCCGGTCGGCTCCCACCAGCACGCAGTCGACCATCGAACGGGACATCGCCGCAGCCGCCGCCGAGTCCGGGCAGAGGCGGTAGGGGACACCGGCCTGCCCCAGCTCCCACGCCGTCAGGCGCGCCCCCTGCAACAGCGGCCGGGTCTCGTCCACCAGCACCTCCGCGACCCGGCCCCGCGCGGCCAGCTCCAGCACGGTGCCGAGCGCCGTTCCGCCGGCCGCGGTCGCCAGCCGCCCGGTGTTGCAGTGAGTCAGCAGGACCAACGGCCCCTCCGGAGCCAGGAGTTCCACCAGGTCCGCAGCGGACGTCGCGGCCCTCCGGTTGGCGGTCACGTCCTGCTCGATGAGCTTGAGCGCTGTCTCCAGCACCGCATCGGCGCCCGCGGCCAAGGGGGCCAGGACCCTCTCCACCGCCCAGGCCAGATTGACGGCGGTGGGCCGCGCGGCAGCGATACGTGCGGCGTCCGCGCGGACGGCGTCCACGTCGAGCGACCCGTCCGTACGGGTGTGCCGTCGGGCGGAGAGGGCCACGCCGAGCGCCCCCGCCAGACCGATGGCCGGGGCGCCGCGCACCGCCAGGTCTCGGATAGCGTCGATCACCTCATCCACCGTGCGCAGCAGCAGGGGACGCGTCTCGCGCGGAAGGGCGCGCTGGTCGACGACGACGATCCCGTCGTCGTGCCAGGCCAGGGAGGTGGGGACGCCCGCGCGTACGGCGGGCGGGGGACCGGTGGGGGCGGATCGGGCCGGCATGTTCCTCCTCGATGGGAGTGTTCGGATGCGATGGACGGGGCTCGCATCGTCACTCGCTTCACGGCCGCGCAGACCACCCGAACAGGCAGCTGAAGCCGGGCCGGCGCCGGGGAACCCACGGCGTGGCTGCGCCCGGAAACCGGCGTGCGTGAAAGCGCGCCCGCTGCCTTGTGGCGTTATGGCGTTATGGCGTTATGGCGTTATGGCGTTATGGAGCTGCGCCGGCATGGCAGCCACGCGGACGGCAGTTGCGACGTCCCGCACGGAGCGCGGTCGCAGACAGTCAGGGCGCGGCATGCTATCGACGTGTTCATGACTAAGGGGTGGCAAGCGGGCTACGCTGCGTCGTACGTCTCTCCTCTGGAGGTCATGGATGCGCCGTGTCACCGTCCGGAAGCTGTCGTATCTGGCCGTCGCCGCCGCCGTGTTGTCGCTGGGCGCGACCGCACCGCCCTCCGCCGGAGCACCGCCGGGGCAGCCCCAGGGGAGGGCGGCGGGCAAGGCGCCGGTCGCTGTCGGGTACGGCGGCGCCGTGTCGAGTGTCGACGCGGACGCGTCGGCCGCCGGTATCGAGGTGCTCCGCGAGGGCGGTAACGCGGTGGACGCCGCGGTCGCCACGGCCGCCGCGCTGGGGGTGACCGAGCCGTACTCGGCGGGCATCGGCGGTGGCGGCTACTTCGTCTACTACGACGCCAGGACCCACCGGGTGCGGACCATCGACGGCCGCGAGACCGCGCCGCGCTCCGCCGACTCCTCGCTCTTCCTGGAGAACGGCAAGCCGCTGCCCTTCGCGGACGCCGTGACCAGCGGTCTCAGCGTGGGGACCCCGGGCACCGCCGCCACCTGGGACTCCGCGCTCTCCTCGTGGGGCCGCAAGTCGCTGGGGGCCGTACTGAAACCGGCCGAGCGCATCGCCAGGGACGGCTTCACCGTCGACCAGACCTTCCGCGGCCAGACACAGGACAACCAGGCGCGGTTCGCGGACTTCCCCGCGACGGCGAAGCTCTTCCTGCCCGGCGGCGAGCCGCCCGCGGTGGGCACCACACTGAAG
The DNA here is from genome assembly GCF_010548145.1 of Streptomyces sp. SID10853. Classification (GTDB taxonomy): domain Bacteria; phylum Actinomycetota; class Actinomycetes; order Streptomycetales; family Streptomycetaceae; genus Streptomyces. Next base: position 10,499 of record NZ_JAAGLN010000107.1, read on the forward strand.
AACCCCGACCTGGCCCGCACCTACGAGGAGCTGGGCCGCAAGGGCGTCGGCGAGCTCTACCGCGGGAGCCTCGGGCGGGACATCGTACGGACCGTCCGGAAGCCGGATCTGGCCCCCGGCTCGACCCGCGACGCCCGCCCCGGCGACCTGACCGCGAAGGACCTGCGGGCGTACGAGCCGTTGCACCGCGCCCCTACCGAGACCTCGTACCGCGGCCTCGACGTGTACGGCATGGCGCCGTCGTCATCGGGTGGCACGACGGTCGGCGAGGCGCTCAACATCCTGGAGCGGACGGACCTTTCGAAGGCGTCCGACGTGCAGTATCTGCACCACTACATCGAGGCGAGCCGGATCGCCTTCGCCGACCGGGGCCGCTGGGTCGGCGACCCGGCCTACGAGTCCGTACCCACCCGGCAACTGCTCTCCCAGCGCTTCGCGGACTCCCGCGCCTGCCTCATCAAGGACGACGCGGTGCTGAAGAGCCCGCTGGCGCCGGGCGACCCGCGCCACCCGGCGCGGTGCGGGAGCGGCGGTGCCGCGGCCCCCACCACGTACGAGGGGGAGAACACCACGCATCTGACGGTGGCCGACAAGTGGGGCAACGTCGTCGCGTACACGCTGACCATCGAGCAGACCGGCGGCAGCGCCATGACCGTGCCGGGCCGCGGGTTCCTGCTCAACAACGAGCTGACGGACTTCTCCTTCGCCCCGGCGAACCCGGCGGTCCACGACCCCAATCTGCCGGGGCCCGGGAAGCGGCCCCGCTCGTCGATCTCGCCGACGATCGTCCTGCGCCACGGGAAGCCGGTGCTCGCCGTCGGATCGCCGGGCGGCGCGACCATCATCACCACCGTGCTCCAGACCCTCATCGGCCATCTCGACCGAGGGCTGCCGCTGGTGGACGCGATCGCCGCGCCGCGGGCGAGCCAGCGTGACGCCGCCACGACGGAGCTCGAACCGGCCCTGTACAACAGTCCGTTGCGGGGCCGGCTGGAGGCGCTCGGGCACAAGTTCACCCTCAACCCGGAGATCGGCGCGGCGACCGGGGTGCAGCGGCTGCCGGACGGACGCTGGCTGGCCGCGGCCGAACCGGTGCGCCGCGGCGGCGGCTCCGCGATGGTGGTCCGTCCGGACGGGCGCCCCTGAGGGGGAGCCCTCCGGGGCCGCGGTTCAGAGCGCCGTGAGGATTCGCGGACCCGCGTCGGTGATGGCGACGGTGTGCTCGGCGTGGGCGGCACGGCTGCCGTCCACGGTGCGCAGCGTCCAGCCGTCGGGGGCCGCGTAGTACCCGTCACCGCCGCCCGCGATCACCATCGGCTCGATCGCCAGCACCATGCCGTGGCGCAGCGGCATGCCGCGCCCCGGCCGGCCTTCGTTGGGTACGCCGGGGTCCTCGTGCATGGCGCGGCCGATACCGTGGCCGCCGAACCCGTCGGGGATGCCGTAGCCGGCGGTGCGGCAGACCCGTCCGACCGCGTGGGCGATGTCGCCGATGCGGTTGCCGACCACGGCCGCTGCGATGCCCGCGGCCAGGGCGCGTTCGGCGGTCTCGATGAGGCGCAGGTCGTCGGGGCGCGGGCGCCCGACGGTGAAGCTGATGGCGGAGTCCCCGGCCCAGCCGTTCAGGGTCGCGCCGAAGTCCGCGCTGACCAGATCGCCGTCGCGGAGGCGGTATCCGTCGGGGACGCCGTGCACGATCGCGTCGTTGACGGAGACGCAGAGGACGGCGGGGAACGGTACGGGGGCGAAGTCCGGGTGGTATCCGAGGAAGGGGGATCCGGCCCCGGCTTCGCGGAGGATCGCGTGTGCGGCCGCGTCGAGTGCCCGCAGTGTGACTCCGACGCGGGCCGCGGATCTCACCGCTGCCAGGGCTTGGGCGACGACGCGGCCCGCTTCGCGCATCGCGTCTACCGACAGGTCTGTCTTGAGTTCAACCATGCCAATTACTATACCGGTCCCGGCGGTATTAGAATGACGGCATGGTCCGTACCCCCCTCACCCCAGAAGAGCGCGCACGCGGCGAACGTTTCGGCCGTCTGCTCCGCGAGGCGCGCGGCGCGCGCACCATGACCGAGGTCGCCGCGGCGGCGGGTGTCTCCGCGGAGACCCTGCGGAAGATCGAGACGGGGCGGGCCCCGACCCCGGCCTTCTTCACGGTCGCCGCGCTGGCGGCGGCGCTCGGCCTCTCCATGGACGAGATCGCCGAACGCTGTACACCGGTCGTCGTGTGACGCCGTGCCGGAGGGCGCGGTGCGGGACCGCGAAATACCTGGACGGGCCGGGCGCCGGGCGCGCAATCTGATCACGGCGGGGCGGCGAAGTGATCATGACGAGGCGAAACGTGATCGACTCTGCCGGTTAACGGCGATGGTCTTGCCCCTGTGTGTGACGGGGCTTACGTTCTCCTCCTACGCATGCCATCTACGTGCGTAGAGCTTCGTGGCGCCCTGTTGAAGGAGCTGCTCATGTCCCACGTCGTACGCGCCGCACTGGTCCAGGCCACCTGGACCGGCGACACCGAATCCATGATCGCCAAGCATGAGGAACATGCCCGTGAGGCCGCCCGCCAGGGCGCGCGGATCATCGGATTCCAGGAAGTCTTCAACGCCCCGTACTTCTGCCAGGTGCAGGAGGCCGAGCACTACCGCTGGGCGGAGGCCGTGCCCGAAGGGCCGACCGTCACCCGGATGCGGGAACTCGCCCGCGAGACCGGCATGGTGATCGTGGTTCCGGTCTTCGAGCAGGAGCAGTCGGGCTTCTACTTCAACACGGCGGCCGTCATCGACGCCGACGGCTCGTACCTCGGCAAGTACCGCAAGCACCACATCCCGCAGGTCAAAGGCTTCTGGGAGAAGTACTACTTCAAGCCGGGCAACGCGGGCTGGCCGGTCTTCGACACCGCCGTGGGCAAGGTCGGCGTGTACATCTGCTACGACCGCCACTTCCCGGAGGGCTGGCGCCAACTCGGCCTGAACGGTGCGCAGATCGTCTACAACCCCTCCGCCACCTCGCGCGGTCTGTCCGCCTACCTCTGGCAGCTGGAGCAGCCGGCGGCCGCCGTCGCCAACGAGTACTTCATCGCCGCCATCAACCGGGTCGGCCAGGAGGAGTACGGCGACAACGACTTCTACGGCACCAGCTACTTCGTCGACCCGCGCGGTCAGTTCGTCGGGGACGTCGCCGACGACAAGAGCGAGGAGCTCCTCGTCCGCGATCTCGACCTGGACCTCATCGACGAGGTCCGGCAGCAGTGGGCGTTCTACCGGGACCGCAGGCCCGACGCGTACGAGGGGCTGGTGCAGCCGTGACAGACCTCTACAACAGGCACCGGGCCGTCCTCCCCGACTGGCTCGCCACCTACTACCGGCAGCCGATCGAGATCACCCACGGCGAGGGCCGGCACGTCTGGGACGCGGACGGCAACCGCTACCTCGACTTCTTCGGCGGCATCCTCACCACCATGACAGCCCACGCGCTGCCCGAGGTGACCAAGGCGGTCAGCGAGCAGGCCGGGCGCATCGTGCACTCCTCGACGCTCTACCTCAACCGGCCGATGGTGGAGCTGGCCGAGCGGATCGCGACGCTCTCCGGGATCCCGGACGCCCGCGTCTTCTTCACCACATCGGGCACCGAGGCCAACGACACCGCCCTGCTCCTCGCCACCGCGTACCGCGGGTCCAGCCAGATCCTCGCGATGCGCAACAGCTACCACGGCCGCTCCTTCTCGGCCGTCGGCATCACCGGCAACCGCGGCTGGTCGCCGACAGGGCTCTCGCCGCTCCAGACGCTCTACGTCCACGGCGGCGTCCGCAGCCGGGGCCCGTTCGCGCATCTCAGCGACGCCGCGTTCATCGAGGCGTGCGTCGCCGACCTGGAGGACCTCCTCGGCCACACCCGTGAACCCGCGGCCCTGATCGCCGAGCCGATCCAGGGCGTCGGCGGCTTCACCGCGCCGCCCGACGGGCTCTACGCCGCGTTCCGCGAGGTGCTCGACCGGCACGGCATCCTCTGGATCGCCGACGAGGTGCAGACCGGCTGGGGGCGCACCGGCGACCACTTCTGGGGCTGGCAGGCGCACGCCGAGAACGGCCCGCCCGACCTCCTCACCTTCGCCAAGGGCATCGGCAACGGCATGTCCATCGGCGGTGTCGTCGCCCGCGCCGACATCATGAACTGCCTGGACGCCAACTCCATCTCGACCTTCGGCGGCTCCCCGGTCACCATGGCCGCCGGCCTCGCCAACCTCACCTACCTCCTGGAACACGACCTCCAGGGCAACGCCCGCCGGATCGGGGGACTCCTCCTTGAGCGGCTGCGAGCCGTCGGCGCGCAGTCCCCGCTCGTACGCGAAGTACGCGGCCGCGGCCTGATGATCGGCGTCGAGCTGGTGAAGCCCGGCACCGACGAGGCGAACCCGGACGCGGCGTCGGCCGTTCTGGAAGCGGCCCGGGAGGGCGGGCTGCTGATCGGCAAGGGGGGCGGGCACGACACCAGCGTGCTGCGCATCGCACCACCGCTCTCGCTCAATGTCGCAGAGGCCGAGGCGGGCGCGGCCATCCTCGAACAGGCCCTGCGCGCAGGGTAGGCGGCAGATCACGCAGCAGGCACCGCGGTACGAGAGAGGGAGCACAGCGCCATGAGTACCCGCACCTTGATCCGCGGCGGTCTCGTCATCACCGCCGCCGATGAGACCCACGCCGACGTCCTCATCGAGGACGGCCGGATCGTCGCGCTCGCCGCGCACGGCTCGGCCGTCGCGGAGGGCTGGACCGCCGGCCGTACGATCGACGCCACCGGGAAGTACGTGGTGCCCGGCGGGGTCGACGCCCATACGCACATGGAGATGCCCTTCGGCGGCACCTTCGCGTCCGACACCTTCGAGACCGGGACCCGGGCGGCGGCCTGGGGCGGTACGACGACCATCATCGACTTCGCCATCCAGTCCAAGGGCGGATCGCTCGGTGAGGGGCTCGACACCTGGCACGGCAAAGCGGACGGGAAGTGCGCGATCGACTACGCCTTCCACATGATCATGTCCGATGTGAACGAGTCGTCGCTCAAGGAGATGGACCGGCTCGTCGCGGGCGGTGTCAGCTCGTTCAAGCTCTTCACGGCGTACCCGGGAGTGTTTCTCTCCGACGACGGGCAGATCCTGCGGGCCATGCAGCGTGCCGCGTCCAACGGCGGCCTGGTGATGACCCACGCCGAGAACGGGCTCGCGATCGACGTACTGGTCGAGCAGGCGCTGGCGCGCGGTGAGAGGGACCCGCGCTACCACGGCGAAGTCCGCAACGCGCTGCTGGAGGCCGAGGCGACGCACCGGGTGATCAAGCTGAGCCAGGTGGCGGGCGCCCCGCTGTACGTGGTGCACGTGTCGGCGCAGCAGGCCGTCGCCGAACTGGCGCGGGCCAGGGACGAGGGCCTTCCCGTGTACGGCGAGACCTGCCCGCAGTACCTCTTCCTCTCGACGGACAATCTGGCGGAGCCGGGCTTCGAGGGCGCCAAGTACGTCTGCTCCACGCCGCTGCGCCCTGCGGAGCACCAGGAGGCGCTCTGGCGCGGACTGCGCTCGAACGATCTGCAGGTGGTCTCCACCGACCACTGCCCGTTCTGCTTCAAGGGCCAGAAGGACCTGGGGAAGGGCGACTTCTCCAAGATCCCGAACGGGATGCCGGGGGTGGAGAACCGGATGGACCTGCTGCACCAGGCGGTTGTCGACGGGCACATCAGCCGCCGCCGCTGGATCGAGATCGCCTGCGCGGCCCCGGCGCGGATGTTCGGCCTGTACCCGCAGAAGGGGACGATCAGCCCGGGCGCCGACGCCGACGTCGTGGTCTACGACCCAGCGGCCGAGCAGGTCATGTCGGCGGGGACGCACCACATGAACGTCGACTACTCGGCGTACGAGGGCAAGCGTGTGACAGGCCGGGTGGAGACGGTGCTGTCCCGGGGTGTGCCGGTGATCGACAACCGTGACTACGTCGGCCACGCGGGGCACGGAGCCTATGTGCCGCGCGGGCTCGGTGAGTACGCGCACTGAGCGCACGGCTCCGGTGGGTCCGGGCGGGCGTGGGGACAGCCGGCGCGTGATGCCCGGGCGCGGGGGACAGCCCGGCGCGTGATGCCCGGGCGCCGGCTCACCGGGTGTCACCCCGGACGGGGCTCTTCCAGGCCGCTTCACGCAGCAGCCGCAGACCGTTGAGGCCGACGATCACGGTGGAGCCCTCGTGCCCGGCGACGCCGAGCGGCAGCGGCAGTGTGGCGATCAGGTCCCAGGTCGCCAGGGCGGTGATGAACGCTCCCGCGACGACCAGGTTCTGGATCACCAGGCGCCGGGCGGCACGGGAGAGCAGCAGAACGGCGGGGACGGCGGCGAGTTCGTCGCGTACGACGACGGCGTCCGCGGTCTCCAGGGCGAGGTCGCTGCCCGCCTGGCCCATGGCGATACCGGTGTGTGCGGCGGCCAGCGCCGGGGCGTCGTTGACACCGTCCCCGACGACCAGGACCCGGCGGCCTTCGCGCTCCCACGCCCGGACCGCGGCGACCTTGTCATCGGGCAGCAGCGCGGCGCGGACATCGGTGATGCCGACCTGGCCGGCCAGGTGTTCCGCCGCGTTCACGTTGTCGCCGGTCAGCAGGGCCGGGGCGCGGCCGGTCAGATCGGCCAGGGCTGCGACGGTGGCGGCGGCGTCCGGCCGCAGCCGGTCGGCGACGCCGATGACACCTGCCGGAGCGTCGTCGTGAAGGATCAGCATCACCGTCTGCCCGGCGCCCTCCAGTTCCCGTACGACCTCCCGTACGGGCGCGGCCGGTGCGGGCAGGAGACGGGCGGGGGAGCCGATACGGACACGGTGACCGTCGACGGTCGCGCTCACCCCGCGGCCGGGCGCGGAGATGAAGCCGGCCGCGTCGGGCAGAGGCAGGTGGCGCTCGCGGGCGGCCTCGACCACGGCGCGGGCGAGCGGGTGTTCACTCGGGAGTTCGGCCGCGGCGGCCAGGGTGAGCAGGGCGTCGTCGGTCAGGCCGCTGCCGGGCAGGGCCCGCAGTGCGGTGACGTGCGGCGTGCCTTCGGTGAGGGTGCCGGTCTTGTCGAGCGCCACGGCGTCGACCTGGCCGAGTCGTTCCATGACGACGGCGGACTTGGCGAGGACTCCGTGGCGTCCGGCGTTGGCGATCGCGGACAGCAGCGGCGGCATGGTGGAGAGCACGACGGCGCAGGGTGAGGCGACGATCATGAAGGTCATCGCGCGCAGCAGCGCGGGCCCGAGCCCGGATCCGTACGCGAGGGGCACGGCGAAGACGGCGAGGGTGGCGGCCACCATGCCGACCGAGTAGCGCTGTTCGACCTTCTCGATGAAGAGCTGGGTGGGCGCCTTGGTCCCGGACGCCTCCTGGACCATTTTCACGATGCGGGCGATCACCGATTCCGACGGGTCGCGCTCGACCCGTACGCGCAGGGCGCCGGTGCCGTTCACGGTCCCGGCGAACACCTCGTCGCCGGCCTGTCTGGCCACCGGCAGCGGCTCGCCTGTGATGGTGGCCTGATCTAGGTCGCTCGCCCCGTCCAGGATCCGGCCGTCGGCGCCGACCCGCTCGCCCGGCCGCACCAGGACGCTGTCGCCGACGCGCAGGTCCGCGGCGGCGACCGTCTCCTCGCTGCCGTCGGGCAGGAGCCGGGTCGCGGTGGCGGGCGCGAGATCGAGCAGACCGCGTACGGAGTCCGCGGTGCGGGCGGTCGCCAGCGCCTCCAGTGCGCCGGAGGTCGCGAAGATGACGATCAGCAGCGCGCCGTCCAGGACCTGGCCGATGGCCGCGGCGCCGAGCGCGGCGACCACCATCAGCAGATCCACGTCCAGCGTCCTGTCCCGCAGGGCCTTCAGGCCCGCCCACCCCGGCTCCCAGCCGCCCGTGACACAGGTGGCGGCGAACAGCGGGCCCCAGGCCCACGCCGGTGCGCCGGACAGGTCCAGCGCCAGCCCGCACAGGAACAACACCAGGGACGCGAGCGCCCATCGCGTCTCCGGCAGCGCCAGGACCCGGGTGCGCCGCCGGGGCGGGGCGGGGCGCGGGCCTGCCGTGGCCGGTGGGGTGGGTTGGTCCAGGACAGCAGACATGACGAGACAACCCTTCGCGGGTGGACCGGTGGCAACGCACACACCGTACAGGAATATCTGAAGAGGTATTCATGTGTGGTGCGTACGATGGCCCCATGGGCCATGGAGTCGACACCACCAGCAGCGCCACCACCCGGGAGCGTCTCGACGCGGTGGGGACCGCTGACGTCGCCGCGACGCTCCAGGCGCTCGCCACCCCCTCACGGCTGCACATCCTGGCCCGGCTGCAGGAGGGACCGTGCTCGGTGAGCGCGCTGGCGGCCGCCGTCGGCATGGAGCCGTCGGCCTGCTCCCACCAACTGCGCCTGCTGCGCAACCTGGGGCTGGTCACCGGTGAGCGCCACGGCCGCTCGATCGTCTACGCCCTCTACGACAACCACGTGGCGGAACTCCTCGACCAGGCCCTCTACCACGTGGAGCATCTGCGCCTGGGAGTCCGGGACGTCCCTGCCGATGTCGTGAAGGACGCCGCGCAGCCGGGGCGCTGACGCGGCAGCCGGGTCAGGCCGTGCCGAGCCAGGCCCGGCCCGCCGCCTTCATGGCGGCCTCCAGCTCGCCGCCCCTGGTGGGGAATTCGCGGTCGACCGGGAAGCCGGACTTCTCCAGGACGTAGGCGAGGGCCGCGTAGGCGCGCGGGTGGCGCCGGAAGGCGCTCTCGTCGATGTCCGGGACCTTCGCGAGGAAGTTGAACGAACTCATGTCGTACACGCTCGCCCGGTGGACGATGCGCCAGTCGCCTTCGCGCCGTTCGACGCGGTCCCAGAAACGGTTGTGCGCGGTGCAGGCGAGGTCGAGCGCGACGTTCTCGGCGATGAGCAGCGCGTTGGTCTCGACGAGGGCCCGGTCGCCGTTGAAGGTGATCGACGGGCCGCCGATCACGTGCTTGGACCGCAGATCGGAGCGGCCCATCCGCGCCGAGGCATCCACGAACTCTCCGGCCGGGCCCTCGAACCAGGTGATCTCGATGGTGCCGTCGGGGTGGAAGAGCTCCCGCAGCTGATCCCACTCGCCCAGGTCGCGGTGCAGCCATCCGGTCATCAGCTCGGCGATGGCGGAGCGGTCCTCGACGCGGGTGCTCACGGTCATGGCGTTCTCCTTCTGCTGGGGCCCGGGACCGGACAACAGAGGGTACTGCGGCGGGCCTTCGTGACCGCCGTCTTCCCAAGGCCACGCGGGCGGTCCAGGATTGTCCCCTCGCGACTCGCGTCCGAAGCGCTGTCGCACCGGCTCGCGCACGGTCCGATGTGGAAGGATTCCCGGGCCGCCGCCCCACCTGACGCCGTCCCACCTGACGCCATCTCACCTCACCTCACCTCACCTCGCCGCTCCTCTCCTCTTCCTCCCCGCACCTGACTCCGCACCCGCACCCGCACTAGGAGCCACGCCTTGGACTTCGGACTCGTCCTGCAGACCGATCCGCCCGCTTCTGCCGTCGTCGGACTGATGCGGCGCGCGGAGCGCAACGGCTTCCGCTACGGCTGGACCTTCGACTCGGCCGTCCTCTGGCAGGAGCCGTTCGTCATCTACAGCCGCATCCTGGAACACACCACCGGCCTGATCGTCGGGTCGATGGTCACCAACCCGTCCACCCGGACCTGGGAGGTCACCGCCTCGACCTTCGCCACGCTCAACGAGATGTACGGCAACCGCACGGTCTGCGGTATCGGGCGCGGCGACTCGGCGATGCGTGTCGCGGGACGCAAGCCCAACACGCTGGCCACGCTGGGCGAAGCGATCGGCGTCATCCGCGACCTCGCCGAGGGGCGCGAGGCCGATGTGGACGGGCGGCCGGTGCGGCTGTCCTGGGTCGAGGACGGAAAACTGCCGGTCTGGATGGCCGCGTACGGCCCCAAGGCCCTCGCGCTGGCCGGGCAGCAGGCCGACGGGTTCATCCTCCAGCTCGCCGACCCCTATCTGACCGCCTCGATGGTCGCCGCGGTCCGCACGGCCGCGTCCGACGCGGGCCGGGACCCGGACGCCGTGAAGATCTGCGTGGCCGCGCCCGCGTACGTCGGCGACGACCTGGCCCACGCCCGCGAGCAGTGCCGCTGGTTCGGCGGGATGGTGGGCAACCATGTCGCGGACCTGGTGGCCCGCTACGGGGAGCACTCCGCGCAGGTCCCCGACGCGCTCACCTCGTACATCGAGCAGCGTGAGGGGTACGACTACAGCCACCACGGCCGCGCGGGAAACCCGGACGCCGCTTTCGTGCCCGACGAGATCGTGGACCGCTTCTGTCTGCTCGGTCCGGCCGACGCGCACATCGAGAAGCTGCGGGAGCTACGGGCGCTGGGCGTGGACCAGTTCGCGGTGTACGCGATGCACGACGCGCGCGAGGCCGTCATCGATGCGTACGGCGAGCGGATCATCCCGGCTCTGGGCTGATCAGCGCGCCGCACGCCGGTCACGGCACCCGCGCCGTCCACTCCGGGGTGGAGAACTTGGCCGCGGCCAACTCCCGTGCCTGGGCCATCTCTTCTTCCGTCACGCCGCCGTCGGCGAGGCCGTAGCGGGCGCGGAAGGACCCGATCATCCGCTCGATGACCTCTTCGCGCTGCAGCCCCGTCTGCCGGGCCAGCGGGTCGACACGCTTCTTGGCGCTCCCGATCCCCTTGTCCGACAGCTTCTCGCGGCCGATGCGCAGCACGTCGGTCATCTTGTCGGCGTCGATGTCGTACGCCATGGTCACGTGGTGCAGCACCCCGCCGCCCGCGATGCGCTTCTGCGCCGCGCCCGCGATCTTGCCCGCTTCGGTGGCGATGTCGTTGAGCGGCTGGTACCACGCCTTGATCCCCATGTCCGCCAGCGCGCCGAGCACCCAGTCGTCCAGGTACGCGTAGCTGTCGGCGTACGAGAGGCCGGACACCAGGGACTCCGGGACGGAGAGGGAGTAGGTGATGGTGCTCCGTGGCTCCACGAACATGGCTCCGCCGCCGGAGATCCGGCGGACGACCGTCACCCCGTGGCGTTCGGCGCCCTCCGGGTCGACCTCGTTGCGCAGGGACTGGAAGCTGCCGATGATCACGGCGGGGGCGGCCCACTCCCAGACCCGCAGCGTCGGCGGGCGCCGGCCCGCCGCGACCTCGGCGGTGATGACCTCGTCCAGCGCCATGTGCAGGGCGGGGGACTGCGGGCGGTCGTGGATCAGCTGCCAGTGGTGGGCGCTCCACTCGGTGGCCCGGGTGAGGGCCCGGCGTACGGCGACGGCGACGCCCTCGGGGGAGAGGCCGAGCAGCACGGCGGCCGGGGGCAGTGCGGCGGTGATGCGGGCGGCGAGGGTGGCCGCGTCGGCGTGGGCGGGGGCGCCTTCCAGGGCGGCGTCGATGTCCAGGATCGCCTCGTCGGGTTCCAGGAAGAAGTCACCGGCCACCCGGACGTTGCGCAGGGCGCCGCCCTCGACATCCAGATCGACGACGACGAGCTTGCCGCCGGGGATCTTGTACTCACCGTGCACAGCCATGCCTCCAGATCCGACGGAGCCCCGGCCGACCGGCTCGATCCGCTCGATCCGCGCGCAGGCTCCGGGCAGCAACAACGCCGGACCGCGCGGGAGCATTCCGCAGCCGGTCCGGTACGCCTGCCGGTCCGGTACGCCTGCCGGGCCGTCCGGGCCGGGACATCTACCCGGGCGGGCCGCCCGGTGCGCCGGAGTGTCCGCCGGCGCCGTCCGGTGAGCGGGGCGTGGGCGCCTCGTCGGGCGGTGGCGCGGTGCTGTCGTACGGCGGGGGCGGGACCT
>NZ_JAAGLN010000108.1 GCF_010548145.1 Streptomyces sp. SID10853
CGGCGGTCGCCGGCTCGTCAGGCCTGCTGTCAGGCGCGCCGACGGCCCGCAGACACAGGGCGGTGATCGCGGCGACCACGGGCCCCGGTTCGTGCTGGTCGCCGACCGGCGAGAGCGGACCGAGCAGCGCCTCGCCGATCGCACCGATCACCGCGGCGGCGGAGAGGCCGGGGTCCTGCGCGGGCAGCTCGCCCGTCGCGACCCCGGCCGCGATGATCTCCCCGGCCAGCGAGTGGTAACCGCTGCGATAGGTGCGGCGCTCCGCCTCCACCAGCGGATCCACCCGCTCGGCGAGCAGCGCCCAGGCGGTCCGCGGCGACTTCAGCGCACGGTACGAGAAGACCTCGACCAGCGCCCTGAGCCGGGCCGCCGTGTCCTGCTCGGCCCGTACCGCGTCCTGCACGGCGGCGAGTTCATGACCGGCGGTGTGCCGGAAGACCGCGGCCAGCAGCTCCTGCTTGGACGCGAAGTGGTTGTACACGCTGCCGGTGGAGACACCGGCCCGCGCCGCGAGTGCGGCGACACCCGCAGCGGCGTAGCCCCCTTCGGCCAGCAGGCTGCGGGCGGACTCCAGCAGGCGCTCGCGATGAGCGGTCCTGGTCGCCTCCGTACGGGCCGTCGGTCGGTACGCCATGATCTGAACCCCGATTCATATCTTCCGTACCACTGAACCACCCGGTTCAGGACCGCACAAGGCGCGAGGCGGCGCGGGCCGGACTCCCCGGGCCGCCGCCCGCGTAATCTGAACCCTCTGAAAGGTGGCACGGCCATGTCCTCACTCGCCGAAGAGCCCGCACTCGCCGAAGAGCCCGCGGAGCGCGGCGCCCCGACGCTGTCCTCCCGCGCCGCGGCCGTGCTCACCGGCCTGCGCCGGCCGTTCGCCGCACAGGGCCCGACCTTGCGGGAGCTGACCGTGCAGGCGCTCTCCTCGGTCGAGCACGGCTACGACCTGCTGGCGCCGAAGTTCGACCGCACGCCGTTCCGTACGCCCGACCGCGTCCTGGACGCGGTCGGCGGCGCTCTGCGTCCGCTCGGCCCGTTCGGGGCCGGCCTCGACGTCTGCTGCGGAACGGGAGCGGGGGTCCGGGTGCTGCGCTCCCTCTGCACGGAGCGGGTCACCGGGGTGGACTTCAGCGCCGGGATGCTGGCAGCCGCCCGCTCGGCGGAGACGGGTGCGGGATCGCCCGCGGCCGAGTGGGTGCGTGCCGACGCCCGGGATCTGCCGTTCCGTGGTGCCTTCGGTCTGGCTGTGAGCTTCGGCGCTTTCGGCCACTTCCTGCCCGCCGAACGCCCCGCCCTGTTCGCCGGGGTCCACCGGGCGCTGCGGCCCGGTGGAGTCTTCGCGTTCCCTGTCGGGGCGCCGCAGTCCTTCGGCGACCCGCTCTACTGGACCCTGCTCGGCTTCGACTCGGCGATGCGGGTGCGCAATCTGCTGTGGCGGCCGCGGTTCGTCATGTACTACCGGACGTTCCCGCTGGGCGCCGTGCGGGACGATCTGACCCGGGCGGGTTTCTCGGTGGAACTGCTGCCGCTGGAGGAGTTCGGCCGCAGGCCGGACGGCAGTCCGCACTGGCGCCTCGTCGTCGCCCGGCGGGGGTGACCTGGCAGGGCGGGCGAGGCGTCACAAATGGACTGATGGGCCGTCAATTCGACTGCGGTGCAAGGGGAGTGACGGGCAAACACTCGGGAACGAATTGGTCTGGACCCTTGACGCCCTCTTGGTCCAGACCAATTATGGGGCCCGATCCGCCTGTTGTCTCACCACTGGGAGCCCCCATGAGACGTAAGACATCCGTACGCGCCCTGCTGGCCACCCTGGCGACCGCCGCGGCCTCGGCCGGGATGGTCCTGGTCGGTGGCGGCGCGGCGCACGCGGCCGCGACACCCCTGCCCGCGCATGTCTTCGCCCCGTACTTCGAGGCGTACAACGGAGACAGCCTCGCTGACCTCTCGCAGCAGTCCGGTGCCAAGTACCTGACCATGGCATTCCTCCAGACCGAAGCGCAGGGTTCCTGCACGCCCTACTGGAACGGCGACAGCAGCCAGCCGGTGTCCTCCTCCGTCTACGGGGCGGACATCACGACGATGCGCTCGCGCGGCGGCGACGTGATCCCGTCGTTCGGCGGGTACGCGGCGGACGACGGCGGTACGGAGATCGCCGACAGCTGCACCAGCGTGGACTCCATCGCGGCGGCGTACGAAAAGGTCATCACGACCTATGACGTCTCCCGTCTCGACATGGACATCGAGGACAACTCCCTGACCAACAAGGCGGGTATCGACCGCCGTAACCAGGCGATCAAGAAGGTGCAGGACTGGGCGGCCGCCAACGGCCGCTCGGTGCAGTTCTCCTACACCCTGCCCACCACCACGAGCGGGCTGGCGAGCAGCGGGCTCGCGGTACTGAAGAGCGCCAACACCTACGGCGCCAAGATCGACGTCGTCAACCTCATGACGTTCGACTACTACGACAACGCCACCCACAACATGGCGGACGACACCAAGACCGCGACCACCGGTCTGGAGAAGCAGCTCGCCTCGCTGTACCCGTCGAAGACCGCGGCACAGCTCTGGGGGATGATCGGCGTCATCGAGATGCCGGGCATCGACGACTTCGGGGCCGCCGAGACCTTCACCACGGCCGACGCGGCCTCGGTCTACGACTGGGCCACCAGCAAGGGGCTCAGCACCCTCTCCTTCTGGGCGCTGCAGCGCGACAACGGAGGCTGCCCGGGAACGGGCGGCTCCGACACCTGCTCCGGCATCGCACAGGACACCTGGTACTTCAGCCACACCTTCGCCCCCTTCACCGGCGGCGGCAGCGCGCAGGCGGCGGCCCGCCAAGGGAATCCGGTCGCCGGATCACGATGAGTGCCCCCTGAACCGGCCAACCGGTTCGGAAGGCGGGCGCGTTCACCCGGCTCCTGCCGGGTCAACGCGCCCGCCGCACGGCGGGGCATCCGCCGAACACGTCACAGACCCGGGAGGATGAGCTGACAAACTGAGCGTGACGGCCGATACGGAGGAGTGGACACATGGCGCACGAACGAGCGGGGCAGCCGGCGCGACCGGAGGACCTCACCGATGTCGCCCGGCTGGTGACCTCGTACTACGCGCTCCACCCGGACCCGGACGAGCCCGCCCAGCGCGTGGCGTTCGGCACATCGGGGCACCGCGGCTCGTCCTTCGCCACCGCGTTCAACGAGGACCACATCGCCGCCACCAGCCAGGCGATCTGCGAGTACCGCACCAGGCAGGGGACCACCGGCCCGCTCTTCATCGGCGCCGACACCCATGCGCTCTCCGAGCCGGCCAGGGTGACCGCCATCGAGGTGTTCGCGGCCAACGGGGTGACCCTGCTCATCGACTCGGCCGACGGGTACACCCCGACCCCGGCCGTCTCGCACGCCATCCTCACGTACAACCGCGGCCGGACCTCCGGCCTCGCCGACGGTGTGGTGGTCACGCCCTCGCACAACCCGCCCGCGGACGGCGGCTTCAAGTACAACCCGCCGAGCGGCGGCCCGGCCGGATCCGATGCGACCGGCTGGATCCAGGACCGCGCCAACGAGATCATCGCCGCCGGACTCAAGGACGTACAGCGGCTGCCGTACACGCGCGCCCTGGCCGCCGACACGACGGGGCGCTACGACTTCCTCGGTACGTATGTGAGCGACCTGCCCGCCGTGCTCGACCTCGATGCGGTGCGCGCCGCGGGTCTGCGGATCGGCGCCGACCCGCTGGGCGGCGCGTCCGTCGCGTACTGGGGCCGGATCGCCGAACAGCACCGCATCGACCTGACCGTGGTCAACCCGCTCGCCGACCCGACCTGGCGGTTCATGACCCTGGACTGGGACGGGAAGATCCGGATGGACTGCTCGTCGCCGTACGCGATGGCGTCGTTGATCGAGCGGTGCGGCGAGTACCGGATCGCCACCGGCAACGACGCCGACGCCGACCGGCACGGCATCGTCACCCCCGACGCCGGGCTGATGAACCCCAACCACTACCTGGCCACCGCGATCTCGTACCTGTACCAGCACCGGGAGCAGTGGCCCGCGGGCGCGGGCATCGGCAAGACCCTGGTCTCGTCCGGGATGATCGACCGGGTGGCGGCCGACCTCGGCCGCGAACTGGTCGAAGTGCCGGTCGGCTTCAAGTGGTTCGTGGACGGGCTGATGGACGGCTCGCTGGGCTTCG
This sequence comes from Streptomyces sp. SID10853, assembly GCF_010548145.1. Lineage (GTDB taxonomy): Bacteria > Actinomycetota > Actinomycetes > Streptomycetales > Streptomycetaceae > Streptomyces. Next base: position 4,201 of record NZ_JAAGLN010000108.1, read on the forward strand.
GCGGCGAGGAGTCGGCGGGCGCCTCGTTCCTGCGCCGCGACGGGTCGGTGTGGACCACCGACAAGGACGGCATCATCCTGGCCCTGCTCGCGTCCGAGATCCTCGCGGTCACCGGGAAGACCCCGTCCGAGCACTACACGGCGCTCACCGAGCGGTTCGGCGCGCCCGCCTACGCCCGGATCGACGCCCCCGCCGACCGCGCGGAGAAGGCGGTACTCGCCAGGCTGTCGCCCGAGCAGATCAGCGCCGACACCCTGGCGGGGGAGCGGGTCACCTCGGTGCTCACCGAGGCGCCGGGCAATGGCGCGCCCATCGGCGGTATCAAGGTGGCCACGGAGAACGCCTGGTTCGCGGCCCGGCCGTCGGGCACCGAGGACGTCTACAAGATCTATGCCGAGTCCTTCCTGGGGGCAGGCCATCTCGGGCAGGTCCAGGAGGAGGCGAAGGCGGTCGTCTCGGCCGCCCTGGCCGGCTGACGCTCCGCGGCACGGCTCCCCGGCGCCGGGTCAGGCGCCGGGAGGTCAGGCGCCGGGCACCGTGCGGTGGATCTGGCGCAGGAAGGCGGCGTTGTCGGGAGTGTGCCGGAGCCTGTCCAGCAGCGCTTCGAGCGTCGTCTGCCCGTCCCTGGAGCGCAGCGCCCGGCGCAGCCCCTGCACGGCGGTCAACTCGGCTTCACCGAGGAGCAGTTCCTCGTGCCTGGTGCCCGAAGGGGTGATGTCCACAGCGGGGAAGACGCGCCTGTCGGCCAGTGCGCGGTCCAGCCGGAGCTCCATGTTGCCCGTGCTCTTGAGCTCCTCGAAGAAGTAGTCGTCGGCGCGGGACCCGGTGTCGACGAGCGCGGTCGCGAGGATGGTCAGCGAGCCGCCCTCCTCGGCGAGGCGCGCGGCGCCGAAGAGCCGCTTGGGGCCCTGCACCGCCGCGGCGTCGACACCGCCCGACAGGGTCCGGCCGCCCGATGCGGCCGCGTTGTTGTGCGCCCGGCAGAGCCGGGTCAGCGAGTCGAGCAGGATGACGACGTCCTCGCCCTGCTCGACCAGGCGCTTGGCGCGCTCCACGGCCAGGTCGGCGAGGGCGATGTGCTCCTTCGCCGGCCTGTCGAAGGTCGACGCGAGGACGTCGCCCCGTACGGAGCGGCGCATGTCGGTGACCTCCTCGGGGCGTTCGTCGAGCAGCACCACCATCAGATGGCACTCCGGATGGTTCTGCGCGACGGCGGCCGCGAGCTGCTGGAGCAGCACGGTCTTGCCCGTTCTGGGCGGCGCGACGATCAGTCCGCGCTGCCCCTTGCCGATCGGGGCGATCAGGTCGACGAGGCGGGTGGCCGCGCCGCCGCCCGCCGTTTCGAGCCGCAGCCGCTCACGCGGGTGCAGCGGCGTCAGGTCACGGAAGTGCCGTCGGCCCCGAAGGGCCTCGGGCGGGCGGCCGTTGACCCGGTCGACCCGAGCGGGGGAGCCGGGCCGTGCACAGGTTCCTTCGACGAAGTCGCCCGCGCGAAGGCCGAATTGGCGCATCTGAGCGGTGGTCACCTGGACGTCGTCGGGCGACGGGCGGGAGCCCGGCCCGGCATACGTGCGCAGGAGGCCGTGTCCCCGGCCGGTGACATCGAGGACACCGGCGGCGGCGACGGAGAGGTCCTCCCTGGCAGGAGGGCGTTCGAGTGTGGTGGTCATGGCGAATCCTTTCGCGGGCATGCCGTCTGGCGGACATGCCGATGAGGGACCCGGCGGGCGGTGTCGTCACGCCCTGTGCGACGGGCGGAAGAGCCCGTCGGCCGGGAGAGGTGGTGCTTGTGAGCCGGATCGCCGATCATGAGAAGAAAGGCGCAGCAGCAAAGAGAACGCGATACGCGATAAATGCGGTAACTGGCACCGGCGCCCAGTGAGGGGCGTACACAAGTGCTCAACGCACCCTACCACACCTCCTGCGCGGCGCCGCCGGACCGTCACGGCCAGTGTCTGCCGGGAGGCCGGCGGCTCCCGCTGGGCCGTCCGGGACCTGCGGCGTTGTCGTGGCACGGATATGCGAGCACGCTGGAAGTGCGAGCGGTCCCGCCGGGCGAGCGGCCCGGAGACAGCAACGGACGGACCGACGGACGGACGAAGGAGCACACCGTGGCGATGGGAGCGGAAGACGCCAGGGGTGACGACGTCTACCAGCCGGACGGCAGCGAAGTCACCGACGACTCGGGCATTCTCGACCGCGAGGACACCCTGAACGGCCGTGCATCCGATCCGTACGACGAGGGCTGGTCCCCGCCGGAACGGCCGCTGGGCGTCGACCACCCGGGTACCACCCAGGAGGAGCAGCAGGAGGGCGAGACCCTGGACCAGCGCCTGGCCGAGGAGCTGCCCGACCCCGCGCTGCTCCGCGCCCAGGGCGGCGACGGCATCGGCGACGCGTCCGACAGCGACGGGGAGGCGCTGGACGACGAGGTCGGCGACGGCAGGTCCGGCCGGCTGGTGGCGCCGGACGAAGGGGCGCACGAGGAGGCGGAGAAGGACATGCTCGCGGAGGACGTGGGCGTCGACGGCGGCGCGGCCTCCGCCGAGGAGGCCGCTGTGCACACCGTCGCCGACCCCGCGGCCGACGGCAGCGCGCCACGCGATCGGTGACGCGGATCAGCCGGTCGTCGACGCGGGGCCGGCCGGTCGTCGACGCGGGCCGGGCCGGTCGGTAACGCGGGCCCGGCCGGTCAGTAACGCAGATCGGCCGCGATGCGGTCGTGGTCGGCGAGCGTGCCGTCGCGGACGAAGACGACTTCGGCGCCGGTGTCGAGAGCCAGCTCCACGAGCTCGTCGACGATGTCCTCGCGCACGGTCTCCCCGTCGGCGGCGGGCTCGGTCTCCTGGGGGTCGACCGGGACCAGATGGCCCTCCTTCACCCGTACGGTCCGCTGGAAGTTCTCCTCGACCGCCACCAGGGCGACCCGCCCCTCCCGTACCGACTCCCACACCTCGTCGAGGCCCGCGGCGAAGGTACGCCTGCCGCGCGCCGCGTCGAGCCGCTCCGCGGTCCGTTCGGCCGTACGCTCCCGGGACTCGCGCAGGCTCGGCTCCAGCTCCTTGTGCAGCTCGGGCGCCGGCCCGTTCACCAGGCCGCCGGTGATGACCTTGCCCGCCGCGTGCCGGGTGGCGGTCCCCACGTCCTCCAGGAGGCTCAGCGCGGGCGCGAGACCCACCACGTAGAGCGGCCGGGGCGTCGCGGCGAGGACCGCGGCGAGCGCGCTGTCCACGTCGCGGAAGAACCGCCGGGTCTCCTCGTCCTGGAAAGTGCTGGCCGTGTCGCCGATGCGCTCCTCGCGCTCCACATCGGTCTGCACCTCGTCGGGGGTGACCGGGAAGCTGTTGCCGGTGTGCTCGCGTACCGTCGCCTGGGTCCCGTGCCAGAGGGTGGCGCGGTTCGCGGCGACGACCAGCACCCAGTAGGGGGTCGCCCGGGCCCGGGCGGCGACCAGGTTCCTGGTCAGATAGCTGTCGCTGATCACCACGCGCTCCGGGACCTCCCGGGGCAGCTCCCAGGTCTGGTACTCGTCGGCACTCGCGAAGATCACCAGGCCGTCCAGGGAGTACCGCAGATCGACGGCCGCGTGCGCCCGGTCGAGCTGGGCATGCAGCCCGGCCCGCACCTCCCGCGGCAGCGGTCCGCCGTCCTCGGTGCAGGCGTCGATCCGGCGGCCCGCCTCGGTCACGAGATTGCGCAGCCGCACCGCGTCCTGGGCGTTGTCAGGCTCGCGCCGGTGCGTCGGCATGCTGAGGGACACCACCGGGTGGGGCTGCTTCTTGCGCAGGCTCTGCAGGACCGCAGGCGTCAGAGCGTTGGTTTCCATGACTCCCTTTCTGGTACTGGTGCCCCTTCACGATCCATCAGCGGCCGCACGGCTGCATCCGGACGCGACCCGCCGTGATCCGTGATTACCATGCCGCATGGCGAAGGACGGCCCGGTACTCGACGTGGTGACGGAATCCCTGGCTGAGCTCCACGACCGGCTGGGCGCGCTGCGGGACGGCGCGGTCGCCGACTACATCCCGCAGCTGGCGCTCGCCGATCCGGACACGTTCGGCCTCTCACTGGTGAGCATGTACGGACACCGGTACGAGGCGGGCGACGCGGATGTGCCGTTCACCATCCAGTCGGTGTCGAAGCCGTTCGTCTACGCGCTCGTCCTCTCGCTGCTGGGTCTGGACGAAGTGACCCGGTGGGTGGGGACCGAGCCGAGCGGCGAGGGGTTCAACGCGATCAGCCTGGAGGCGGACACCGGGCGGCCGGACAACGCGATGATCAACGCGGGGGCCATCGCCACCACGGCCCTGGTGCCCGGCGCCACCGACGCGGAGCGGTCCGACCGCATCCTGGACTGTCTGAGCCGCTTCGCGGGCCGCCCGCTGGACGTCGACGAGACCGTGCACGCATCGGAGGCGGAGACCGGCGACCGCAACCGCGCCCTGGCGTATCTGATGAGCAGCCTCGGGGCACTGCCGGGCCCGCCCTCGATCGTGGACACCTACTTCCGGCAGTGCGCGGTACGGGTCACCACCGGTGACCTCGCGGTGATGGCGGCGACCCTGGCCAACGGGGGTGTCAACCCGGTCACCGGCGAGACGGTGGTGTCCGGGACCGTCGCCTGCCAGGTGCTCGCGGTGATGGCGTCCTGCGGGATGTACGACGCGTCCGGGGCGTGGCTGCTGCGGGTCGGCCTGCCGGCGAAGAGCGGGGTGTCCGGCGGGCTGATCGCGGTGAGCCCGGACCGGTTCGGAGTCGCCGTGCACAGCCCGCCGCTCGACGCCACGGGCACCCCGGTACGCGGGACCGAGGCTCTGCGGGAACTGTCCGAGCGGTTCGGGCTCCATCTGATGCGCCATCCGACGCTGTCCGCACCCACCATCACCGAGGCGGACCACGGGACACGGACGGGGCTGGTCGCCGCGCAGGGCGCGCTGGACTTCACCGCGGCCGAACGGCTGCTGCACGGCCTGTCGGAAGTGGTCCCGGAGTCCGGCGGCTGGGTGGTGCTCGACCTGCTCGACGTCACCAGCATCGAACCGTCGGGTGCGTCGGTCGTGGCCTCGGCGCTGACCCGGCTTGAGGGGGAAGGGCACCGCGTGGCCGTCGTGGTCGATCCGCACGCACCGGCCGGAGCACGGCTGACGCCGTGGCGGAGGTTCGCCTCGCGCGCGGAGGCGGTCGCCTGGTGCGAGGGCGGGCGGTCCGCGGGGGAGACGGCAGACCCCCCTCAGGCGGCGGGCTGAGCAGCTGGGGGGGGCTGCTCCCGGTAGCTGAGCGGCTGCGGGCCGGTCGGGGCGGAACCGCGTGGTCGCGGGTCCGCCCCTGCGGCGTTCGCCCTGCTACCTTGCCGGCTGGGCGGCGGGCGCGGCGGTGTTGCTGGTGGTGACCTGTACGTCGTCGACGACCAACTGCTGCGGGAAGGTGGTGTTGCCGTCCGGGTCGCCGGGCCAGTCACCGCCCACGGCCAGGTTGAGGATCAGGAAGAAGGGCTTGTTGAACACCCACTGGTTTCCGCCCACATCGGCGGGTGTACGGGTCTGGTAGACGTTCCCGTCCACGGACCACTTGATGGAGTCGGGCGCCCAGTCGACGGCGAACGTGTGGAAGTCGTCGGAGAACGCCTGGCCACTGGGGAGTGAGTAGGGCGCCCCGATGCCCGCCGCGCCCGAGTAGCCGGGGCCGTGGATGGTGCCGTGCACGGTCGACGGTTCGAAGCCGACGTTCTCCATGACATCGATCTCACCGGAGTTGGGCCAGCCGACCTGTCCGATGTCGTCGCCCAGCATCCAGAAGGCGGGCCACATGCCCTGTCCCTTCGGGATCTTCATCCGGGCCTCGACATGGCCGTACGCGGCAGAGAACTTGCCCGAGGTGTTCAGCCGCGCCGATGTGTACTGACACGAGCCGTACCAGCACTGGTAGTTGCCCGGGTTCTCCTTGCGCGCCGTGATGACCAGATGGCCCTGGCCGTCGAGTGCGGCGTTGTCACTGCCGGGTGTGTAGTACTCGCGTTCGTGGTTGTCGACATTGTCGCCGGTCTCCGTCTGCCACTTGCTGCCGTCGACGGCGGATCCGGCCGGCCCGTCGAAGGTGTCGGAGAAGGTCCCGCCGGCCGCCTTCGTCGCGGGGCGGCCGGCGGAGGAGTCGGCGTTCGCGGTGGATGCGACCACCGGGGCGATCAGCAGGGCGGAAGCGGCGGCGACGAGGAGCCGCCGGGTCAGACGTGAGGAGGCCATGGCTCTCCCTTCCGGTGCACGGATCAGGTGCACTGAATGGGCATGTATGACATGGATATGACAGACATGCGCAACGGGGTCGCCCAGAAGGTGCGGCGACCGGGGTGGGGGGTGCGCGGTTCACTTCGAGATTTAAGAAGTGAACCAACCCGCTGTCAAGGTCTTGGTATGTACCACTCCGGGTAAAGGTGAATTCATGCCTGAACGCATGGAAATGAAAAGGGAGATGTGTCCGTGTTGTGTGTTCGGGAATTGAACAGAATCTGTACGGGAGGGGCATGACGGGCCGTCCGGCCGCCCACCGGACCGGCCCCGGAATTCACCGGGGCGGCAGAGGCCCGGATGCCGGGCGCCAACTGGGCGATCATGGCCGAAGGTTGGTCACCGGAGTGAAGTACGGGGCGCCTGTGCGAGCGGTGGCATCGGGGCGGTACCCTGCGCGCGCACCGCCAAACGGGCGGCGCAGCAAGTGTGGAGGATTTTGTGACCGTTTCCAATAGATCGTGGCGGCTCCGGGGGGCCTTCATAGCCGCAGCGGCGAGCGTGGTCGGCGTCGGCCTGTGTGCTGTCCCGGCTCAGGCACACACGCCGACGTGGAGCGTTTCGTGCTCCGAGGTCACCCTTGACCTGACGGCGTACAACGCCGGCGTCACCAACACCGTGACCGTCAGCGTGGACGGGAAGGACATCCTTCCCGCGGAGAAGTTCGGCTCCTCGATCAGCAAGACGCTGCCGCTGGGTGAGCACACCAAGCCGCTCACCGTGCACCTGGTCGTGAAGGCCGGTGACGGGGACCAGTTCTCGAAGGACGACACGAAGACGGCCCCCGTCTGTGCCACGCCGCCGCCCTCGGCGCCGCCGGTCACGCAGACCCCGACGGAGGCCCCCAGTTCCGCGGCCCCCGCCCCGAGCAAGGCCCCGAGCTCCGCACCCAGCAGCCCGGCGGCCGCGGCGCCCGTGCCGTCGCCGAGCGCCACCGCGCCGTCGGACCTGGCCGAGACCGGTTCGTCCAGCTCCACGCCGCTCATCGCGGGTGCGGCTGCCGTGGTCATTCTCGCCGGTGGCGGCATCATGTTCGCCGCGCGCAAGCGTCGCAGCGGCCAGAACTGATCTTCCACGACTGCCGGCGCCCCTGTGGGAGGCGCCGGCAGTTCCGTGTGCGGAGCAGGTCCCGTACGGCCCGCCCCACGGGCAGCTCTGTCCTGCCGGGGCGCCGCCCGTCCGCCCGCCCGCCGCAGACGGGGGACTTCCGGCCCCACGGCGTCCGACGCCGGATGCGGCGGCGAGGCGAAGCCGGCGCATGACCGGACGCGCTCACGCCTTCCGGTAGTCGTACGCCTCCACGGCCGCGGCCTCCACCGCGTCGAGGTCGCCGCCCGCGGAAGCGGTGACCATGGCGGCCACCGAGCCCTCCAGCCACGGGGCATCCCCCACCCCAGCGCCGTCAGGGCGTCCGCACCCCTCGGCCAGCAGCGCCTTCCCCGTCAGCACCCCGCTCACGAGAGCGACCAGGACCGCCCCACCCTCGCCCCGGCCCACCGCGGCGGCCTCCCGCCAACACCATCCCGCGCCGGTCCCGACCCCCCCCGCCGGCGGCCCGCCGGCCGCCGCGACCGGCGCGCTGTGGGACACCAGGACGATCCCCACCAGCGCGCTCATTCGGCGGCCTCCGCGAGTGCGCTGAACAGCAGCGCCGACGATGTCGCTCCCGGATCCTGGTGACCGATGCTGCGCTCACCGAGATAGCTCGCCCGGCCCTTGCGCGCCAGCAGCGGTACGGTCGCCAGCGCACCGGCATCCGCGGCCCGGGCCGCCGCGTCGAAGGACTCCCCGAGCGCGTCGGCGGCAGGCAACAGCGCGTCCAGCATCGTCTTGTCGCCCGCGGCTGCGCCGCCCAGCCGGCTCACCGCCTCGGTCCCGGCCTTCAGCGCCGCGGCCAGCTGCTCCCGGTCGACGGACGGGCTGTCGCCGAGCGCCTTCCCGGTACGGCGCAGCAACGTCCCGTACAGCGGTCCCGACGCCCCGCCGACGGTCGAGATCAGCTGCCGCCCGGCCAGCGTGAGCACCGCGCCCGGAGTCTGCGGGGCCTCCTTCTCCAGCGTGTCCTGCACGGCGGCGAAGCCGCGCCGCAGATTGCTGCCGTGGTCGGCGTCGCCGATGGCCGAGTCCAGTTCGGTCAGCCGGTCAGCCTCCCTGTCCACGGCTGCGGCCGCCCCGGCCATCCAGCGGCGGAAGAATTCAGCGTCGAGCAAAGGTCCTCCTTGGTGAGTCGGTGCACGGGACGGTCAGCAGCCCCAGCGCAGCGCGGCGGTGTTCACCGGCGCGTCCCACAACCGCAGCAACTCCTCGTCCACCTGGCAGAGCGTCACCGAGCAGCCTGCCATGTCGAGTGAGGTCACATAGTTCCCCACGAGCGTACGGGCGACGGGCACGCCACGCTCGGTCAGCACGCGCTGCACCTCCGCATTGAAGCCGTACAGCTCCAGCAGGGGAGTCGCCCCGGCGCCGTTCACCAGCGCGATGACCGGAAGATCCGGCCTCAGGTCCTCCAGGACGGCGTCCACCGCGTAGTCCGCGATCTCCCGTGAGGTCATCATCGCGCGCCGTTCACGCCCCGGCTCGCCATGGATCCCGACTCCCAACTCCAGCTGCCCGGCCGGAAGGTCGAAGGTGGGGCCGCCCTTGGCCGGCGTACTGCAGGCGGACAGCGCGACCCCGAAGGACCGCGCGCTCCCGCACACCTGCCGGGCGACGGCCTCGACCCGCTCCAGCGGAGCGCCCTCGTCGGCCGCGGCCCCCGCCAGTTTCTCCACGAACAGAGTGGCCCCTGTGCCGCGCCGGCCGGCGGTGAACGTGCTGTCGCTCACTGCCACGTCGTCATTGACCAGCACCTTCGCGACCCGTACGCCTTCGTCCTCCGCGAGCTCGGCCGCCATGTCGAAGTTGAGCACGTCGCCCGTGTAGTTCTTGACGACGAACAGCACGCCCTCGCCGCTGTCGACGGCCGCCGCGGCCCGCACCATCTGATCGGGCACCGGTGAAGTGAACACCTCACCGGGACAGGCGGCGGAGAGCATCCCGCGACCGACGAATCCGCCGTGCAGCGGCTCGTGCCCCGACCCGCCGCCCGACACCAGGGCGACTTTTCCGGCCACGGGTGCGTCACGCCGTACGATCACGCGGTTCTCGACATCGACCGACAGCTCCGGGTGGGCGGCCGCCATCCCGCGCAGGGCGTCCGCGACCACGGTCTCCGGGACGTTGATGAGCATGTTCATATGTGCCTTCCAGTGAGGCTAGGAGTTCGCGTACTGACTTGCGTTCCAGCAGGTCGAGCAGTGTTCGGGCGGGGGTGGATACTGGCTGTCGTGACGGCCCGTCAGTCCAGGCGGATGTTTTGGGGGTGCGTGCGGCCGGCGGTCCAGTATCGAACGGCCACCCCCGAAGGTCACGCCTCACAGACATGCGTTTCGGAGATGCGTCGCACTGCCATCGGCGTACCGAAAGCAGCGGTACACGCGGTCCCGACGGGGCGCGGCTGAGCGTCCTGGGCACCAGCAGGGACGCCTGCTCCGCCCTGCCGGCGCCGGCTCGTGAGCTGTAGTCACTCCGGCGAGGGAGCGCCGCCGGCCGTGCGAGGGGACGGCCGGCGGCCTCGGCGGCCGTGCGCAGGGACGTGGCGGGGCCATGGGCGTCGGCCCAGGACGTGCGGGCTCAACAGGCTCCGCCGACGCGTCTAGCGCTGCCCGACCCGCTGCTGCCCGGTCTGCCTGGAGTCGGCCACGATCGAGAAGGCGTAGTCGGTCATGCGGTTCTCGTACGCGCGGACCGCGTCCACCAGCGGCTCACCCGCACGGGCCGCTTCAGACAGGGCACGCGTGAGTTCACCGGCGTCCCGAAGGGCGGTGTTGGCACCCATCGCCAGGACCGGGCTCATCGCATGGATCGCATCGCCGATCAGTGTGACCGGGCCGGGCTTCCAGGCCGGCACGGGGGCGGCGGTGGAGATTCGCAGGGGGAACAGGGAATCGGTGTCCCACAGTGACAGCAGCCGGTGGATGTCCTCGTGCCAGTCGTCACCCAGGATGCCCAGGGCGGCGTCGCGCAGTCCCGCGGGGGCGAGTCCGCGCAGTTCATCGAAGGAGGGCATCGCCGGGTGGTCGGCGGGGGCGCCGACCATACAGGCGACATAGTCACCGACCGGGGACAGCGCCACAGGCGGGGTATGTGCCAGGCCGGCCTGGTCAGGCCGATGACTGAACTCCACCGGGCCCAGGCCCAGGTGCGGGTGGCCCGGGCCGCCGGTGACCACGGTGAAGATACTGTCGAAGACCCAGCTGGGTACGCCCGCCCGGGTGCTCCCGCCCTCAAGCGGGATCTTGCCGTAGACCAGCCGCAGGCCGGCATCCTCGACTCCGGCGTCAGGCAGCAGAATCCGGCGCACCGCCGAGTTGACACCGTCCGCGCCCACGAGAAGGTCGGCGCCTGCCGTACGCCCGTCGGCGAAGCGTGCCGTGACCGTGCCGTCCGCCTCGTGCTGGTAGGCCACCAGTCGCGCACCGTAGTGCACTTGATCGCGCAGTCCGGACAGCATGATCTGACGCAGGGTCGGGCGGTTGAACGGGTGCGGGCCCGGCCCGTCCCCCGTACGGGAGCTGCCGGCAGCCGCCTTGTCCGCCAGGACTTCCAAGTGACGGCTGCGGACCGACACCCGCGCCGGCGGTGCGCCGGCAGTCGCCAGACAGAGCTGGAACAGTGGGGCGGGCAGGCAGTGGTCGAGCCCGGCCAGGCCGGGCTCGTCGAGCTGGACGCGGTAGCCCTGCGGGCGGGCGCCCGGGTGGACATCGCGTTCGTAGACGGCGACATCAATGCCCTGCGAACGCAGGCCGTGGGCGAGCGTGAGGCCGCCCAGGCCGGCGCCAACAATGATCACGCGATACGGATGATGCACAGTTCTCTGCCTTCGTTCACGATGACGAAGGAAGCACCGGCGTTCCTCGGAGAGGAACCAACACCGCACGGGGCGCCGCTCAGAAACACCATTCATGAGCGAGTTTTTCGCGCATTCCAACTAGCGTTCATCACGCTAACACGCCTTCCCGGCAGCTCTCTTCGCGTCACGGCCCAGCGGCCCGACAGCCGTGCAGAACGCTCGTCATCGCTTGCTGCGGGCGCGGTGTTCCGTACAGGCCGGACAGGACAGGACAGGACAGGACAGGGAAGGACGGGGCAGGCCAGGGGGGTGGGCAGGGCGACGGCGTCGTTCTCGCTGAGTGCACGTCCCGGAGACGGTGTGTATCAGTGCGCGGTCGGCGCCGGGACGCTGTGGCGGTCGGCTTCTCCGTGGCGGAGCCACGGGCGGGAGAGGACCAGGAGGGCGGCGCCGCTCAGTGCGAGCGAGACGAGCATGATGACTGCCATCGGCATGGAGCTGGACTCGCCGAAGAGGCCGACCAGCGGAGAGGCGACGGCTCCCAGCAGGAACTGCACGCCGCCCATCAGCGCGGACGCGGCTCCGGGAGCTGACCTGCCCAGGGTCTGCCCGAGACTCATGGAGGCCGGGAAGATCATGCCGATCCCGCTGGTGACGACGAACAGGCTGATCCAGCTGCCGACTACGGTCTCACCAGCAGTGGCGACGAGGAGCACCTGAGCCAGGGCTCCGGCTGCCGCTACGCCCACCCCCGCGGTGAGCAGGGTGTTCAGCGGTACGCGGTGGGCCAGCTTGCCGAAGACCGCACCGGCGGCCAGCATGCCGACAGCGTTGACCGCGAAGACCATGGAGAAGGACGTCGACGAGAAGCCGTGGAGACTCTCGAAGACGAAGGCCGAGCCGCTGACGTAGGCGAAGAGAGCAGCCGAGCCGAAACTCAGGACCAGTACATATCCGATGAAGGCCCGGTGACCCGTCAGCCGGCCCATCGAGCGGAACGTGCCGCTGAGGCCGCCCTTGTGACGGCGCTCGGGCGGAAGTGTCTCCGGGACCCTGACCGTTACGACGACAGCCAGCGCCCCGCTGATGACCGCCAGCACGACGAACACCATGCGCCAGGTGGACACCGCGAGGACGGCCCCTCCCACGATCGGGGCGACCACGGGTGCGGCTCCGAGGATCTGGGACAGGAGCGCGAAGTACCGCGGAAGGTCCCGTCCCTGGAAACAGTCCGTGAGGATCGCACGGGCCAGCACCATGCCCGCCGCGCCCGCGACGCCCTGGAGGAAGCGTCCCGCTGTGAGGACGCCGATATTGGGGGCGATGGCACAGACCAGGGACATGGCGGTGTAGCCGAGTACGCCGCCGATGAGCAGCCTGCGCCGTCCGATGCTGTCGCTGACGGGGCCGATGATCAGCTGTCCCACCACCAGGCCCACCAGGATGGCCGTCATGGTCAGCTGGATGGCGGAGCTGCCGGCGTGCAGCGATTCCTGCATCTCGGGAAACCCGGGCACGTACATGTCGATGGCGAGTGGGCCGGTCGCGGTGAGTACCGCCAGGACCGCGACCAGCGAAGCCGCGCTCTTTACGGGAGTTCCGGGGGAGTGGGGTACGGTCGCGGGCGCCTCGGACCGCTGCGTAGCTGCAGATACCATGCAATCAAGATAACAGGTAGTACACCAGTTAACAAAGTTCGAAGGAGCTTCGATGCTGCCGTCCCCCGCCGAGGTCCGCGCACAGTGGTCCTCCGCTCATCCCGGTCTCGACACCGCGTCGATGGAGGTGGTCGAGCTGCTCAAGCGGGCCATCGCTCTGGTTTCGACCGCTGTCGAGTCCGTCTATGAAGGGGCCCCGCTGACTGTTCCCGAGGTGGATCTGCTGATCCCGCTGAGGTACGCGACCGCTCCCGTCATCGCCCGGCGCATCGCGGAACACCATGGACTGTCGCGGGCGGCGGTGAGCAAGACGCTCGCCAAGCTGGACCGGCGCGGCTTCATCACCCGCACCCCGAGCGCCGCCGACAAGCGGGTCGCTCTGATCACGGTCACTCCGGAAGGGAAGAAGGCCGTCGATGCTCTCTTTCCCCACCAGTTGAAAGTGGAGTCCGTCCTGCTCTCCGCGCTCGGCGACGACCAGCCCAAAGTCCTGGAGGCTCTGTCGCTGCTGGTGCGGTCGATGGAGTCGCGGCTCGCGACGGCTTCGAGGGAGTCGGCAAGGGGCTGAGGGGAGACGTCACCCCCGCCCCGGGTCCGTACGCCACGTCGGTCGGCGCGGTCCCGCCGAAGTGGGCTGCGAGCGGTGAGATGCCGTCGTCCCGGTCGCCGAGGCCGTCCGTGCTGGGAGTGGCATCGACGCGCCCTGTCCTGGTGCGACGGGCCTGCTGCTGAGCCCGGGTTCCTGCGGCATCGCATGCCACCTGGCCGTGGGACTGCAACAGGGCATGATCCTCACCGGGTTCCCTGCTCAGTGTGCCCGGCCCTGGTCGGCGAGGTAGCGGTCGGCGACGGAGACGAGGGCCTCGCTGAAGCGCGCGACGTCGGCGCGGCCGCACCGCATGACGGGCAGGGCGATGCTGAGGGCGGAGCGCTGTCCTTCCTGGCTGCCGAGGCTGACGGCGAATGCGGCCACGCCGACCTCGCTCTCCTCGAAGTTGGAGGCAACCCGCTGCGCGCGCACCTTGTTGAGGGTCTCCCGCAGCCGGTCCATGTCAGCTCCGAGCGGGCTTCGTCGGCGCCCGCTGGAGGCCACCTGGTAGCGGGCCTGGACGTCGTCGTCGGAGAGGCCGGCCAGTATGGCCTTGCCGGCCGAGGTGACGTGGGCGGAGAGGCGTACGCCGGTACGGAGGCCGAACCGGATGACGTGGTCGGTGGCCTCGATGCCGTCGACGTGGTGGATCTCGGTGCCGACGAGGGTGGCGAGGTGGACGGTCTCGTTGACCTCCTCGAAGAGCTGCTCCAGGTACGGGCGCACCTGGTCGCGCAGCGTGGGCGGGGCCGCCGCGGCGGGGCGGGCCATCTCGGGCCCGGGGAAGTAGCGGCGGCGCTCGCCCTGCTGGGCGAACCCGTCCCCGACCATCGTGGCCAGCAGCCTCTGGGCGGTTGACGGGTTGACGTCGAGAGCCGCGGCCGCCTCCCCGACGCTCAACGAGCCCGCCGAGCCCAGCAGTTTGACGAGGACGAGCACGCGGTGTGCCGCCTCCACGCGAAATCCGTCATTGCGCTCCATGCAATGAGCTTACTTTTCATTGCGTGCTCCGCAAGGTACTGGCTACGGTCCCCTCAAGTCCGGGAGCCGGGAGCCGGGAGCCGGGAGACCGCACCGGCGTGGCCTTCCGGAAGGAGCTGCGGCTCGCTCCGTGTCGAGACGAGGGAGTTTCGGGATGAGCACCACCCACCGGCAGTTCCCCGGGCCCGGCCGACGGCGTGCGCCCGCGACGCCACCGTCTTCCCCACCACCCTCGGAGGTACCTGACATGACGACAACCCCTTCCCCGGCCGCGGAGTTTCCCGAGAGCGCGGGAGCGGCGCGGCCGGAGCGCTCCGCGATCGTGACCGGCGGCGCCGGCGGCATCGGCTCCGTGATCGCGGCCCGGCTGGCGCGCTCCGGCTACCGGGTGGTCGTCGCGGACGTCGACGGCGCCCGTGCGAAAGCCATCGCGGAGGGCCTGCCGGGCCAAGGCCACCGCGGCTTCGGAGGCGACCTGACGTCGTCGGCCGTGAACGCGGACCTCGCGGCGACGGCCACCGGCCTGGCCCCGATCGGGGCGATCGTGAACGCCGTCGGTATCTCCCCCAAGCGGGAGGGACGCAAGATCGAGCTGGCCGAGATCGACGACGCCCTGTTCCACCAGGTGATGGCGGTCAATGTGGCGGCGCCCTTCTTCCTGGTGCGCGAGGCCGCCCCGCTGATGCCCGACGACGGCAGTGCGAGCGTCGTGAACCTGCTGTCGATCGCGGGGCGCACGGGCACCGGCGGACCGACGGGCGCCGCGCATCCGCCGTTCCTGCCGTCGGCGATGGTCTACGGAGCGTCGAAGGCGGCCCTGGCGAACCTCACCATCAGCCTGGCGCACGAACTGTCCGCGCGACGCATCCGCGTCAACGGAGTCGCCCCGGGCTTCGTACAGACGCCGATGATGGGCCAAGTCCCGCCGGCCGGCGCGATCGTGGAACAGGTCCCGGCCCGTCGGTACGCGCGCCCCGAGGAGGTCGCGGCAGCCGTGGAGTTCCTGCTGTCCGCGCATGCCTCCTACATCACCGGCACCAGCATCGACGTCGACGGTGGCTGGGCCCCGCGCGCCTGACCCCCGCCGCGGGCCGCGACGCGTACGGCCCGCTGGTCCCCTGCCCGCACCGACCTCGACGAGGAGAGCGAGAGCACATGCAGCAGCGCAGCGAGCACGACCTGGTGGTCCTGGGTTCCGGCATCGCCGGGCAGACCACCGCGACCACGGCCGCCGAGGCAGGTCTCGACGTCCTGCTGGTCGAGAAGCAGCCCACCCTGGGCGGCACCTCGACGATGAGCGGCGGCTGGTTCGCCTTCTCCGGCACCCCGGAGCAGGCCGAGGAAGGCATCGAGGACTCCGCTGACCTGTTCCGGCGCGACTTGCTTGAGGGCGGCCGGCATCTGAACGACCTGGCCCTGGTCGACGCCTATCTGACCCACCAGCAGGCTGCCTACGGGTTTCTGAAGGGCCATCAGGTGAGGTTCCGGGAGGTGGCGATCAGCTCCGGGATGTCCGCCGCACGTGGACACAACAGCGAGATCAGGGGCGTCTTGGCGACGCTGCACGCGGCCTTCGTCGCGGCGGGCGGGACCACGCGCACGGACACGGCCGCGCAGCGCCTGCTGACCGACGGGGGCCGGGTCGTGGGCGTACGGGCGCAGGGCCCGGACGGGCCGGTGGAGCTGTACGGACGCCGCGGTGTCGTGCTGGCCACGGGCGGTTTCAGCCGGGGCGCCGAGATGCTGAAGATCTTCGCCCCGGAGCAGCTTGCGGCCATCCCGTACGGCGGGCGCGGCAATGTGGGCGACGGCCTGCGCATGGCCTGGCGCCTGGGCGCGGGGATGGCGGACATGTCCTTCGTGGCGGCGACCTA
Source organism: Streptomyces sp. SID10853 (assembly GCF_010548145.1). GTDB lineage: Bacteria > Actinomycetota > Actinomycetes > Streptomycetales > Streptomycetaceae > Streptomyces. The sequence goes on from NZ_JAAGLN010000108.1 coordinate 20,475, forward strand.
CGGCTCGCACCCCGACACGGGCGAGGAGTTCCACGAACTGCTGACCGCCTACTACCTGGGCGCGATCGTCGTGAACACCGACGGGAGGCGGTTCGTGGACGAGTCGATCGACTACAAGGCGCTCGGGCGGGCCGTCCTGGACCAGCCCGACGGTCTCGGCGTGCAGGTCTTCGACTCGCGGGTGCGGGCGCAGTCCCACCGCGGCATCCCCCTCAAGGACATGGACACCCTGCAGGAGTTGGGACACCTGCACCAGGCCGGCACACTGGAGGAGGCCGCCCGCCTGGCGGGTGTCGCCCCCGACGCACTGGTTGCCACGGTCGAGCGGTACAACCTCGCCGTCGCAGGCAGGGCCACCGACGAGCAGGGGCGCACGGGCTTGTGCAACGGCGTCGGCACCCTGCCGCCGATCGACGCCCCGCCGTACTACGCGTACCCCGCCAAAGCCCTGATGACGACGACCTATTGCGGGGTCACCGTCACCCCGGACGCCCGGGTCACCACCGTCGACGGCGAGCCGATCGACGGCCTGTACGCCGTCGGGGAGGTCGTCGGCGGCTTCCACGGAGCGACCTACATCACCGGGACGTCCCTGGGCAAGGGAGTGGTCTTCGGGCACCTGCTCGGCACCACTCTCGCCGGAACGGCTCCACAGGGCCGCAGCGGCGGCGAGCGGGAGGAGACCGCAGCATGAGCACGGTACGCGCGGAACAATTCGATGTCGTGGTCGTCGGCTCCGGTATCGCCGGGTCCTCGGCCGCGGTGGCGGCCACACGGCGGGGCGCCCGGGTGGCGCTCCTGGAGAAGCAGGACACGTTCGGCGGGTCCACGGCCCTGTCGGCGGGCATGTTCTGGACGGCCCCCGACCTGGACGCCTACCGGCGCCGTGTCCCCCTCGGCGACGAGGCCCTGGGCCGTGCGGTCGTGGACGACTTCGCCGAGTGCCTGCAGGAGCTGCGGGACACCGGCGCGCGGGTGGCCGGCACCCCGAAGACGGACATCATGACGTTCGGGACCGGCTACTCCACGGACATCCTCGCGATCCTGGCGTGGTGCAGGGACCAGGTGGAGGCGGGCGGCGGTGTGTGCCGCACCGGCACGTCCGCGCTGCGGGTCCTGCAGGACGAGAACGGCGCGGTTACCGGCCTGTTGGCCCGCACCCGTCAGGACCGAGTGCGGTACGAGACGACGGCGCTGGTGCTGGCGAGCGGCGGCTTCCAGGGAGCGCGCGACGAGCTGACCCGTGCGCTGGGGCCCAACGCCGACCGGCTGCTGCTGCGCTCCAACCCGGGCAGCGTCGGCGACGGACTGCGCCTGGCCCGGCAGGCCGGTGCGGGGGGCAGCACCGCGATGAGCTCGTTCTACGGACACCTCATCGGGGCTCCCGCGAACAGCTTCGGACCGGCGGACTTCCTGCCCAACTCGCAGTACTACTCGGACCATTCCGTTGTGGTGAACCTCGAAGGCCGCAGGTTCACCGACGAGACCCTGGGCGACGAGATCCTCAACCAGGACCTCCTGCGCCAGCCCCAGGCCCGCGGTGTGCTGATCTTTGACGACCAGGTGCGTTCCACCGTCGGCACCGACGAGCCCTTCCCCGGTCTCAGCGCCGTGGACCGCTACCAGGTCGCCGTCGACAACGGGGCCTCGCATGTCCGGACCGACACCCTGGAGGACCTGGTCGCGCGGGTGGCCGACTGGGGCATCGACCCGACCGTCCTGAGCCGGACGCTCCGGGACTACGGCGCGGCCGCCTCGGCCGGGGGCGGGTTCGCGGGCGGCACACCCGTGTCGCCGCGAGCGCGCGCCCCGCGGACCG
>NZ_JAAGLN010000109.1 GCF_010548145.1 Streptomyces sp. SID10853
GGCCGCGGGCCGCCGCCCAGGACGTGCTCGACCTCGCGAGCAACGACTATCTGGGGCTGAGCCGCCGGGCCGCGGTCACCGCGGCCGCGGCTGACGCGGCCCGCCGCTGGGGTGCGGGCGCCACCGGATCCCGGCTGGTCACCGGCTCCACCGAACTCCACGCCGAACTGGAGCGCGAGCTCGCGCGGTTCAGCGGTTTCGAGGCGGCGCTGGTCTTCTCCTCCGGGTACGCGGCCAACCTCGCTGTGCTCACCGCGCTGACCGGCCGCGACTCCCTGATCGTCTCGGACGCCGCCAACCACGCCTCGATCGTGGACGGTTGCCGGCTCTCCAGGGCGGCGACCGAAGTCGTCCCGCACAGCGATCCCGAGGCAGTCGGGAAGGCGCTGGACACGCATGGCGGAGGACGGGCCGTCGTGGTCACCGACTCGGTCTTCTCGGTCGACGGCGACGCGGCACCGCTGCCGGAACTGGCCGCCGTGTGCCGTCGCCACGGAGCGGCGCTGATCACCGACGACGCGCACGGCCTGGGCGTACTCGGCGACGGCGGACGCGGCGCCGTGCATGCGGCGGGACTCGCGGGCGCTTCCGACGTGGTCGCCACGGTCACCCTGTCGAAGTCCCTGGGCAGTCAGGGCGGTGCGGTGCTCGGCCCCGCCCGGGTCATCGGCCATCTGGTCAACGAGGCCCGCACCTTCATCTTCGACACCGGCCTGGCGCCCGCGGCGGCGGGCGCGGCTCTGGCGAGTCTGCGGCTGCTGCGGGACGACCCGCTGCTCGCCGGGCGTACCAGGACGGTGGCGCACACCCTGCACACCCGGCTGACCGCGGGCGGACTCAGCGCGGTACGCCCGCAGGCCGCCGTCGTCTCCGTCCTGGCGCCCTCGCCCGCACAGGCGGTGCGCTGGGCGGGCGACTGCCGCGAAGCCGGTCTGGTGGTCGGCTGCTTCCGCCCGCCGTCGGTACCGGACGGCATCTCGCGGCTGCGGCTCACCGCGCGCGCCGACCTGACGGACGAGCAGGTCGAGCGGGCGGTGGACACGGTGCTGCGGACCGCGCCCACCGGATGACACGTACCCGCTGCCGGTTACCCGGCCCTAGCTGGCACCCGCTTGGTGCACCGACTCCAGGAAGCTGGACCAGGCGGGCGCTCCGAAGAGCAGCGCCGGGCGGTGCACGCGCTTCGAGTCACGGACGGCCAGCAGACCGCCGTCCAGTAAAGCGGTCTCGACGCAGTTGTTCATTCCGGTGCTGTGGCTGCTGCGCCGCCACCGCGCGCTGTTCGGAGAAGTACCGAGGGAAGTACTGGAAGGGGCGTTCGCAGGGTGAGCGGACATGGTGCCTCCCTAACCGCCGTCACTGATCCCGGCGATGAGATCCAACGATTCCTGCTGGGGAAGGGCGTGCGCCTGGATCCTGCGGAACGCGGCGCTGTACGCCCTGAGGTCTTCTTTCCGTTCCAGATAACGGCTATGCATCAAGTGGTCGAGAACGACCACATCCAGATCAACAATGTTCGGAAAGGAGAAGATCGTGAAAGAGCCGGTGAGTCCACGGTGCCCGCCGGCGGTGAACGGTACGACCTGCAACCGCACATGAGGCAGCCGGGCGACCTCCCGTACATGCCGTAACTGCTCCGCCATCACCCCGCGCCCGCCCATCCGGCGGTGCAGAGCGGCCTCGTCGACGACCGCGCTCAGCTCCAGCGGCGGATCCGCCTCCAGCACCCGCTGCCGCGCCAGCCGTACGTCGACCAGCGAGTCCACGGTCCCCGCTGGAATCCCGTCGAGCGAGGCCCGGGTGACCGCTTGCGCGTAGCCGGGCGTCTGCAGCAGACCGGGCACCACCGACATCTCGAAGGTGTGCGCCGTGCACGCCTGCGACTCCAGCCTGATGAAGTCGCGGTACTGCGCGGGCAGCAGCCCCCGGTAGATGTGCCACCAGTCGGCGCTCTCGTCGGCCCCCGCACCGCACAGCGCGTCGAGCAGCTCGCGCTGCCGGGCGTCCCGCACCCCGTACGCGTCGAGCAGCAGGGCCAGATCAGCCGGCCGCACCCCGCTGCGCCCGGTCTCGATCCTGCTCACCTTCGACTGGTGCCAGCCCGCAAGCCGGGCCGCGGCCGCGCTGGTCAGGCCCGCCAGGACCCGCAGCCGGCGCAGCTCGGCGCCGAGTTTGACGCGGCGCACCGCCGGGCTGCTCCGCACCGCTCTCTCCCTCCGGTCGGCCGTTTCTGCAAACGTGCCAGTCCGGACGTCAAATACGGTCTCCCGTCGCAGAGTTCATCACTTTGAGCGACAGATATATGCACATCTTTGTGGATCGGCGGTACTGCGGTCACTATGAGTGTCACGCTCGCACGAAGCGCCACCTGAGGCCGTCTCGAAGCACAACCGTCACGAGACCTGCGCCGGCAGCGGTGGGAAAGGGACAGGCCGTCATGGCAGACCACCAGGAAGCATCCGTCACCCTGCCGAGCGAGCCGGCCTCGGTCCCGGCCGCCCGCACGTTCGTGGCCCGTGTGCTCACCGGATGGGGGCTGCCCTCCGACGCGGAGCTGGCGGACACCATCCGGCTGATCGTCTCGGAGCTGGCGACCAACGCGGTGCAGCACACCTTCGGCGCGTCCCCCACCTTCACGGTGCAGGCCGTCCTGGAGCGGGACGAGCGGCTGTGCGTCGGAGTCACGGACAGTCATCCGCGCTGGCCGCAGCGGCTGCCGGCGGCCGTGCAGCAGGACAACGGCCGCGGCATGGTCATCATCCGCTGGCTCGCGGCCGAGAACGGCGGCCGCCTGTCGGTCACCCCGACCCGGGACGGCGGCAAGACCGTCTGGATCGCTCTGCCCTGGACCGCCACGGTCCAGGGCTGACCGAACCTGCCTGCGCCCGCCCGCCCCGGCGTCAGTTCACCCGGCCGTACCAGACGCCGCGGTCCCAGATCTTCTCCAGCCTGACCACGGCGCCGGTCTTGGGGGAGTGCCAGATCTTGCCGTTCCCCGCGTAGATGCCGACGTGGTAGACGCTCCGGCCGTAGTGGAAGAAGACCAGGTCACCGGGGTGCCGACCGGAGGCCGCGATATGGCGCACCCCGTTGTACTGCGCCTGGGCGGTGCGGGGCAGCTTCTTGCCCGCCTTCTTGTACGAGTAGAGCGTCAGCCCCGAGCAGTCGAACCGCGACGGCCCTGTCGCCCCCCACTGATAGGGCGATCCCTTCTTGGAGGCCGCGATCTGTACGGCCCGGGCGGCGTGGGTGGCGGCCTGGGCCTCCACGGTCGTGCCCGGCGCCAGCGAAGTCCCCGCGACAGCTGCGAGGGTGAGGGCCGAGGCCGTTCCGGCCCGGGTGATCAGAGACGGGATATGAATCTGCGCAGTCATGCGCAACCCTTCGCAAACCGCCTGTGAAGGATGACCTGTCGGGTTCGGGCCGGCGAAGTTGCCCGGCCGCGGGGCAGGGTGACCGACTGATCAAGTCGGCCGTCCCGCCATGCGGCTTCACCCCGAGGAACGACGTCACTGTCGCTCCGGACTGCCTGGGTCCTCCACTCCTGCCGATCCACTCGTGTCGACCAGACATCCGGGTACGGCGGCAGGACTCGGCGTCCGCCCGGACCGCCCCGCCGTGGTGGCGGGGGCTTGTCGTCTCCCGGATCCTCACCCATGGCACGGCGGATTTCCGGCTGACCGCGCCGATTTGTGAGGGTCCGGGCCACTGGCCTGTTCGAGTGGACCCCAGGGGCGGAGGAGTCGGGAACGCCACGCGCGCAAGGCTCTCACCTGGGGCGCAGCGGTCATCCCGGGCGGACGAGCCGCCGCGAAGCGCAACTCGGCGCGGCTGCCGGACCGTCACCCGTCTACACCTTCCGGGGGACGCCCATCGGTGTACCGGCGACCGCCGAAAGGCGGATCCGGGGCCGGATCCCGCGCGGCGGGGCCGGCGCGGACGCCGTCACGGGTGCGGCGCGGCCCGGTCGGCTGCGGCAACTCGGCCCGTGACAACAGGTTTTCACCGGGCCCCGGTCAAAGCCCCTGCCTGTTGTCCGGGTTGAGCGGGGGAGGGGGATCCGCCAGTACCGCACCGCTCACCGGGACTCACCTCTCCGCATTTCGGGTTGGCAAAGAACGCCCATGCGCCCTGTTGTCAGGGACCGTTCACAGGAAAGGATCCCCGGTACGTACTGGAGAGCGCCGTACGAACGGCGCTTCGCACAGGGGGAGGTACCACGTGAGACGCACCGCAGTGCTCGGCTCGGCCGGCGCTCTGGCCGCGGCGACTCTCATAGCGGGCGCCATGGCGGCACCGTCGGCCACCGCCGACGGCCGCGGCCACGCGGTCACGGAGGCGCACGGTGCGGCCGTCGCCGCCACGCGGGCGGCGAAAGCGGGCATCGACTGGCGTGACTGCCCCGCGGACTGGGCGCTCGCGAAGCCCGTCCAGTGCGGCTGGGTGACCGTGCCCGTCGACTACGCGCACCCGGACGGCCGGACGATCGAACTCGCGGTGGACCGCGCGGTGAGCACCGGTACGAAGTCGGAGCGGCAGGGCTCGCTCGTCTACAACCCCGGCGGGCCCGGCGCTTCGGGCCTGCGCTTCCCCACCAGGACCACCACCAAGAGCGCTCTGTGGGTCAACACAGCCAAGGCGTACGACTTCGTGGGCTTCGACCCGCGCGGGGTGGGCCACTCGGCGCCGATCTCCTGTACCGACCCGCAGAAGTACGTCAGCGCCCCCAAGCCCGACCCGGTCCCGGACAGCACGGCCGACAAGCGGGTGCAGCGCGGACTCGCGGCGCAGTACGCGGCCGGCTGCGAGAAGCGCAGTGGCGCGCTGCTGCCGTATCTCACCACGCCGAACAGCGCGCGTGACCTCGACGTCATCAGGGCGGCGCTCGGTGAGAAGAAGCTGAACTACCTGGGTGTGTCCTACGGTACCTATCTCGGCGCGGTGTACGGGACGCTCTTCCCGGGGCATGTCCGCCGGATGATCGTGGACAGCGTGGTCGACCCGAAGCAGTCGAACATCTGGTACCAGGCCAACCTCAACCAGGACGTGGCCTTCCAGGGCCGCTGGCGCGACTGGCAGAACTGGGTGGCCGCGAACGACGCCGCCTTCCACATCGGGAAGACGGCGGACGCCGTCGAGCGGCAGTGGGTGAAGCTGCGGGCCGCGGCGAAGAAGCATCCGCTCGGCGGCGTCGTGGGCCCCGCCGAACTGCTCGGGTTCTTCCAGAACGCGCCGTACTACGACTCCTCCTGGGCGCCCGTAGCCAAGGCGTGGAGCCAGTACCTCGCCGGTGACCCGCAGCCGCTGATCGATGCGGCCGGACCCGATATGTCGGACACCGCGGGCAACATCGCCGCGGAGAACAGTACGGCCGTCTACACCGCGGTCGAGTGCGCCGACGCCAAGTGGCCGACGGACTGGCGGACCTGGGACCGGGACAACACCCGGCTCAACAAGGACAATCCGTTCCTCACCTGGTCCAATGCCTGGATGAACCTGCCGTGCGCCAGCTGGCCCGCGAAGCAGCGGACCCCGGTGAACGTCCGTACCGGCAAGGGGCTCCCGCCGGTGCTGATCGTGCAGTCGACCCGTGACGCGGCCACCCCCTTCCCGGGCGCCGTCGATCTGCACCAGCGCTTCAAGGGCTCACGCCTGATCGTCGAGAAGGACGCCGGATCGCACGGCGTGACCGGACTGGTCAACCCGTGCATCAACAGCAGGGTCGACAGCTACCTGCTCACCGGCAGCACCGGCCACCACGACGTGACCTGCGCCCCGCACGCCACCCCCGAGCCGTAACGGCCCACGCCGGGGAACCGCTTGGTCAGCGGTTCCCCAGCCAGGCGTCCTCCGCCGCGTAGTCGAAGAGATCGAGAGGCGGGACGTACCGCTTCGCCATCGCGGGAAAGGTGTCGCGCCAGTCACGGTCCCGGAGCCGGCCGGCGATCCACTCCACGGTCGCGGGCAGCGACTCGGCATACCCGGTCACCGGGCGGTAGCCCAGCTCCCGCTCGGCGGCCGACATGTCGTACACCACCGGGTGGTCGACACTCCACGGCGTACTGCCCACATCGGCGGTCCCCTCGATCAGCACCAACTCGCTCTGTACGCCCATGGCTTCGTCGACGGCCGTGCTGATCTCGGCGACCGTCGGCGCCTCGGGATCCCCGCCGTTCAGCACCCGCGCCCCCGGGTGCAGCGCCGCCAGCCGGATCAGCTCGGCCACGTTCGAGACATGCACCGGATGGAAGCGGCTCCGTCCGCCGTGCGCCAGAATCCGCACCGGCCGCCCGTCGAGCGCACGCTTGACGAAGTACAGCTCACGCGGGGCCCGGCTGTGCGGACCGTGGACGGCGCCGGCCCGCACCAGTGTCACGGGCAGCGCCCCGGAGGCCGCCAGCAGCTCCCGCTCCAGCGCCACCTTGCGGGTGCCGTAGGTCGCAGGGCCCGGTCCGACCGTGAGGTGACTCTCGGGGATCGGTACCGGAAAACGCGGAAAGCCGTCCGGCTCGTCCTGGGTGTCGAAACTGCGCCCGTCGGCGTCCGCGTACACCGCACCGCTGGAGATCACCACCGCCGAGCCGATCCGGTCCGCGAGGCCCACCAGCTGCCTGGCGTGGTCAGCTCCGTACGCGACCATGTCCACCAGTACGTCACAGCCGTCGCCCAGTGCCGCCGCCAGCGCGCCCTCACCGTCCCGGTCGACGCGCACCGTACGCACGCCGTCGGGCAGACCGGCGTCGCCGCCCGACCCGCGCGAAGCGGCCCGCACCTCCCATCCGTCCGCGACCAGCGCGCGCACCGCGGCGCGGCCGATCTGTCCGGTGGCCCCGAGTACGAAGACGCTTCCTCTGCTGCTCATGCCGTCGACGCTACGGGCGGCCCGCCGCCCGGGGCCAGACGGTTCTGCCCACAGCCGATCCGGCGTCAGCGCGGTTTCCTGGGGGCCTTCTTCGGCTGTGCGGCCTTCACGTCGGCGGCGTACGCGTCGACGTACTCCTGGCCCGAGAGCCCGAGGACCGCGTACATGATCTCGTCGGTGACGGCCCGCAGCGCCACCTTCTCGTTCTCCAGGCCCGCGTAGCGGCTGAAGTCCAGCGGTTTCCCGAAGCGGATCGTCACCCGTCTGATCTTCGGCATCCGCTGGCCCGGCGGCTGGATCTCGAAGGTGCCCACCATGGCGCACGGCACCACAGGCACCCGGCCCTGGACGGCCATCACGGCCACTCCGACCTTGCCCTTGTAGAGCCTGCCGTCGTGCGAGCGGGTGCCCTCCGGGTAGATCCCGAGCAGCTCGCCCCTGCCGAGCACGCCGAGCCCCTCGCGGACCGCCGCCCTGCCCGCCTCGCGGCCCGACCTGTCCACCGGGATCTGCCCGATACTGCGGAAGAAGGCGGCCGTCAGCCGCCCCTTGATGCCCGGCCCGGTGAAGTACTCCTGTTTCGCGAGGAAAGTGATGCGCCGGCTGAGGACGACCGGCATCAGGAAGTGGTCGGAGAAGGACAGATGGTTGCCCGCGACGATCGCGGCGCCCTCCTCCGGGATGTGTTCGAGCCCTTCGATCCTCGGCCGGAACAGCAGCCTCAGCAGCGGCCCCAGAACGGCGTATTTCAGGATGTAGTAGAATAATCGCGGTCCCGCCTCCCCGTCGCCCCCTGACGACGCACAGTAGCCGCCGCACCACCTGTCGCGGAACCCGTCCGCGCCCCCCGCGCACTCCTCGCCCTGGCGGAGGCCCTCGGCAAGGTCGCCGACAACCCGTCCGCCGCCCCCGCGCACTCCTCCGGGGGGCCGTCCGTGGGCCGGATCCGCGTCCTTACGGGTGACCTGGCGGCATGGTGGCTTGCCGCCGGGCCGGGTGGGCGGGTGCTCTGGCCTCCCACCCATGTGCCGAGTTCCAGGAGGCCCGGATGCGCCCCCGTACGATGTCCACCGCGGCGGCCCTGCTCGCCTTCGCCGCAGCCGCGCCCGCACAGGCGGCCGGAGCCCCCGCGCAAGGAGCCGGAGCGCCGCCCATCCGCCCGGCCGGACTCGTCCTCACCGTCGCGTCGCCCTCGCACCCCGACCGGAACCGCAGCGTGCTGCTGAGGTGCGCGCCCGAGCGGAGCGACGGCTCGCACCCGGACGCCACGGACGCCTGCCGGGCACTCGACCGGGCCGGCGGCAGCTTCGACCGCCTCGACGGCCGGCCCCGGGCCTGCACCCGGCAGTCCGATCCGGTCACGGTCACGGTCGCCGGAACCTGGGGCGGGCGCCCCACCCACTGGGACCGGACCTTCGCCAACGCCTGCTCGCTCGACGCGGCGACCGGCCCGGTCTTCCGCTTCTGACCGCCCGTTCCCTGACGGCCGCTTCCGGCCGCCGCGGCCCGGGCGGTCAGCCGCTGCCGCGCGAGGCGATCACGCCGACGGTCACCAGGCCCAGCAGCACCCAGCCGAACCACAGCCAGCCGCTGCTGCCGAGCACCGCCGAGTACCCCGTCACCGCGACCAGCGCTCCCACGGTGATGACACCCATCGTTTTCACAGAACCGGTCATGGGCCGCTCCTCCTCGGGGGGTGGAGGGCCATCGTCGCCCGGCGGGTGCCTTCTCCGCTACTGGCCGCGTGCCTGGAGTGACGCCAGGTAGGCGTTGTAGGCGGCCAGCTCCTTGTCGCCGTTGCGGTCCTCGGCCCGGTCGGAGCGCCGCGCCACCCGCTGCTCGGAGCTGTACCACTGGAAGACCAGGGCGATCAGCACGAGCACCGATGGGATCTCACTGAAGGCCCAGGCGATACCGCCGGCGGCCTCCTGGTCGGCGAGGGCGTCGATGCCGAGCGAGGCCGGCGGGTTCTTGTACACGTGCACCATCGGTTCCGTCGCCATCATCAGGGCGATGCCGAAGAAGGCGTGGAAGGGCATGCCCGCGAAGAGCTCCAGCATCCGCTGGACATAACCGGGCCTGTGCGGTCCCGGGTCGACGCCCATGATCGGCCAGAAGAAGACCAGACCCACGAAGAGGAAGTGCACCATCATCACGATGTGCCCGGTCATCGAACCCATCAGGAAGTCGAAGAGCGGGGTGAAGTACAGCCCGTAGAGGCTGGCGATGAACAGCGGGATGGTGAACGCCGGGTGCGTGATGATCCGCATGTAGCGGCTCTGGAGCAGCATCAGCAGCAGCTCCCGTGGCCCCTTGCGGTTCCCCCGGCCCGCTACCGGCAGCGCGCGCAGGGCCAGCGTCACCGGAGCGCCCAGCAGCAGCAGGATGGGGGAGAGCATGCTGATGATCATGTGCTGCACCATGTGCACGCTGAACATGACCATGCCGTAGTCGTTGAGCTTGGTGCACATCGTCAGACCGACGGTCAGCACACCGACGACGAAGAGCGCGATCCGGTGGACCGGCCAGCTGTCACCGCGCCTGCGCAGCCGCACCACGCCCCAGCCGTACAGGGCGAGCCCCACCAGACAGCCGATCAGGAAGAAGGGATCCGCGGAGAAACCCAGCCCCCGTCCCAGCGTGAACGGCGGCAGATCCATGGTCATGCCGCCCATGGGCATGCCGTGCCCGCTGTGGTCCATCCGCTCACTCCTGATTCGTGCCCGATGTCCGCACCAGCGTAGAACTGCCCCCGGCCGCAGCTGCGGCCGGGGGCAGTTCGTACTGTATCGGGCGAATGGGGAAGTTCAGAGGACGCACTCGGCTTCGGCGTACCGCTCCGGGGGCACGGTCTTCAGGGTCTCCACGGCCTGGGCGAGCGGCACCATGGTGATCTCCGTGCCGTGCAGCGCGGTCAGCATGCCGAACGCGCCGCGGTGCGCGGCCTCCACCGCGTGCCAGCCGAACCGGGTGGCCAGCACACGGTCGTACGCGGTGGGCGTGCCGCCGCGCTGCACATGACCGAGTATCACCGGACGGGCCTCCTTGCCGAGGCGCTCCTCCAGCTCGATGGAGAGCTGCCTGGCGACACCGGCGAACCGCTCATGGCCGTACATGTCCTTGGCGCCCACATCGAAGCTCATCGAGCCCTCGCGCGGCTTGGCGCCCTCGGCGACGACCACGATCGCGAACTTCTTGCCCGCCGAGAAACGCCGGCCGACCAGCTCGGTCAGCTCACCGATGTCGAAGGGCCGCTCCGGCACGACGATGGCGTGCGCGCCCGCTGCCATGCCCGAGTGCAGGGCGATCCACCCGGTGTGGCGGCCCATGACCTCGACGATCAGCACCCGCTGGTGCGATTCGGCGGTGGTCTTCAGCCGGTCGAGCGCATCGGTCGCGACCCCGACGGCCGTGTCGAAACCGAAGGTGACATCGGTCGACGCGATGTCGTTGTCGATGGTCTTCGGCACCCCCACGATCGGCAGCCCCGCCTCGGAGAGGAGATGCGCCGCCTTGAGCGTGCCCTCGCCGCCGATCGGGATGATCGCGTCGAGCCCCAGATCGGCGACATGGCCGCGGGCGCGCTCCACGCCGTCGCGCAGATGCGCCGGCTGGACCCGCGACGAGCCGAGGATCGTACCGCCGCGAGCCAGGATGCCGCCCACCGCGTCGAGGTCGAGCTTGCGGTAGTCGCACTCGAGCAGGCCCTTCCACCCGTCGTGGAAGCCGATGACCTCGTCGCCGTGGTCGACGACGGCGCGGTGCACGACCGAGCGGATGACGGCGTTCAGGCCGGGGCAGTCGCCGCCGGAGGTGAGGACACCAATTCGCATTGCCCGACTTACCTTTGCAACGTGGGCTTGTGACCGGACCACGTCGTCCGGGCTGGATCCCGTCACCCTACCGGCGGAGGGCGGCCTGGACGTAGCGGGCGTCCGCCTGCTGGACGCCGCTCAGATGTACGTATCGGGCCTCATGCGGGCTGTGTTGCCGCGGCGATCCGCTCGGTCCGCAGCGCCTCGTACCAGCGGTCGTCGGTCGGAGGCAGCGCGTTGACGTCCAGGGCCAGCTTGAGCAGCAGATCGGCGATCTGCGGGTTGCGGGCCAGCACCGGGCCGTGCATGTACGTACCGAAGACCGTGTCGTTGTACGCGCCCTCGGTGCCGTCGCCCGTCCCGTTGCCCCGGCCGAGCTGGACCCGGGCGAACGGGCGGGCGGTCGGCCCGAGGTGGGTGATGCCCTGGTGGTTCTCGAAGCCGGTCAGCGGCGGCAGGCCCAGCCGCTGGTCGATGTCGCCGTACACGTCGCCCACACAGCGGTCGCCCTCGCCGCGGGTCGAGATCACGTCGAGGAGCCCCAGACCCGGTTCGCGCTCGCCGAGGTCGTTGATGAACTCGTGGCCGAGGATCTGGTACCCGGCGCAGACCGAGAAGATGATCGCGCCGTTGGAGGCCGCCCTGCTGAGACCGCCGTCCCTGCGCAGCCGCTCGGAGGCCAGCCGCTGCGGGCGGTCCTCGCCGCCGCCGATCAGATAGATGTCACCGGAGGTCGGCACCGGCTGGTCGCTGCGCACGTCGATACGGGTCACGTCGAGGCCGCGCTGGCGGGCCCGGCGCTCCACCACCAGGGCGTTGCCCTGGTCGCCGTAGGTGCTCAGCAGGTCCGGGTAGACCCACACCAGGCGCAGGCTGTTGTCGCTCATCATCGTTTCCTCTGCGGTCAGTTGCCGACGCGGCGGCGCACGTCCTGGAACGCGGTGTAGTTGGCGATCAGTTCGATCCGGCCGGGCGGCGCGTACTGGACCGCCTCGTCCACGGTCTCGCAGACCTGGAACTGCAGACCGGCCACTTCGAGCCGTACCGCGAGGTCCAGCTTGCGGTCGCCGATGACGAAGATCGGGTGGCCCGCCAGCCGGGTGTAGTCGACGTCCCAGAGCCAGGAGGTGTCCGTGCCGTCGGCGCCGCGGGCGTTGACGGCGAGGATCACCGGCGTGGGCGGCGGGTCGATCAGCGAGAACGTCTCCAGCCAGCCCGCCGGGTTCTTGGCGAGCAGCAGCCGCACCTCGCGGTTGAGGAACGACACCACGTCGTAGCGCCCGGCGACCGCCTGGACCCCGTACATCCGCTCCAGGGCCACCTGCGGCGGCACGCCGAAGGTCGCGGCGACGGCGGCGGACGTGGTCGCGTTCGCCTTGTTCGCCCGGCCCGGCAGCTGGAGATGGATCGGCCAGGCCGACCCGTGCGGATCGAGGACGTAGTCGCCGGAGAGCGCCCAACTGGGCGCCGGACGGCGGAAACCGCAGTCCGCGCAGAACCACTCGTCGTTCGGCCACTGCAGCACACCGCCGCAGGACGGGCACGACCAGGCGTCGTCCTTCCACTCCTGGCCGGCCGCGACCCAGACCACGGTGGGGGAGGACGAAGCCGCCCACACGACCAGCGGGTCGTCGGCGTTGGCGATGACGACGGCCTTCGACCCGGCCAGTCCCTCGCGCCACCGCTCGGCCAGCATGCGGGTCTCGCCCGCCCGGTCGAGCTGGTCGCGGGAGAGGTTCAGCAGGGCGATCGCCTTGGGTGTCGTGTCGCGTGCGACCCCGGCCAGGTACTTCTCGTCGACCTCGATCACGCCGAAGCGCGCGTCGGAACCGCCGGCCAGCGCGGAGGTGATGCCCGCCGGCATGTTGGCGCCCAGGGCGTTCGACACGACCGGGCCCGCGGCCCGCAGCGCCTCGGCGATGAGCCGGGTCGTGGTCGTCTTGCCGTTGGTCGCCGAGACCAGGATCACGTCCAGATGCTGGGCGAGACGCCCGAGCAGGTCGGGGTCGAGCCGCAGCGCGACCTTCCCGCCGATCACCGATCCGCTGCCGCGCCCCGCGGCGCGCGATACCGCTGCCGCGGCCTTGCCTGCCGTCACGGCCAGCTTGGCCCGCGGCGACAGCGGCTCCGTGTTGCCGTCCATCGTCCTAGATCCTCCTTGCGTCGGCGCGGGGCTCAGCCTATCGAGATCCGGCCGTGCGCCCGACCTCGGCACCACCGGGGCGGCGCCGTTCCGGCGGGAACGTACGCTTGCCGCCATGCGAAACCGTCCGATCCCCGGCAGTTCCGGAGCCGTCCGCGCGATGAGTCCGTACGGCGATCCCGCGCTGCACGCGCCCTGCGAGGCCGTGGCGGACTTCGACGCGTCGCTCGCCCGGCTCGTCGAGGACATGTTCGCGACGATGTACGCGGCACGGGGTGTCGGCCTCGCGGCGAATCAGATCGGCGTCGCACTGCGGGTGTTCGTCTACGACTGCCCGGACGACGAGGACGTCCGCCATCTCGGCCATCTGGTCAACCCCCGCCTGGTGCGGGCGGACGGCGTCACCGTGCGCGGCGCCGAGGGCTGTCTCTCGCTGCCCGGAATCGAGGCCGGCACGCCGCGCTTCGACCACACGGTCGTGGAGGGCTTCACCGTGACCGGCGACCCGGTCACGGTGAGCGGCACCGGATTCTTCGCGCGCTGCCTCCAGCACGAGTGCGACCACCTCGACGGCCTGATGTACACGGACCGGCTGTCCGGCCGGCGCCGCGGGAAGGCGCTGCGGGCGGCCCGCAAGGCCGGACTGATCGCCTAGATCGTCCCGCCGTCCCGTGGTCTCTTCGTCCCGTCAGATTCGGTCGGGCGCCGTTGGATTCGGTTGGGTCCGTCCGGGTGGTTCAGAAGCCCGGTCCGCCCGCGCGGTCGGCGGCCATCGAGAGCCTGCCCCAGAGGAGATCGGCGAGGCTGCTGACCAACTGCGCCCGGGAGCACGGGCGTTCGCCCAGCCACCAGTCGCCCGCCGCGTGCATCATCCCGACGATGCCATGCCCCCAGACCCGTGCCAGCTGTTCGCTGTCCGGCCCGAGGTCGACGCGTTCGGCGATCACCTTGGCCAGTTCCTCGCCGAGCCTGCGCAGCAGCGGTGCCGAGTGCAGTCCCACGTCGAAGGTCTGCTCGGGCTGCTGGCCCTCGTCGGCCGGATGCATCAGGAAGCGGTAGACCTGTGGCCTGGCCTCGATCGCCGCGAGATAGGTGTCCAGCGTGGCCTCGACGCGCTCCCGGCGCCCGGCCGGAGCGTCCAGCGCGGCCCGCAGGGCGCTCAGCAGCGCGTCCGTGTGGCGCTTGGCGAGCGCACGGTAGAGGCCGCCCTTGTCGCCGAAGTGCCGGTAGAGGATGGGCTTGGTGATCCCCGCCTCTGCGGCGATGGCGTTCATGGACGCCTTCGGGCCGTCCCGCAGGACGACCCGGTCGGCGGCCTCCAGCAGTTCCCTGCGGCGGCTGTGCGCCGTGCGCTGCTGTGAGACCTGTGTGGCCTGTGTGGTCCCCATGGGTACCTCTTCCCCGCCCTGCGATCCTGGCTCTGTGAAGCGGACCCGTGCCGCGTCCGCCGATGGGTCCGGCCCCCGCTTCGATCCGGCCCCTGCCGGTCCGATCCGGCCCCCCGCCGAAACGTAACACCTGGCCGGGGGCCCGCGTCGGGAGCGACCTCGGAGGTTGACAGCTGCTACTTGCCAGTAACAGACTGCGGTTACCGCAAGTAACAAGCCGATGGAACGCAGTGCTGGAGGGGACATGGCCGAGTTCACGCTCGAACTCAACGATGACCAGAAGCAGGTCCGCGACTGGATCCACGGATTCGCCGCGGATGTCATCCGCCCGGCCGCCGCCGAGTGGGACGAGCGTGAGGAGACGCCCTGGCCGGTGATCCAGGAGGCGGCCAAGGTCGGCATCTACTCGCTCGACTTCTACGCCCAGCAGTTCTTCGACCCGACCGGTCTTGGCATCCCGATGGCCATGGAGGAGCTCTTCTGGGGCGACGCGGGCATCGCCCTGTCGATCGTCGGGACCGGCCTGGCCGCCGTCGGCGTCCTCGCCAACGGCACCGAGGAGCAGATCGGCACCTGGATCCCGCAGATGTACGGGGACGCCGACGACGTCAAGGTCGCGGCCTTCTGCTCGTCCGAGCCCGACGCGGGCTCCGACGTCGCGGCGATGCGCACCCGCGCGGTGTACGACGAGGCCAAGGACGAGTGGGTGCTCAACGGCACCAAGACCTGGGCGACCAACGGCGGCATCGCCAACGTCCATGTCGTGGTCGCCGTCGTCGACCCCGAGGCCGGCTCCAAGGGGCACGCCTCGTTCATCGTCCCGCCCGGGACGCCGGGCCTCTCGCAGGGCCAGAAGTTCAAGAAGCACGGCATCCGCGCCTCCCACACCGCCGAGGTCGTCCTGGAGGACGCCCGGATCCCCGGCCACTGCCTGCTCGGTGGCAAGGAGAAGCTGGACGAGCGGCTGGCCCGCGCCAGGGAGCGCGCGAAGCAGGGCGGCGGCGAGCGCGTGAAGAACGCGGCGATGGCCACCTTCGAGGCATCCCGGCCCGCGGTCGGCGCCATGGCGGTGGGCACCGCACGCGCCGCGTACGAGGTCGCGCTGGACTACGCGCAGACCCGCAGCCAGTTCGGCCGCCCGATCATCGACAACCAGGGCGTCGCCTTCCAGCTCGCCGACATGCGGACACAGATCGACGCGGCCCGGCTGCTCGTCTGGCGCGCCTCCTGGATGGCGGCCGCCAACAAGCCGTTCACCGCGGCCGAGGGCTCCATGTCGAAGCTGTACGCGAGCGAGACGGCCAAGAAGGTCACCGCCCAGGCCATCCAGATCCTCGGGGGCAACGGCTACACCCGTGAGTACCCGGTCGAGCGGATGCACCGCGACGCCGCGATCTACACCATCTTCGAGGGCACCAGCGAGATCCAGCGCCTGGTGATCGCCCGGACCCTGTCGGGCATGCCGATCCGCTGATCCGGCCCCCAGCAGCGCAACAGGCCCGCGGAGGGCGTACCCCCGCGGGCCTGTTGCGCTGTCCGGCACCGGCACCGGTGTTGTACCGAGCCGGGACCGGGTGAGGTGTCAGGCCGGGAGCTGCGCCTCGATGGCCGCCACGACCTCGGGCGCCTCCGGCTCGGTACGCGGACGGATCCGGGAGACGACCTCGCCGGCCGGGGAGATCAGGAACTTCTCGAAGTTCCACTGGACGTCCCCGGCCTCACCCGCGTCGTCCGCCACCTGGGTGAGCTCCGCGTACAGCGGATGCCGCCCGGCGCCGTTGACGTCGGTCTTCTCCAGCATCGGGAACGTCACACCGTAGGTGGCCGAGCAGAAGGTCTGAATCTCATCGGCGCTGCCCGGCTCCTGGCCGGCGAACTGGTTGCAGGGCACGCCGATGACGGCGAAGCCGCGCTCCCCGTACTGCTGCTGAAGCTTTTCGAGACCGGCGTACTGCGGGGTGAGACCGCACTTGGACGCCACGTTCACCAGCAGCACCGCCTTGCCCCGGTAGTCGGCCAGGGATGTGGCGTCGCCGGTCAGGGTGCGCAGCGGGATGTCGTACAGGCTCATGGTCAGCTCCTGTCGTAGGTCAGTGGTACGTACTGTTCCAGAGACCCGCGGACATCCGGCCGACACCCCCCGCGCCCCGCTGCCGCCCGCCGGCTCAGGCCGGTCCGCCCTGCTTACGGGCCCGGCGCCGTGCGATCAGCAGCGCGCCGGCCAGAGCGACGATGGCCACCGCGCCGGCGGAGACGAACGCCGTCCACCCGGACACCGTGATGCGCGAGGTCTGCGAAGCCGCCACCGGAGGTGTGTGCACGGCGGGCGCCGGGGTGGCCGCCGGGGCCGAGGGGAGCGCCGGGCGGACACCCGGCAGCACGCTCACCGGCGTTGCCTTGGGCGAGGTCGAGAACCCCCAGTCCAGCAGGGACCGCGTCTCGGTGTAGGCGTCGTTCGGCTGCCCCGACTGCGGGTTCATGACGGTCACCAGGAGGGTGCGTCCGTTCCGCTGGGCCGCGGTCACCAGGGTGTTGCCCGCTTCGGTCGTGTATCCGTTCTTCACCCCGAGCAGGCCCGGGTACTGCGCGACACCGTGCGATCCCACCAGCAGCCTGTTGGTGTTCTGGATGCCGAACGCGTCGGGGCCGCCCGAGGCGGGGAACTCCGCCGTCCTGGTCGACGCGAACTTCCTGAACTCCGCATCGGCCAGGCCCGCACGGGCGAACAGGGACAGGTCGTACGCCGATGAGTGCTGCCCCGGGGTGTCGTATCCGTCGGCGGACTTGACGACCGTGTCGTGCGCCCCGAGCCGGCGGGCGGCTGCCTGCATGTCCTTGACGGTCGCCGGTACACCGCCGTTCATCATCGCCAGGGTGTGCACCGCGTCATTGCCCGACGCCAGGAACACCCCGCGCCACAGATCGGCGACCGTGTACCGGGTGCCTTCCTTCATCCCGACCAGGCTGCTGCCCGGCTGCAGCCCGGTGAGGTCGGTCAGCGCCGCCCTGTGCACCTCCTGCGGCGGGAACTTCGGCAGCACGGTCAGCGCGAAAAGCGTCTTGAGCGTGCTGGCCGGCGGCAGCGGACGGTGTGCGTCCCTGGCGGCCAGCACCCGGCCGGTCCCTACATCGGTGACCATCCACGACAGGGCGGTCGCCGCGGGGGGCTTGGGGGCTCCCGCGGCGACCTGGACGCCGGAGCGGTACAGCGCGGACTGCCCGTTGTCGGCAGCCGGTTGGGGCCCCGGCCGGCTGTCGGCCCGGGCCACCGGTGAGAGAGAGGCGAGTACCAGTGCGGGCAGGGAAACCGCCACGGCCGCACGGATCCTGACAGAACACCACATCGCTTGTGACATGATCACACGGTATGAGAAATCGGACAGGGTCGCTCCGTGGCTTAGCCCGACTGCCGGACCCGTCCGGTCCCGCGGCCCCGGCCGCCCGGGATCACGCCCCGAGCCTGCGGAACAGCCCCTCCTGGACGACCGAGACCAGCAGATTCCCCGCGCGGTCGAAGATCTGGCCGCGGGCCAGCCCCCGCCCGCCCGTCGCGATGGGCGACTCCTGGTCGTAGAGGAACCACTCGTCCGTACGGAACGGGCGGTGGAACCACATGGCGTGGTCGAGCGACGCCATGTCGAATCCGCGCGGCCCCCACAGCGGCTCGACCGGGATACGGACCGCGTCCAGCAGCGTCATGTCGCTGGCGTAGGTGAGCGCACAGGTGTGGATCAGCTGGTCGTCGCCGAGCGGCCCGACCGCGCGCATCCACACCGCGCTGTGCGGATCGGCGCCCTTGATCTCGTCGGGGGTCCAGCGCAGCCGGTCCACGTAGCGGATCTCGAAGGGCTGCCTGCGGGCCATCCGCTCCAGCGCCTCGGGCAGCCTGCCCAGATGCTCACGGATCTCGTCGGAGACCGTGGGCAGCGACTCCGGGTCCGGGATGTCACGCGCCGGCCGCACCTGGTGCTCGAAGCTGCCCTCCTCCGGCCGGTGGAAGGACGCCGTCAGATTGAAGATGGTGCGGCCCTGCTGGACCGCGGTCACCCGCCGGGTGGTGAAGGACCGGCCGTCCCTGACCCGCTCCACCTGGTAGACGATCGGCACCCCCGGCCTGCCCGGGCGCAGGAAGTAGGCGTGCAGCGAGTGCACCGGCCGCTCCCCGTCGGTGGTACGGCCCGCCGCCACCAGGGCCTGTCCGGCGACCTGCCCGCCGAAGACCCGCTGCAGGGACTCGTGCGGGCTGCGGCCGCGGAAGATGTCGACCTCGATCTGCTCCAGGTCCAGCAGGTCGATCAGCTTCTCGGTGGGGTTGGTCATACGGTGTCCTCCCAGGTCACAGCGGCATGCGGGCTCTCAGCGTGCCAGGTCGCAGCGGCGTGCCAGATCACGGTGGCCGTCCGGCTCACAGCTGACCGACGGCGGTGACGCGGACGACCGCGCGGCCCTCCTCGTCGGAGGCCGCGAGATCCACCTCCGCGCTGATGCCCCAGTCGTGGTCGCCGTTCGGGTCGGCGAAGATCTGCCGCACACGCCACAGCCCGTGCGAGGTGTTCTCCTCGTCCGCCTCGATGATCAGCAGCTTGGGCCCGCGCGCGTCCGGGCCCGTGCCCAGGTCGTCGTACTCGTCCCAGTAGGCGTCCATCGCCTCGCCCCAGGCGTCCTCGTCCCAACCCGCGTCGCCGTCCAGCTCGCCGAGCGCGGCCACATTGTCCAGCGCCGCCAGCTCCACCCGGCGGAACATGGCGTTGCGCACGAGCACCCGGAAGGCCCGCGAGTTGGCGGTGACCGGCTTGACCTGGTCGGCCCGCTCGGCCGCCTGCTCCGCGGTCTCCACCTCGGGGTTGGCCAGCTGCTCCCACTCGTCGAGCAGGCTGGAGTCCACCTGGCGGACCAGCTCGCCCAGCCAGGCGATGAGGTCCTGGAGGTCCTCGGACTTCAGGTCGTCAGGGATGGTGTGGTCGAGCGCCTTGTACGCGCCCGCGAGGTAGCGCAGCACGATGCCCTCGGTCCTGGCGAGCTCGTAGTGCGAGGTGAACTCGGTGAACGTCATGGCCCGTTCGTACATGTCGCGGATGACCGACTTCGGCGACACCGGGTGGTCACCGACCCACGGGTGGCTCGTGCGGTAGACGTTGTACGCGTGCACCAGCAGCTCTTCGAGCGGCTTGGGGTACGTGACCTCCTGGAGCCGCTCCATGCGCTCCTCGTACTCCATCCCGTCGGCCTTCATCTGCCCGATCGCCTCACCGCGCGCCTTGTTCTGCTGGGCGGCGAGGATCTGCCGGGGGTCGTCCAGCGTCGACTCGACCACCGAGACCATGTCCAGGGCGTACGACGGGGACTCGGCGTCCAGCAGGTCGAACGCGGCGAGCGCGAACGTCGACAGCGGCTGGTTGAGCGCGAAGTCCTGCTGAAGGTCGACGGTGAGCCGGATGATGCGGCCCTCGGCGTCCGGCGTGTCCAGCTGCTCCACCACCCCGCCGTCGAGCAGCGAGCGGTAGATCGCGATGGCGCGGCGGATGTGCCGCAGCTGTGCCTTGCGCGGCTCGTGGTTGTCCTCCAGGAGGTGGCGCATCGCCTTGAAGGCGTTGCCCGGCCGGGCGATCACCGAGAGCAGCATGGTGTGGCTGACCCGGAACCGCGAGGTCAGCGGCTCGGGGTCGGCCGCGATCAGCTTCTCGAAGGTGGTGTCGCTCCAGGCGATGAAGCCCTCCGGTGCCTTCTTGCGGACCACCTTGCGGCGCTTCTTCGGGTCGTCGCCCGCCTTGGCGAGCGCCTTCTCGTTCTCGACGACGTGCTCGGGGGCCTGTGCCACGACGAAGCCCGCCGTGTCGAACCCGGCCCGGCCCGCGCGGCCCGCGATCTGGTGGAACTCCCGGGCGCGGAGGGTGCGGACCCGGGTCCCGTCGTACTTCGTCAGCGCCGTGAACAGCACGGTGCGGATCGGCACGTTGACACCGACGCCCAGAGTGTCCGTACCGCAGATGACCTTCAACAGGCCCGCCTGCGCCAGCTTCTCGACCAGCCTGCGGTACTTGGGGAGCATGCCCGCGTGGTGCACGCCGATGCCGTGGCGCACATAACGCGACAGGTTCTGCCCGAACTTGGTGGTGAAGCGGAAGTTGCCGATGAGATCCGCGATCCGGTCCTTCTCCTCCCGGCTGCACATGTTGATGCTCATCAGCGACTGCGCGCGCTCGACCGCCGCGGCCTGGGTGAAGTGCACGATGTAGACGGGCGCCTGCTTGGTGTCGAGCAGCTCGGTGAGCGTCTCGGTGATCGGGGTCCGCCGGTACTCGTACGACAGCGGGACCGGGCGGCTCGCCGAGCGGACCACCGAGGTCGGCAGGCCGGTGCGCCGGGTCAGGTCCTCCTCGAACCGGGAGACGTCACCGAGGGTGGCGGACATCAGGATGAACTGCGCCTGCGGCAGCTCCAGGATCGGGATCTGCCAGGCCCAGCCCCGCTCGGGCTCCGCGTAGAAGTGGAACTCGTCCATGACGACCTGGCCGATGTCGGCGTACTTGCCGTCGCGCAGCGCGATCGAGGCCAGCACCTCGGCGGTGCAGCAGATGACCGGGGCGTCCGCGTTCACCGACGCGTCGCCGGTGAGCATCCCGACGTTCTCGGTGCCGAAGAGCTTGCACAGGTCGAAGAACTTCTCCGAGACCAGGGCCTTGATCGGCGCGGTGTAGAAGGTGACCTTGTCGTGGGCCAGCGCGGTGAAGTGCGCACCGGCCGCCACCAGGCTCTTCCCGGATCCGGTGGGGGTGGAGAGGATGACGTTGGCCCCGGACACCACCTCGATCAGTGCCTCCTCCTGAGCCGGATAGAGCGTGATGCCCTGACCCTCCGCCCACGACGAGAAAGCCTCGAAGAGAGCGTCGGGATCGGCGGTCGTGGGGAGCTGATCGATAAGGGTCACGCCTCCATCTTGCCTGCCTTCCCCTCTCAAGGGGGAACCGGCTGCCCGAGTGAAGATCACGAGCGATACGCTTCCCTCTCGGACGGCCCTCAACTGGGCTTCGGTGCAACGGAAAACGGGGCGGAACGAACCATGATGGGACCGGCACACTCGCTGTCAGGAGCAGCAGCCTGGCTGGGGGTGGGGGCGGCGGCGACCGCGTACGGACATCCGATGCCGTGGCCGGTCCTCGTCGTCGGAGCACTGATCAGCGCCGGGGCGGCGCTGGCCCCCGACCTCGATCACAAGGCCGCGACGATATCCAACGCGTTCGGCCCGCTGTCGCACGGGCTGTGTGCGCTCGTGGACGCCCTGGCGGCCCTCGTGTACAAGGCGACGAGGGGCAAGGGCGACCCCCGCAAGGGCGGCGGCCACCGCACCCTCACACACACCGGGGTGTGGGCGGTCCTGCTCGGCGTCGGAGCCTCCGCCCTGGCGATCTACGGCGGTCGCTGGGCGGTCCTCGGCATTCTCTTCGTCCATATGGTGCTCGCCATCGAGGGGCTGCTCTGGCGGGCCTCACGGCCGTCCAGCAGCACCGTGCTGGTGTGGCTGCTGGGCGCCGCGGGTGCGTGGATCCTGGCCCAGATCCTGGCGGAGCCCGGGAACGGCTCGGACTGGCTCTTCACCGACCCCGGCCAGAACTACATGTGGCTGGGCCTGCCGATCGTCCTGGGTGCCCTGATCCATGACATCGGCGATGCCATCACGGTCTCGGGCTGCCCGATCTTCTGGCCGATCCCGCTCGGCCGCAAGCACTGGCGCCATGTGGGCCCGCCCAAGTTCATGCGGTTCCGGGCGGGCAGCTGGGTGGAGCTCAAGGTGCTGATGCCGGTGTTCATGCTGGCGGGCGGCGTCAGCTGCGTGTTCGCGCTGGGCATCATCTGAGACTGGGCCGTGTGCCGTGTGCCGTGTGCCGTGTGCCGTGTGCCGTGTGCCGTGTGCCGTGGCGCCGGGGCCCAGGCCGGCCGCCGGCGTGGGCCGGTGGCCCGGGGCCAGGCC
>NZ_JAAGLN010000010.1 GCF_010548145.1 Streptomyces sp. SID10853
ACCACCGCCACCCCCGCCCGCCGTCTGCGCATAGCCATCGGCGGCATCGGCATCGAGTCGTCCACCTTCTGTCCGCACCGCTCCACCGTGGCCGACTTCCGTCAGACCCGCGGCCAGGACCTCCTGGGTACGGCGCTCCCGCGGTGTGGCGGGCGCGGTCCGTGAAGCACCCGCGGGTGTCTTCGCCTGCTCGGCCACGACGGGGGCGGGCGCGGGGGCGACGGTCCGCAGACCGCGGCCCTCGGCGTATCCGGCCAGCACCTCGTCCAGCGCGGCCAGTTCCCTGAGCGCGATGTGCAGCCGGTCGGCCCGGGGGCCGGCCGGAGCCCGCAGCTCCCCTTCGAGGTCACGGACGAGCGGGCTCACCCGCACCCAGGTGCCCTCGGGCTCCCCGGTCGAGAAGTGCCGGTCGAGCTCGCGCAGCGAGTCCAGCAGCGTCTGCGTGATCCGCTCGATGTGCCCGGTGAGCCGGGGCCCGAGGTCGATGTCGACATCGGCGGCCGCGGCGAGCGCCCGGGCGTGCGCCGTGGCGGTGGCCAGGAGCGCGAGCCGGTTCTCGGCGCCGCGTCCCCGTACCCCGATCGGCATCCGGACCAGCGGCCTGGCCACACTGCGGACCTGGAACAGGGCCGCGTCGACCCCGCGGGCCGCGCCGCGCAGCCGGACCGGGGCCTCGGGGTCCTCCCAGCGCTCACGGATCTGGGTGACCAGGTGCTCCAGCGCAGCGACATAGCCGCGGTCGGCCTCCTGGGCGACCTTCCGGGTGGAGAGCGGGAAGATCAGCGCGGCGCAGGCGGTGGCGACGAGGATGCCGATCCCGTTGTCGAGGAGGCGCTCGGCGAGCAGGTGGTCCATGCCGCTGTACGGCGTGGTCATCCCGTACAGCTGGACGAGAGCGACGACGAGCCCCACGACCCAGTAGGCGTACTGGCGCTGCATGCCCCACGCGCCCAGGGTCAGGCCCGCCACGATGACCAGCAGCGTCGGATAGATGTGGCCGGGGCCTATGACGTGGAGCAGCCAGATGCCGACCACCGCGCCGACGGCCGTGCCGACCATGCGGTGGGCGAGCTTGCGCAGCCGCTCGGGCGTGGTGTTGGTGCCGAAGAGCGTGATCATCACGCCGACCAGGCCCCAGTAGAAACGCCTGGGGTCGATCGCGTCGGTGATCGGGCAGACGATGGCGCAGGCCACCGCCGCGTGCAGCGGTACGCGTACGTACGGGACGACGCGCCGCCAGCCCTTCAGCTCCTGGGCCGCCGCGATCCTTCGGGCGACCGCGCCGGTCCCGGCCGGGCGGTTCTGCTCCAGGGCGACCGTGGGCTGGAAGGGGACCTTGGCGCGGGCCTTCGGCGCGTTCCAGCCGAGGTCGAGCCAGTGTGCGAGGGAGTCGGCGAGCGAGTCGAGGAGATGACCGACCCGCCGGGCCAGCACCGCGGCCTCCGCTTCGTCGGGGCTCGCGCTCCGGTCGGCGAGTACGTCGTCGGCCTGCTGCTGGATGAGCCGGGCCGCCGGGTGCAGTGCGTCGGCCCGGCCGAGCGGGGTGTCGCGGGCGACGACCAGCGCGACGACCATCGCCTCGCGCAGTCGCTGCGGCACGGGGAGCCGGGTGAGCCGCTGCACCGCCTGGCCGATGCCCTGCAGGGCGAGTTCGGCGTCGAAGAGGTACTGGTGGAGCAGCTCGGCGGTGTGCGGGTCGGCGGCGACCTCGGGCTGGGCGAGGCGGCCGTCGATGGTGACGGTGGTGATGTTGAGACGGCGCAGGCTGCGCCGCATCCGCTTGATCGCGACCTCGTGGTCGGCGTCGGGGTCGAGCGCGGCGGTGGCGGCGTCCCCGACCCGGCGCGCCTCGACGACGAACGCGCGCTGGGTGCGGAGCAGGTCCTCGCGGGGCATCGGGCAGCAGAGCAGCAGCCGGGCGGCGAGGATGGCCGCCGATGAGACCAGCGCCACGACGAACAGCTTCCCGCACAGGTTCAGCGGGATGTTCGCCATCATGCCGACCATGAACGAGTTGAAGAGCATCATGCCGGTGAGCAGTGCCAGCGACCCGAACCGCGCGAGGAAGAAGGTGAGCGCCAGCGCCACCACCATCAGGGTGAGTTCCAGCGCACGGTCGTCGTGCAGCCACGCGGCGAGCGGCAGCACGGCCGAGTAGGGGAACGGCATCCACAGGATGGAGCGGGTCAGCCGGAGCGGGGTGTTCTCGGCGATGGCGAACGCGCTCATCAGGCCCATCATGCCGCCGACCATCATGCCGAGCATGGCCGGCAGGGTCAGGGCGACGGACATCCCGTAACCGACGGCGAGGCCGGTGGTGATGGCGACCAGGGAGCGCCAGCCGGCCTGCAGCTGGCCGAGCCCGGGGTCGGCGGCGAGTACGCCGTCCCACCAGCGTCTCGGCCCGCCGACCCGGCGGGGTGCGACGGAGCCTCCGGTACGGGGCGGCCGGCCCCCGCCCTGTTCGGCCGCGCGGTCCGGGTGAGCGGTTTCGGTGGCTGAGACGGCTGAGGTGGCTGAGGTGCCTGAGGCAGCCGGGGTGGCTGGGGTGGTCAACTGACCTCCGGTTCGACGGCGTGCAGAAGGGTGGATACCGCATCCCGGGCCAGTCCCACGGCCCGCTCCGGATCGTCGACGTTCGTACGCAGCCCTTCGAGGAGGGCCGCGGCCATGCGCTGCCGTGCCCGCTCCAGGAGTTCGCCGCCGGCCGATGTGAGGGACGCCTCAACGACGCGCCGGTCCTTGGAGCAGCGTTCGCGTTCGATGAGCCCGCGTTCCTCCAGCTCCTGGAGGACGACGGTCACCCGCGGCTGGGCGATGCCGGTGTAGGCGGCGATCTCGGTGACCCGGCGCGGTGTGGGCTCCAGGGCGTCGAGTACGGCGGTGTGGCTGCGCGGAAGTCCGAATTCCCCGGCCCTGAACAGGGCCTGGGAGAGCCGTCCGATGCCCCGCAGGAGCCCTCGGGCGGCGTCCTCGATCCGCTGTTCGTCGGAGGCCGGGGATAGATGCATATCGCAATTATATATTGCCGTCAGGGGTGCCGGTGCACACCCCCGGCCGGGGGCGGCACCGGACGCCCCTCTCACCCCGTGCGAACGGTGCGTCCCCGGCGGATATCAGTCCTGCTTGTCGCTGTCGTGGTGCCTGGCCCACGGATGCCGCAGATGGATCCACACATCGCGCGCCCGCCGCCCGGCCTCGGTACGGCTGGCGGCGACCAGCGAGCGCGCCTGGGCATGGGTCTCCACCATGGGGCCCGAGCCGCTCAGGGGCCGGCCCGCCGTCTCGTGCAGGAAATAGGTGGCGATGAACCCGATGACCCCGGCGACCATCAGGTAGTACGCGGGGACCATGTCGTTCTTGGTGGCCTCGACCAGACCCGACGCGATCAGCGGCGTGGTACCGCCGAAGAGCGAGACCGAGACGTTGAACGAGATCGACAGCGCCCCGTACCGCAGCCGGGTCGGGAAGAGCGCGGGCAGCGTGGACGCCGACGTGCCGGCGAAGCACACCAGCAGCAGGCCCAGGATGAGGCAGCCGAACGCGGGCAGCAGGATGCCGCCCTCCCTGATCAGGAGGAACGCCGGGACGGAGAGCACGATGAGCGCGATACTGCCCGCCATGAAGACGGGCCTGCGGCCCCAGCGGTCGGAGCTGCGGCCCACCGTGGTGATCGTGAGCACCACCACGACCATGGTGCCGAGCACCAGCAGCTGGGCGGTGAGCGCGTCCTGGTGGAGCGTCTCGGTCATGAAGGTCGGCAGGTACGAGGTCACCATGTAGTTGGTGACGTTGTAGAGCAGGACGAGCCCCATGCAGATGAGCACCGCCTCCCAGTGCTCGGTGAAGATCTCCTTCAGCCGTCCGTGACCGGACTGCCTGGCCACCTCCACCGGATCCTCGTCGCCCTCCTCGTGCTGCTCGGACGCGTACTCGGCCGCGTCCTCCTCGGCCTGCCGCTTGAAGGCCGGCGTCTCCTCCAGGCGCAGCCGCATGTACAGACCGATGAGCCCGAGCGGCCCGGCCACCAGGAACGGGATACGCCAGCCCCAGTGCACCATTCCGTCGTCCCCGAGCACCGCGGTCAGGATGGTGACGATGCCGGAACCGAGCGAATAGCCGACGAACGTGCCGAAGTCCAGCCAACTGCCCAGGAATCCACGCCTCTTGTCGGGTGAGTACTCGGCGATATAGGTGGTCGCACCGGCATATTCACCACCGGTGGAGAAACCCTGCACAAGACGGCAGATGAGCAGCAGGATCGGCGCGGCGAATCCGATCGAGTCATAGCTCGGCAGGAACGCGACGGCGAATGTACTGATCGCCATCATGATCATGGTCGCGGCGAGTACCCGTTTACGGCCGATACGGTCACCGAGCGGGCCGAACACCAGGCCGCCGAGGGGCCGTACGAGGAATGCGGCGGCGAACGTGGCGAAGGTGGACACGACCTGCGCACCGGGTGAGCTGGAAGGGAAGAAGACCTTCCCCAGAGTGCCCGCCAAATAGGCGTACACGCCGAAGTCGAACCACTCCATCATGTTGCCCAGAGCGGACGCGGACACCGCCCTGCGCACCTCGGGTTTGTCGGTGACCGTCACGTCGTCGGCGCTCAGTGACTGTTTGCGGCGCCGTAGCAGGATACGGAGGAGCCGGTCGTTGGCGGAGTTCGATCCGCCGGACGGCCGTGAATCTCGGCGGGGGCGTCCCTTGCTCATGTCATCCCGTCTGCAGAGCGGCATTGCCGCGTTCATCATCGCTTCGGTCTCCCCTGTCCAGTTTCATCGGAGAAACACAGGGGACCGTGTGTCGGCGCGCCCTCACACACAACCGTCCGTAATACGGAGTGCCGGACCACCCCGTACCCGGTATTGCCGCGACAATGCAGCTTCGAACAGCCCGGCTTACGGCCGGGACATCCATCGCAGGCCGCTGACCACCGCGAACCACGAGCAGATCCGGAGAAAGGCATGATCCCCCAGGAGACAGGCGATTTCGGTACGGCAGCGGGGGAAACGGCGGACGGCGAGGCCGGTAAGGTCACATCCGAGCAGTGGAAATGGTCCGTGCTGGCCGGTATGGCCTCCTATATGGATGCCGGATCCATCGTCGCGCTCGGCGCGGGACTCGTGATGTTCCAGTCGTATCTGCACTTGAGTTCGAATGCGGTGGGGCTGCTCGCGGCGCTGGGGCCCAATGCGCTGGGCTGTGCGATCGGCGCGTTCATCGGCGGCCGGCTGGGTGACACGCTGGGCCGCAAACGCATCTACAAGTACGACCTGCTCGTCTATGCGGCGGGAATTCTCTGCATCGCACTCGCGGTCAACCCGCTGATGCTCTTTCTCGGCACCTTTGTCGTCGGACTCGCCGTGGGTGCGGACGTCCCCACCTCCCTCGCACTGGTGGGCGAGTTCGCACCCGCCGCGGCCCGCGGAAAGCTGCTCGGGTTCACCCAGATCGCCTGGAGCCTGGGCCCGGTCATTGTGCTGCTGCTCGCGCTCGTTCTCGCGCCGTTCGGTCTACTCGGTATCCGGCTGGTGTTTCTCCAGCTGTTCGTCGTGGCGCTGGTGACCTGGGCGCTCAGGCGCGGTCTCGCGGAATCGGCGCGCTGGAAAAGGGCCTTCGCTTCGGGGGCGGCGAAAAGGCCCACGGCGCGGGCCCTCTTCCGGGGGCCCAACCGGAACGCGCTGATCTGGACCGGGACGATCTACCTCTTCTGGGGGCTGGCCGCCGCGACGAACGGCATCTTCACCCCGTACATGATCAGGACCCTGCACGCGGGCAGCCAGTCCGCCGGCGTCGCCCTGGCCTGCGGCGGGTTCGTGGTGAGCATCGGGGCGGCGCTGGTGTTCATGAGCTACGTCGACCGCAGCCACCTCACCCGCAAGTGGATGTGGGGCGCGGGCGGCGCCATGCAGGTCACCGCGTATGTCAGCTATCTGGTCCTGCCGTTCACCATCCCGGTGATCATCCTGAACATCGTGCTCTTCGCGGTGGGCGGCACCTTCGCCGGAGAGCCGCTCTACAAGATCTTCAGCCAGGAGCTGTTCCCGACCATGCTGCGCGGCACGGCCCAGGGCTTCACCTTCGGCCTGTCGCGGACCTTCGTCGGCATCTGGAGCCTGTTCGTACCGGCGCTCGCCAGCACGGGCATCCGGCCGGTGGCCGGACTGCTGGCGGTGTTCCTGGTGATCAGCGGATCGGTCGGGTTCTTCTTCATGCCGGACACGGCGGGCAAGTCACTGGAGGAGATCGAGGCGGAGCGCGCCTTCGCGTAGGCCCCCGCGCCCCCTTGGTCGGGGCCGGCCGCATGCGGGCGGCCCAGGGGGCGGCGGAGGGCGCCCGTCGCCCTTCACCGTCGGCCGGGCCGCCGTGATCACTCGGTGCGGGTCACACCGCGGATGATGATCGCGACTTCCGATGCGAACGTCTCGGCGGGGTCGCCCTCGGGCATTGCGGCGAGGACTCGTTCCATCGTCGGGTAGCGCCCGGTCGCGAGCTGCCGGCTGATGTAGGGGCCGACCGACGCCTGCCACTGCGTCTCGTCGGCACCGGTCTCCCGGCTGAGGCGCCGCTCGGTGACCTCGTTGCGGACGGCGCCGATCAGGTAGGCGTTGAAGACACCGAGGGCCGCCATGAGGCGGTCGCCGCCGCCGGGCCCCAGGGCGCGGGCGAGGGCGGAGGCGGTGGCCTCCATCACCGTCAGAGCGTTCGGGCCCAGGTGCGGGCGGCCGCCGATCAGCTCGACGAACCATTCGTGCCGCAGGGCGCGGTCCCGGGTGGCGACGGCGATCGCGCGGAGCGCCTCCTCCCACTCGGCCCGGTCGCCGAGGGCGGCCGCGATCTCGCCGTAGACAGAATCGGCCATCAGGTCGAGCAACTCGTCCTTGGTGGCGACATAGCCGTACAGCCGCATCGGACTGACACGCAGCTCGGCGGCGACCTTGCGCATCGACAGCCCGGACAGTCCGTCGGCGTCGGCCAGTGCGGCCGCGGCCGCCACGATCCGGCCCCGGTCCGTGGGCGCGATCGTCCGGCCGCGCGGTTCGGGGCGCTCCCAGATCAGACTCACGGCACTACCGTACGCCGCCTCTTTCCGTACGCTGTACGGTAGATTCCGTACGCTGTACAGAAACTGCTGGGGAGCTGGGATGAACACGACCGACGGGAACAAGGAGCCGCGGATCGCCGTCGTCGGCGGCGGCATCGGCGGACTGGTGCTGGCGGGGATGCTCCATCGCTACGGGATCGCGGCCACGGTGTACGAACGGGACACCGGACTCGATGCCCGCGAGCAGGGAGGCGCCCTCGACCTGCACCCCGAGTCAGGACAGCGCGCCCTGGAGGAATTGGGGCTGACCGAGGCGTTCCGCACCGAAGCCCGGCCCGAGGGGGAGAATCTGCGGATCCTCGACCCGGCCGGCAGAACACTGGGCCACCACGCTCCCGAGCCGGGCAGCGGCACCCGCCCGGAGATCGACCGCGGGATTCTCCGGAAGCTGCTGATGACGAGGGTGCCGGCCGCCGCCATGAGCTGGGGACGCCACCTGACCGGCGTCGGCGAACTGCCCGCCGGCGGCTACCGGCTGGCCTTTGACGACGGCAGCCGGGTGGACTGCGACCTCCTGATCGGCGCGGACGGCGGGCGCTCCCGCGTGCGCCCCCTCCTCACGGACGCGCGGCCGGCCCACCTGGCCGCCTACCTCCAACTCACGATCACCGACGCCGACCGGCGCCGGCCCAGGACAGCGGACTTCGTCGGACCGGGCAGCATCATGGCCCTCGGCAACAACCTCAACCTGGGAGCGCAGCGGTCCGGCGACGGCACGATCCGCGTCTCGGTGACCGTGCGGACCGACGACGGGTGGCTCGGCCGGCAGCGCTTCGGCGGCACGGACTGGGCGCGGACGGTGGCACGCCTCCACGATCTCTTCGCCGGCTGGGACCCGGGGCTGACCGAGTTGATCGACGCCTGCGATGCCGGATCGCTCGTCGGGCGGAACATCGAGGCACTGCCGGTCGGCACCCGCTGGCCCTCGCATCCGCAGGTGACCCTGCTCGGGGACGCCGCCCATCTGATGCCACCGGTGGGCGAGGGCGCCAACCAGGCGATGCTGGACGGCGTCCTGCTGGCCGGGGCGATCGCCGAGAACGGCGGTGACCTTGTCGCCGCGGTCGCCGCCTACGAGACCGAGATGTTCGACCGCGCGGAGACGATCGGAGCAGACTCGGCGCAGATGGAGAGCATGGGTCTCGCGCCCGACGCGGCCGAGCGGATGGCGGCCTTCTTCGGCTAGGGCCTGTCCCGCGCACGCCACGGCGCACGCCCGCTCACCAACCACGTGGATACCGCAGGCGGCGGCCGGGACGCCCATGGCATCTGGGCGGATTTACCGTGAACTTTCTGACCCCCTGCCGCATCCCACATTCTGGAGAACGCGGAGAGAACGCGCGCCCCACCATCGAGAAGCGCACCATTGAGAGTGGAGATCGATCGACATGGCTGAGCAGCATCGGAACAGCACCGCCGGGCGCACAGGCGTCCGCACCCGTACGGCCCGCCGTATAGGCGGCGCGGGGCTCGCCGTCGTCGCTGTCGCCGGACTCGGGCTCGCCGGGGCCGGGGCCGCGCAGGCGGCCTCCGTGCCCACCTGTGCCACCTCGGGACTGACGGCCTCCTTCGGACAGGGCCTGGCCGGCGGGATGAACCACGAGGGCGTCGTCCTCAAGCTCAAGAACACCAGCGGCCACACCTGTGACCTGCGGGGTTACCCGGGCCTCGGGCTCCAGGACGCCGGCCACCACACGCTCGCGTCCTCGGTTCACTGGGGCAGCACCTGGTACGCCAAGGGCCCGGCCAAGCAGACGCTGACCCTCAAGAACGGCCAGAGCGCCGAGGCCGTCATCGCCTGGACGCACGCCAACACCGGCACCTCCGGCGCCCGGCACGCCGCCTATCTGGTGGTCACGCCGCCCGCGTCCACCACGCACAAGACGCTGAAGTTCCCGCAGTGGGTCGACAACGGTGACCTCAACGTCACCGCGCTCGCCTCGCACATCAGCGTCAGCGGCTGATCAGGCAGCAAGCACACGGAAGGGGCGGGCCGCAGATGCGGTCCGCCCCCATCTGTGTCCCGCTCTCAGCCGCCCGAACCGGCCACGAACGCCCCGACGCTGGGCCCGGACTTGCTGCCCGACGGCACCGCGCCGCCGTTCCACGGCACGATCAGCGCCACCTTCTCGTCCGGCGGAGTGACCCGTACGGTCGGCGGAGTCACGGTGCCCGAACCGGACACCTCCGGGTTGGTGAACGACAGCGGCGCCCAGGCACTCCCGCCGGGTGCCACCTTCACCGCGCCGCCGGAGGCGCCGGTGCGTGCCGGATCCACCGAGACCTGGCTGCCGCCGTTGTCCACGAAGGCGAGGCCGGGGAAGCCGCTGACGGTGCAGGTGTGGCCGGATGTGTTGGTGAGGACCAGCGCGAAGTTCTCCTGTCCGGCGCCGGGGTGGTCGTCGCCGACCGTAAGTTTGAGCTCCGAGGTGTGGCAGCGGGCCGGGCCCGCCGCCGTGGGCGGTTTCCCGCCGACGCCCGTGCTGCTCCCCGGCGGAGACGACACGCCGGTGCCGGAGCTCTTCGACCCGGACGGGACGGGGGGCGGCTGCGACCCGTTCGCCGGTGCGGACGACTGCGGGGTCGGTTTGTCGCTGCCGCCGGACGCGGCGGCCGAGGCACCGCTCGTCACCGGGCCGCCGACGCTGGCCACCTTCTGCGGACCCGAGTCGCCGTTGCCGCAGCCGCTGAGCAGCAGCGCTCCCGCGACGGCCGCCGTGGCGGCCCCGACGACCAGGCCCCGGCGACCCGCGCGTCCGGTCCTCTCGCCGGCCCCGGTCACGTGGTCTTCCCTGCCCCGCTGTCCTGGATTCGGCATGGTGCCGACCGTCCCTTCTCCGATGTCTCTCTGTCTACCTCCGATGACCGGAAGGGCCAAAAAGTTCACGCGGCCGTCCGCACGCTCCGCAGAATGCGGTCGGTGCCGTCCGTACCGAACGTCTCGGCGCACCTGATCTGTACGTACACCGGCGGCTTGCCCTTGGAGACCGGGACCAGCGCGATCTCCTTGAGGCTTCTGCCCCCGGTTCCGCAGGAATCCCACGTGTGGACCGTGCCGTGCCACCTGCTGTCCGCGTACGTCGCGGTCCCCGCGTCCCGGCAGCCGGGGTGTTTGCTCTGCTTCACCTTCGAGGTCAGGGCCGTGGAGTCGGCCGTACCCGGGGCGGCCGAACCGGCGAACACCCCGTCGTCGTCGGTCCGCAGATCGGACCAGCCGGCGACGGAGCCGGCCACCGTCAGGCCCGGCCGGTGCGGGCTGTCGAGACCGAGGACACGGGGTGACCAGCCGGCGTCGGCGAGCTGCGTGGCCCAGGCGTGCGGGACTTCCAGGCTGAGCTTCCCGGTCGCGTCGCTGACCCGTTCCGTGCTCGGCGCCTTGCGCTCCCAGAGGGTCAGCGCCGTGCCCGCGGCGGCGGCGACAACGACGGCTGTCAGTACCGTCAGTACGGTCCGCCGAGTCCTGGGGCGCCGGGTCCGGGGCGTGGCACCGGCGCTGCTGCCGGGTGCGGCGGGTGCGGCGGGTGCAGGGGACATCGTGGAGGCCGGCGGCTCCGCGGCCGCGTCAGGTCCGGGGTACGGGAGGAACTCCGGATACCCGGCAGGCTCCGCGGAGAACGACCGTACGCCGGAGTCACCCGGGAAGCCGGGGACGGGCGAGCCGTCCGGGGCACGCGATACGGACGAGGTGTCCGGAGCACCGGGTACGGGCGAGATCCCCGGGGCACCAGGTACGGGTGAGGCACCCGGGACCGAAGAGGCAGAGGGGCTGCCCGGGAAGTCCGGCGCCGGTGAGTCTCCCGGGGCACCCAGTACCGGCGATGCGCTGGAGACGTCAGGCACGGGCGAGGCACCTGAGGCAGGAGATACGGGCGAGCCGCCCAGGGCCGGGGTGGCAGAAGAGGCAGAAGAGCTGCCCGGGACGTCAGGTATGGGCAGCGCGCCCGACGCCGCGGACGCGGGCGAGGCACCCGAGACACCCGAGACACCCGAGACACCCGAGCTGCCCGAGCTGCCCGAGACACCCGGCACCGGCGCCGCGGCCGCTCCCGCCGCCCCTGGCACGGGCAGGGTGCGCAGCCGCTCCAGCTCGTCCGTGAACGCCCGCGCGCTCTCCCAGCGGTTCTCCCGGTCCGGCTCCATGGCCCGCTGTACCGCGGCCACGACCGGCGCGGGCAGACCGGGCCGCAGCTCGTCGGCCGGGAGCACCTTCCCGGGCGGCCCGGGGACCGTACCGGTGAGCAGGTGGTGCAGGACGGCGCCGAGGCTGTAGACGTCGGCGCGCGCGTCGATCCCGTCGTACGGCTCCGCCTGCTCGGGCGCCATATAGCCGCTGCTGCCGGCGATCACGGTGAGACCGGACGCCTGCGCCAGGTTCTTCGCCAGCCCGAGATCGGCGATGAGTACCCGCTCGTGGCCGCCCGGCCGGCCCTTGAGCAGGATGTTCGACGGTTTGATGTCCCGGTGCACGATGTCCGCGTCGTGCAGTGCGGCTGCCCCGCGCGCCGCCTCTGCGGTCAGCCGCAGCGCCTCGTCCACACCCAGTTCACCCGCGGTCAACAGGTCGTCCAGGGTGCCGTGGTCCGCGTACTCCATGACGAAGTAGGGCCGTCCGTCAGGGAGATCACCGATGTCGAAGACCTGGACCACGCCACCCGAGTTCGCTCGGCGCAGCAGTCGCGCCTCCGCGACGAAGCGCTCCCGGATGTCCAGGCGGTACGACCAGTTGTCGGCCATCACCTTCACCGCGACATCGGCGTGCAGCCGTTCGTCGTGGGCCAGCCACACCACGGCGAACGCCCCCGTGCCGAGACGGCGCAGAACGCGGTACCGGCCAATCTCTTCTGGTACGGACATGTGGCTATCATGCATGGGTGATCCCCCAGCGAGTCCAGCCGGCCCGACGCGCGGAAACCCTCCCGTGACCCGGCCCGCCGATGGAACAGAGGCCCTGGCCGTCCGAGCGTCCGGCGGCGACCGGGAGGCTCTGGACGCCCTGCTCCGGGACATCAGTCCCGATGTCCTGCGCCGCTGCGCCCGGTTCCTCCTGTACCGCGAGGACGCCGAGGAAGCGGCCCAGGACGTGCTCGTGCAGGTGGCGCGCAACATCCACCGTTTCGAGGGCCGCAGCAAGTTCAGCACCTGGCTGTACACGGTGGTAGCCAACTGCTCGCGGCAGAAGTACCGCGAGCTCAAACGGCGCGCCGCCGAGACCCCGCTCACGACGGCGGAGACGACCCACCCCGACCCGCGCACCACCAGCGTGATCGCGGGCTCGCGCGTCGATCTGCTCGAAGCGCTCGAACGGCTGGAGCGCGAGGCTCCGCAGCTGGTGACACCGCTCGTCTACCGGGACATCTGCGAACTCGACTACGCGGAGATCGCCGACCGGATGAACCTGCCCGTCGGCACGGTGAAGTCCCGTCTGCACCGCGCCCGCCAGCAGGTCAGGCCTTGGTTGATGACCGGCGGA
This sequence comes from Streptomyces sp. SID10853, assembly GCF_010548145.1. Taxonomy (GTDB): domain Bacteria; phylum Actinomycetota; class Actinomycetes; order Streptomycetales; family Streptomycetaceae; genus Streptomyces. The sequence goes on from NZ_JAAGLN010000010.1 coordinate 12,582, forward strand.
GACACCGGCGGGGCGCCGGGCGGCTCCGGAGTCTGAGGGCTCCCGCCCAGGCCGTTTCCGCCATGTCGGACATGCGCGACATGGCGGTCTGCGTGCCCGCGCGCATCACCTCCGCGGTCTCCACAGCCTCTGCGGCGTGGCACCGGGCGAGCCGGGACACCGGAGATCCTGTGATCGGCGCTCCCCCTCGATCAGGGCCGAACTGGCCCTCACCGTCGGTATGTTGCCTCCGCGATGGCGAACAAGTCGCAACAGTGGCAGCCCGAAGGGGAGGCAGCCGGATGGCCACAACGAACCGCGCCCCCGGTCCGCACAGGGTCACACCGCCCTCGGCCACATCGAACAGCGACGCCCTGGGCCGACGCGGAGCGGGAACGGTTTCCGGCTATTGCGGATATCGCGATGACTAGACTGACCGCATGAAGCTGTCCCAAGGCGTGGAGTGGGGGCTGCACTGTGCCGTGCTGCTCGCGCAGGTGCCGCCCGGCGGGCTGATGCGCCGTGATGCGCTGGCCGGTCATTTCGGTCTGCCCGAGGCGTATCTGTCCAAGCACCTCCAGGCGATGACCCGGGCGGGTGTGCTGTTCGCCAACTCCGGCCCGAAGGGCGGCTACCGGCTGGCGCGCGCCGCCGAATCGATCTCCGTCCTCGATGTGGTGGAGGCCATCGAGGGCACCGCCGCCCCCTTCGTGTGCCAGGAGATCCGGCAGCGCGGAACCGGGGCCTCATCCCCCGAGGAGTGCCGGCGCGCCTGCATGGTCAACACCGTGATGGACCAGGCCGACGAAGCCTGGCGCGCCTCCCTGCGCTCGGTCAGTGTCGCCGGACTCGTCGACCGGCTGCCGGGTTCCGTACGCACACGGAACGAGGAATCGCTCCGGCTGCCGGCTCGCTGAGCACCCCACCCGGACCGGCACCGTGTCGGACGACTGGTCGGCCGTGCAGACGCGGTCGCGGCCCGACACCGCAACCGGGTGCGGGGGCCGAGCCACCGGAGCAGGCGACGCGGCTGAGGTGGCCGACGCGGCTGAAGTGGCTTTGGCGCCTGCCGGTTCGGGGATGGCCCGGGTCAGGGACGGCGGCCGGTCCTCCGCCTCCCACCCCCGTCACATTCTCTTTTTCCTGCGGACCATGTGCATGCACATGCCGCATCGCCTGACGGCCCAGGGGAATCCAGCGCCAGGAGGTGTTCTTCGCGGCTGTCAGGCCGACGGGGGCGGCAGCTTCACGACGGGGACCCGGCCCACGACATGTCCGTGGGCGTCCTCGACGATCAGGCCGGTGATGGTCGCCCGGCGCATGGCCGTCACCATCCGCGTGGACACCGGATCACCGGTCGCGGCCCGCACGCTGCCCCCGGGAACCCGCTTACCGGCGGCGTTGACGGTCATCATGCGGTACGTCTCTCCCGGCCGGAGCCCGGACAGCGCCACCGGGACTTCGGTGCCCCACGGCCGCTCGACCATGCGGCCCTGGCGGTGCAGTACCACCGACGCCGCGGACGTCGCCGGAGCCGGCCGGTCCTGGTGCAAGGTGAGCGGGACGGCCACGGCGGCCGCCGTGACGAAGGCGGCGGCGACGCCGAGGGCGAACCGCCGGCCGGGACGCCGGGACCGGCCGGCGTACCCATTCCGGCCGGCGTACACGTCTCGGCCGGCGTGCATGTCCCGGCCGGCGTCACCGTCGTCGCGGCCGGCGTCCATGTCCCGGCGGATCCGGTCGACGAGATCCTCCGACGGCCGCGCACGCGGTGCGGGGGCGCGCGCCGCGATCCGGCCGGCGAGCGGGTCCGCCCGCCGCAGGGTCCGCACCACGTCGTCCGTCAGGGAGACTTCACGGGCGCACTCGGGGCACCCGTCGACGTGCCGGGACAGTTCCTCCGGCAGCGGTGTCCCGAGCAGCAGATGCTCGGTCAGCAACGGGCCGTAGAGCAGGCACTCCTTGTTCATGACGCCAGCCACCCGTTCTCCTCCAGGACGAGCCGGAGCGAACGCACCCCGTAATACAGCCGGCTGCGCATGGTGGACGCCGAGATGCCCAGCTCCTCACCCAGTTCCGCGCAGGTACGACCACCGAAGTACACCTCCACCACCGCCTCCCGGTGTTGCGGGCTCAAACGCTCCAGTGCCTCAGCGAGCTGAATCCGCTCAAGAAGCTGGTCCACGGGGTCGAACCCCGGGGACTGCTCGGGCACCGCGTCCCACGGCGAACACCCCGGCCCCTCCCGGACCTTGCGCCGCCGTATGGCGTCCACCACTCCGTTACGGACAATGGCGAACAGCCAGGTCCGCAGGCTGCCCTGGTCCGGATCGAAACCACGCGGTGACCGCCAGGCCCGGACGAACGTCTCCTGTACGACGTCCTCGGCGAGCTGCCGGTCGTCCAGAGCCCTGAAGGCGAACCCGAAGAGCTCGCCGCCGTAGAGATCGTAGGCAGCCCGCACTTCGCGCTCGGTCCGCATTCCGGCGGGCCCGGGCTCCGGGTCCACCACTTTGGACCGCCCGCGAAACCACTGCAGCGGACCACCGCTCACCGCCACGGCTGCCCGCATCCCATTCCGCGCCACGCTGCCATGGTGCATCCATTCCCGGAGACGACGTATTCCTCAGGGGATACGCGGGCCACGCCGCAAGTGTTGAACCAGCGGCCGAAGAACCCGCGCGGCCGTACGCCCCGGCCGCCCTTCTCCGTACGCCTAGTACTTCCCGTCCCCTCCCGGACCCACGCCTCGGCCTACGCCCCGCCCCGGCCTCCTCCCACGCACAGGCCCAGGCGCCGCGCGTCGCGTTCCGGTCTGATGACCGTGATGGCCACCGCCCCGGCGGCGAGCATGACGCCCGCGGTGAGGAGGAACGCGGCGCTGTATCCGCCCTGTTGTGTGGCCCCGGCGTCGATGAGATGCCCGGTGAGCGCGGGAGCGACGAGGCCGGGCAGGGTGCCGGTCGCGGCGACGATGCCGAACACCGCGCCCCGCTGCGCGGTGGGGACCGCCTCGGCCGTGGTCATGTAGTGCAGGGGCACGGCGACACCGGCGCAGCCGAAGGCCACGGCGATGAGCAGGAAGCGCGGCCCCGGGGCGTCCACGAACGGGAAAGCCGCCATGGCCGCGCCCGCGACGCACACGACCGCGCCCTGCAGCGCCCCGCACGACCAACGGCTGGACACTCCCCGCGATTTGAGCAGGTCCACGAACGGCGAGACCGTCAGCAGGAGGACAAGGCTGAAGGCCGCGACGGCGCTGACCGTGGTCGCCGCCGCCCCCGGCGCCATACCGAGCTGCGTCCGGAGATAGGCGGGCAGCCAGGCCTGGCTCAGGGACAGCGCCCAGGAGGCGCCGAATGCGCTGGATATGCTTCCCAGCACCGTGCCGGTGAACAGGAGCCTGCGGTAGGGCAGCCGGTCGGCGGGGTGCGGTACGGCGCCCTCCTGGCCCGGCTCGTGACCTGGCTCCTGGCCCGGCTCGTGGCCCGGCTCGTGACCTGGCCCGGTGGTCTCCTCGCTGGGCCGGCGGGCGTCGTCGTAAGGGCCGTCGTGCCCGCCCTTCCACCACAGCAGGCTCCACACCGCACCGGCCAGGCCGAGCGCGGCGAACGCCGAACGCCAGCCGAAGGCGCTGATGAGCCAGGTGACCACCGGTGCCGCGATCAGGGTGCCCAGCGCCGCGCCGCCGATCTGCAGCGCCGACGGCAGCCCGCGCCGCTCGGGCGGGAACCACTTGTACAGGGCGTGCATGGACATGGAGGCCGCGGGGCCCTCGGCGGCGCCGAGCAGCAGCCGCCCGGCGACCAGGGTGGGGACCGTGGCCACGACGAGGACCGGGAGCTGGGCCACCGCCCACAGCAGCCCCATGACGAACAGCAGCAGCCGGCTGGACATCCGCGAGGAGAAGAACCCGACGACCAGACCGGAGAGGCTGAACAGCAGGAAGAAGGAGCTGGAGATGAGCCCGTAGGTGCCGTTGCTGATGTGCAGGTCGTCCATGACCGGTACGGCGGCCAGGCCCAGGACGGATTTGTCGGCGAAGTTGACGACCATGAAGGCCACGATGAGGCCCGTGACGAGCCAGGCGCGGCGGCGGTCGTGGGCGGGGAGTGGCGCGGTGCGGCCGTCGGTGTCCCCGTCGGCGGAGAGCTGGGGCTGAGGTCGGGGTGCCACGAGTGACTCCTGCGGGTTCGGGGAGGAGCGGGGGGCCAGGGGCGGCGGGCGGTCCCCCGCCCGGCGCGCCCCCAGCCGGCCGGCCGCCGCCGCTCACATCAGCGACTTGGCGATCGCGTTCTTGTGGATCTCGCTGGTGCCGGTGACGACACGGAACATGCGCAGCGTCCGGAAGATCTGCTCGACCTCGTGGCCGCGGGTGAGCCCGGCCTTGCCGTGGATCTGTACGGCCTGGTCGGCGACGCGGAAACAGGACTCGGCGGTGAGCAGCTTGCACATGTTGGCCTCGACACCGATGTCCGCCCCCTGGTCGGCGCGGGCGGCCGTGGCCATGACCGCGGAGCGGGCGGCGTAGATGTCGGTGGCCATGTCGGCGAGCTTGTGCTGGATGGCCTGGAGGGCGAGGAGCGGCTGCCCGAAGGCGACGCGGCTCCTGGAGTACGCGACGGACAGGTCCCAGGCGCGCCGTGCCGCCCCGATGAGCGAGGGGCAGTGCAGGAGGCGGTTGAGGGTGATGCGGCCGATGCCGATGCGCAGCCCCTGGCCGATCTCGCCCAGGAGGTTCGCGGCGGGGACACGGCAGCCGTCGAAGTCCAGGTCTCCCTCCATCTGCTGCCCGGACATGGGGACATCACCGTCCAGGACCCGGCAGCCCGGGCTGTCGAGGTCGACGAGGAACGCGCTGTACGACTCCTCCGTACCGGCCATGCGGGCGACGACCACGGCGAAGTCGGCGAAGGGGGCCGCCGAGCTGAACACCTTCCGGCCGGTGAGGACGTACGAGTCGCCGTCGGGTGTGGCGGTGGTGGTCATGCGCCGTACGTCCGAGCCCGCGTCCTGCTCGGTGATGGAGAAGCAGCAGGCGCGCTCGCCCCGGATGACGGGCAGCAGATAGCGCTCCCTCTGGTGGTCGGTGGCGTACTTGACGATGGAGCCGGCGCGCAGCGGTCCGCCCATGTCACCGAGGACCGAGTGCGACAGCACGGCGCCGGACGCGGTCAGCTCCTCCTTGAGTGCGCAGAGTTCGGTCAGGCTCAGGCCCTGTCCGCCCAGCTCGGCGGGGAGGCTGACGCCGTAGAAGCCGAGTTCGCGGCTGCGTTTCCAGACGTGTTCGAGGGTCGGCCGGTCGAGCCTGGTCTCCGGGGTGAGGCCCCGCTCGCGCTCGTAGGGGATCAGCTCCTCGTGGAGGTAGCGGCGCAGGCCGGTGACCAGGGCCTGCAGGCGCGGGTTGTCGTCGTAGGAGGGTTCGAGGGTGAAGGGCATGGGTGGCTCCTGTTCGGCGGGGGTCGGGGCAGCGGTGGCAGACCTCAGTGGACGCGGCGCTCCGAGCCCGCCCAGTAGGGGTCGCGGATCGCACGGCGGTCGACCTTGCCGTTGGGGTTGTGCGGCAGTGCGGCGACGAAGTCGACCGAGCGGGGCTTCTTCATACGGGCCAGCCGTTCGGCGCAGAACGCGATGAGTTCGGCCTCGGTCGGCTTGCTGCCCTCGCGCGGTACGACGACGGCCTTGACCGCCTCGCCCCACCGGTCGTCGGGGACACCGACGACGGCAGCCGCGTACACCTGCGGATGCTGGTGCAGGACGGACTCGACCTCGACGGCGTAGATGTTGAAACCGCCGGAGATGATCATGTCCTTCTTGCGGTCGACGATGAAGACATAGCCGTCCGCACGGCGGCGCGCGAGGTCGCCGGTGAGGAACCAGCCGTCGCGGAAGGACGCGGCGGTGAGGGCGGGTTCGTTGTAGTACCCGGGTACGACGTCGGGGCCCCGTACGGCTATCTCGCCGATCTCGCCGTCCGGCACCGGCGCCCCGTGCTCGTCCACGACGGCGACCTCCGCCTCGGCACGCGGGCGGCCGCAGGACAGCAGCAGTTCCTCGTCCTCGCCCTCGATGGCGCGCCGGTGGTCGTCGGTCGACAGGAACAGCACACCCGAAGTGGTCTCCCCGCAGCCGTACCCCTGGGAGAGCACCGGGCCGAACAACTCCCATGCCTCGCGGATGCGTTGGGGCGCCATGGGGGCGGCTCCGTAGATCAGCTGGCGCAGCGTGGAGAGGTCGTAGGAGCGGGCGTCCGGCAGCGCGAGCACGGCGTTGACCATGGTGGGGACGACGAACGCGTGTGTCGCGCGCTCCTGCTGGACGGTGGCGAGGAAGCCTTCGGCGTCCCAGCTCGGCAGCACGACCGCGCACCCGCCCGCGAAGAAGATGCCGAGCAGCGGCATGCCGGAGGCGTGGGTCACGGGACCCGCCAGGATCTGCCGGTCACCGGGGCCGACCCGGGTGTCGGGCCCCATCACCATCTTGCGCATCACCGCGGCGCGGTTGCCGTACGTCTGGATCGCGGCCTTGAGCTTGCCGGTCGAGCCGGAGGTGAAGTGCAGTACGGCAGGGTCGCCGTCGTCGCAGCCGGTGTCGACGGGTTCGGGGGCAGCGTCGGCGAGTACACCGGCGTAGCCGGGTCCGAGGTCGCTCGGGCCGTCGTAGCCGATCACCGTCCGCACGCCGCTGCCGGGCACCGCGTGCCGTGCCGCGTCCAGGTGCGCGGCGTCGGTGAGCAGGACGCGCGCGCCCGACTCGCGCAGCAGATGGGCCACTTCGCGTTCGCCGAGCCGGGCGTTGACCGGGGCGCGCACCAGCGCCGCCTTGTAGAGGGCCAGCTCCGTGACGACGAGTTCCGCGCGGTTTCCCGCGAGGGTCGCCACACAGTCGCCCTTGCGCAGGCCGAGGTCGCGCAGTGCGGTGGCGAGCCGGTCGCTGTGCTCGTCGAGGGCCGCGTAGCTGAGCCGGGTCACCCCGCAGACCACGGCTTCGGCGTCGGGCTGGTGGCCGGCTGTCCTGCGTACGTACCGTCCGAGGTTCATCGCGCTCCATGCACAGTTCTCAACGATCAGTTCCTGAACAAGTTGTTCAGAAACTATCTTGGTGTACGAGAACGTAAATGCAGCGTTAGTGTCAGGTCAACGGTTCGCACGAAGAGGAAATGATCCGGCCATGAAGCCCGCAGCCCCCAAGCCCGCCGAGGACCGCCGTGTCCGCCGCACCCGTCACGCACTGCGCTCGGCCCTCGTCGGCCTGGTCCTGGAGCAGGGATTCCACGCGATCACCGTGGAGGAGCTCACGGAGCGGGCCGATGTCGCCCGCGCCACCTTCTACGCCCACTACCGCGACAAGGAGGACCTGCTCGTGGACGTCGTCCGGGACCTCGCCGCGGACAGGGAACGGCTGCTGCCGGCCGTCGAACAGGCCCAGGCCCAGGGCTTCACCGGCCTCCCGGTGCTCTACATCTTCCAGCACGCGGAGCAGGAGAGGCCCGTCTACCGGGTCATCCTGCGGGGCGAGGGCGACGGCCGGGCGCTGCGGGAGTTCACCGAGATCACCTGCGACCGGGTCGAGCGGCTGTTCCGCGAGCGCGCCCGGGAGCTCGGCGTCACCCCGCGCATTCCGTTCGACGTCATCGCGCGGGCCTGGACCGGCGAGCTGCTCGGTCTGCTGACCTGGTGGGTGGAGAACGACACCGGGTACAGCGCGGCCGAGATCACCGGGCATCTGCGGGACCTGTCCGTGTACGGGCGGGTGTGGGCCTCGGGCCTCGCCCCCTCGGACGCACCGGGGGCCGTCGACAGCACGCCCTGACCCCCGTACGCCGCCCACACCCCTCACTTACTGAACAGTCCGTATGGTATCTATCGGTACTTCAACCGATAGGCAGGAGTGAGCGCATGACGCAGCCGGTGGAGATGTCCTCGTTGGCGGACCTCGTCTGGGCACGGGGTTTCACGGATCCGGCGTGGGTGCGCCGGCACAGCACCGCGGGCCGCGAGACGGTGCCCAGCCGCCGTGTCTGGCGCGGCCAGGACCGGCCACGCGAACTGCCGGTGGCGGAGCGGGACTCGGGCATCGACAGCCTCCGGCTCACCACCCGCGACGGCCGCACGGTCCCGCTGCCCGAGGTGTTCGCCGCGGCGCAGACGGACGCCTTCCTCGTCCTCCACCGGGGAACCGTCGTCCACGAGACCTATCTGCACGGCTACGAGTCCCACGTCCCGCACTTCAACGCGTCGGCGGCGAAGTCGTACATCGGCCTGCTGACGGCGATACTCGAACACCAGGGACTGGTCGACCGGACGGCCCGGGTCTCCTCGTACGTACCCGAACTGGCCGCAACGGCCTTCGGAGAGGCCGAAGTCGGCCACCTGCTCCACATGGGCACCCAGATGAGTTACGCGGGCCGCCCCTACGACAAGGCCCTGGAGGCGCAGCGTTACGCCGCCATCCTCGCCCCGCAACTGCGCCCGTACGGCTACACCGGCCCGGCCACCATCCGCGAACACCTCGCCACCGCACGGGCGACCGCCGCCCCCGGCACCGGATTCCGTTACGAGAACGGCAACGTGGAGGCACTCGCCCACGTCCTGCGCCGCGTCACCGGGACGACCGTATCGGCGCTGCTGTCCGAACTCCTCTGGTCCCGCATCGGGGCGGAGGAGGACGCCTACTACATCCTGGACTCCGAGGGCGCCGAGTCCGCCTGCGGCGGGTTCAGCGCGACCGCACGGGACGTGGCCAGGCTCGGCGAGATGATCCGCTGCGGCGGTACGTCCGGGGGCCGTCAGGTGGTGCCGGAATCGGTGGCCGCCGCCATCACCGCGCCCGTCCCCGAGTACGCCCGGCGCGTCCGCTTCCCCGCGGCGCCCGCGAGCACACCCGCCACACTCTCGTACCACGACCTGTGGTGGATTCCGAACGACCCCTACGGCTCCTTCATGGCCAGCGGCATCCACGGGCAGCGCCTGTTCGTCTCCCCCGGACTCGACCTCGTCGTCGTGCACTTCGGCTCCCAGGTCATGTCACCGGCGGTGCCGCAGGTCCCGCTGGTCGAGGCGTTCCACCTGGTGGGCGCCCACCTCAACGGCTGAGAGCAGCCGCCGGCCCGGTACGCCGGGGTGCAGCCGGTCCCGGCTACCAGGGCGAGATCGGCTGCACCCCCACCCGGCGGCCCTCGTCGTCGAGCAGATGCCCCATCCGTTTGACCGTGTGCAGGCCCACGATGCGGTCGGTCACCGTGAGGGTGGGCAGCCGGGCGCACAGGGCGGTCTCGCGGCGCTGGATGTCACCGAGGTCGTGCACCCAGAGCGTGACGAAGATGTTCGCCGGCCCGGTCACGGCCGCGACCAGGCGGCATTCGGGCAGGGCCGCGAGGGTGCGGTGGGTGGTGCCGATGTCCCGCGCCGGCACCTGCCCGAGCAGCGAGACCGGGACCGGACGGCCGGCCAGCGCGGAGGCGATGTCGCAGCGGAAGGTCAGGACCGACGAATCCGTGAGGCGGCGCAGCCTGCGGCGGACGGTGGCCGGGCTGGTCGCCGTGCGCTCGGCCAGTTCGGCAAGGCCGAGCCGGCCGTCCCGGACCAGCTCGTGCAGCAGGGCCCGGTCGACGGCGTCGAGCGGGACCGTACCCGCGGGCTCCCCCCGCGCGGCCGACGGGCTGCCGAGCGCCGTCAGCTGCGCGGGGGCCAGCGAGCGCAGCCGCCAGCGGCTGCCCTCGACGTACAGGGACGTGGTGAACAGGCAGGTCACCGAGACAATGCCCGCCATCCGGTCCAGCTTCTCGCCGAGGAACCGGGTGAGCGCCGTCAGATCCGGGGCGAGCACGTCGAGGAGCAGGTCGGCGGTGCCGTGCCCGGTCAGCTCGATCGTCACGGCCTCCGGGAGCGCGCTCAGCTCCGCCATCAGCCGGGTCCGGTCCCCGGGAAGGCAGCGCAGCAGGACGAAGGCCGAGCAGCGGTTACGGGAGAACTCCCGGCCCGGCGCCGCGTACACCCAGGCCAGCCCCTCCCCCGTCAGCCGCTCCCAGCGCCGCGCCAGCGTGCCCGCGGTCACCCCGAGCAGCGGAGCCAGCTCCGACCACGAAGCCCTGGGGCGCAGCTGGAGGGCGTTCACCAGGGCGAGGTCGAGTTCGCTGGCGGTGACCGTTTCTCGCATCACAAGCCCTTCGTACGGACGAATCAATGAATATTCGAGGACGTTTGTGTCCCCGCCCGCACAGTAGCCACCACATTCGGTTCCGGCCACCAAAGTTCCCCGGACCCCCAGTGATCCAGAGGTGAAGCTGTGCACACACGCATATCTGGAACGGAACGCGGACCCGGAGCGCTCAGTTCCGGACCCGGCATGCTCGGGACGATGGCGGTCGTGATCCTGCTGGGCGGCATCGTCCAGGGCTATCTGACCCCGTTGCTGCCCGAGGTCGGCCTCAGTCTGCACATCAGCACCGTGGGACAGAACAACATCTATCTGCTGTCCCAGGTGGCCTTCGCGGTGATGACGCCGCTGCTCTCCCGCCTCGGTGACCTGTACGGGCACCGCAGACTCCTGCGGGTGTGCGTCGCGATGGTGGCGGGCGGCTCGCTGCTGATCGCCGTGCGGCCGACCGCCGTGACGCTGGCCGTCGGCGTCGTACTGCAGGGCGCGCTCGTCGGCTTCTTCCCGCTGCTCGTGGGCATCCTGCGCTCCCGCGCACCCGAGCGGAACCGCACCGGGATCTCCCTCCTCGTCGGGGTCCTGCTCCTCTCGATCGGCGTCGGCGGCCTGGTGGCGGGCTCGCTCAGCGAACGGCACGCGGAGGCCGGGCTGTGGACGGCCGTCCCGGTCGCCGTACTCGCCGTGGTCGCGGCCATCGCGCTGCCCGCCAGCGACGCACCGCGCGGCGGCCGCTTCCACTACGGGGCCGCGGTGCTGCTCACAGCGGGGCTGGTGGCGCTCGTCCTGGTGCTCGCGCAGGGCGGCACCTGGGGCTGGGGGGCGCCGCGTACGCTCGCTCTCGCCGTCGGGGCCGTCGTCGTCCTGGCGGCCTGGGTGGCGGTCGAGCGGCGCTCGGCGCACCCGCTGGTCAGCGTACGGATGCTGAGCAACCCGCGCCTCGCGGTGGTCAGCGGATTCACCTTCTGCGCCTCCTTCGGCACCATCGGCTTCCTCGGCGCCAACGCCCTCTTCCTGGGCGCCTCGCGGGCGGAGACCGGTTACGGCATGGACCTGGGGCCGCAGGCCATCGCCACGATCTCGCTCGCCATGGTGACCGCCGGGTTCGCCGGATCCGCCCTCACCCCGCGCCTCACCCGGAGGCTCGGCGACCGCGCCGTCCTCGCGTCGGGCGGCGGCCTCATCGCGCTGGGCTTCGTGGGGATGGCCGTCTTCCACCGCACCCTCCCCCAGTACGTCGTCTGCGCCCTGGTGGTGGGGCTCGCCACCGGGCTCTTCGAGTCGATCTCGCGGACCCTGTCGGCCGAGGCCGTCGCGGAACGGGAGACGGCCCTCGCGGTCGGCCTCAACGAACTGGCCCTGTCGCTCGGCGCGGCCATCGGCGCCGCGGTGATCGCCGCGTTCTTCGAGGCCCACGTCACACCGGGCACCTCGCACGTCGCCGAGTCCGGCTACCTGTGGGGCTGGGGCGCGTGCGCGGCGGTGGCCGTCGCCGGTACGGCCCTGGCCCTGCGCTACCGCGGTTCGCGCGGGACGGACGCCACCCATGATCAGCACCTGACACAGAGCGGAGAGCTCGCATGACCGACACCCCGGACACACTGGACGCCCTGGACGCCTCGGACACCCGCAGGATTGTGGCCGATGCGGTCGGCTCCTGGAGCGAACAGCTCGTGGGCCTCAGCCACGCCCTGCACGACGAACCCGAGACGGCCCTCCAGGAACACCGCGCGGCCGCCAGGATCGGGGACCTGCTCGAAACGGCGGGCTTCGCCGTCACCCGGGGGGTCGCGGACCTCCCCACGGCGCTCGTCGCCACCCGCGGAACCGGCGAACTCGTCATCGGGTTCTGCGCCGAGTACGACGCCCTGCCCGGCATCGGGCACGCCTGCGGGCACAACGTCAACGGGGCCGCGGCCGTCGGCGCAGCCCTCGGTCTCGCCGCCGTGGCGGACGAACTCGGCCTGACCGTCAAGCTGATCGGCACACCCGCCGAGGAGGACATCGGCGGGAAGGTCCTCCTCCTCGACGCCGGAGTCTTCGACGACGTGGCCGCGGCGATGATGGTGCACGCCGCACCTGACGACACGGTCGGTGCCTCGTCGCTGGCCGTCGGAGCCTGGGACGTCACCTACCGCGGCAAGCCCTCGCACGCCGCGATGGCCCCCTGGGAAGGGATCAACGCCCTCGACGCGATGACCGTCGCGCACACCGCCATAGGGCTGCTGCGCCAGCAGCTGCCGCCGGGTGTGGTGGTGCACGGCATCGTCACCGACGGCGGGCAGGCCGTGAACATCATCCCCGCCCGCACCGGCGCACGCTGCGAGGTCAGGGCGCTGACCGTGGAACAGCTCGGCGCGGCGCACCAGCGGGTACGCGCCTGCTTCGAGGCCGGGGCGCTGGCCACCGGTGCCGAGCTGGAACTTGAGGCGCACGGGCGGGAGTTCCACGACCTGCGCCAGGACGCAGTGATGACGCAGGCGTACGTGGCGGCGCTCGGCGAACTGGGCCGCACGGCGACGCCGCTGCACGGCGAGTCGATGGCGTCGACCGACATGGGCAACGTCTCGCAGTACGTCCCCACGATCCACCCGACGATCGGCTACGAGACGGGCGGCGCCAGGCAGCACACCCCCGAGTTCACCGCGTACGGCAAGAGCGGGGGCGCCGACCGCGCGGTCCTCGACGGCGCCACCGCGCTGGCGCTGACCGGCGCCGCGCTGGCGGCCGCACCGGAGCAGCGGAGCCGGCTGCTCGACGGAGTACGGGAGCGGCGCGGCAGGTGACCTGGGCCGCGGCAGACGGCGTGTGCCCTGCCCCGCGGACGGGAGCGGCGTACGGCTAGGGTGATCGCCCGATGGGACCACATACGCCCGGGAGGAGCACAAGTGCGGGCCGAACCCCTGCCGATACGTGTGCCGGTCGGGCGGGAGTCCGGACGCTGGACCAGCCGCACGGTGCAGCGCCGGGTCCTGGTGGTGGTCCACAACGCCACCTCCGCCGGCCGCCTGCTGGACGTGCTGTCACTCTTCCATGACGACTTCCGCGTCCAGCTGCTCGTCACCTCGACGGGATCCTCCGCCTTCCAGGGCGGACTCGACGAGCTCTTCGACGGCCTGGCTCTCCCCGTGCTGCCGTGGGAGCAGGCGCTCTCGACGCCCGTCGACCTCGCGGTCTCGGCGAGTTTCGGCGGTCAACTCCCTTTGATTCAGGGGAAATTGTCCATCATTTCCCATGGCGTGGGATACACTAAGAAGCTCGCGGAGCCGGGAGCCGGGAGCCGGGAGCCGGGAGCCGGGAGCCGGGAGCCGGGAGCCGGGAGCCGGGAGCCGGGAGCCGGGAGCCGGGAGCCGGGAGCCGGGAGCCGGGAGCCGGGAGCCGGGAGCCGGGAGCCGACGTTCGGTCTGTCGCCCGAGTGGCTGCTCGCGGACGGCAAACCGTTCATGGACGGCCTCGTGCTCTCCCATCCGGAACAGCTGGAGCGGCTGTGCCGTGTCTGCCCCGAGGCCGTGGACATCTCCGTGCTCGCCGGCGACCCGTGCTTCGACCGCATGCTCGCCGCGCGCCCGTACCGCGACCGCTTCCGGCGGGCCCTGGGCGTACGGCGAGGCCAACGGCTCGTCGTACTGAACTCCACATGGAACCCGGAAGGTTTCTTCGGCAGCGGCGGCGGTCACGACGTCCTGCCGGGTCTTCTCCCACGGCTCACCGCGGAGTTGCCCGCCGACGACTACCGGCCGGCCGCCGTCCTGCACCCCAACATCTGGTACGGACACGGCCCCGGCCAGGTCCGCGCCTGGCTGGACCGGGCCCGCCGCGGCGGGCTGGCCCTCGTCGACCCCGCACACGCCTGGCGGCAGGCGCTCCTGGCCGCCGACGCCGTGATCGGTGACTTCGGTGCCGTCTCCTACTACGCGTCCGCTCTCGGTGTCCCGGTGCTGCTGGCGGCCACCGGACAGGAGCGGCTGGACCCGGAGACGCCGCTCGCCGCGTTCGTCCGGGACGCCCCGCGGCTCGATCCGCACGGCCCGCTGCGCCCCCAGATCGAACAGCTGCTGTCCGGCCACCGCCCGGCGGCCGACCCCGCCGAGTTCGTCACCTCGGCCCCCGGCGCGTCCGCGGCGCTCCTGCGGCGCCATTTCTACACACTGATGGACCTTCCCGAGCCCGCTGCCCCCGCCCTCCTCGAACCGCTGCCCCTGCCTCCGTACGATCCACCGCACCGGACGGCTCCGCTGCGGGTGCTCACCCGCGTCAGCGGCACGGACATCGTGATCGAGCGGTCCACCGGACTCCCCTACGACGCGAAGGGCGACGTCCACCTCGCGGTGCACGAGGACACCCGTGACCCGGGCGACCTGGAACTGGCCGACGTGATCGTGCGCGCCGGGTCCGCGGACGATCCGCGGCTGGGCGGGCCCGGGGTGTGGACGGCCGAGATCCTCGGCCGGCATCCGCACTGTCGCGTCGCCGCTTACGTGAGCGGACCGGACGACTGCACCGTACGCAGTCGGCGGCACGGCCTGTTCCGGCTGTCCGCGGGCCCGGACGCGGACGCCGACCCCGCGGCGTACGCCTCGTCGCTGCACGCCTGGCTGGCCGACGGGCAGAGCGTGCCGCCCGGCGGCGTCACGCTCCGGGTCCACACGGCCGAAGGCGTGCACCCGGTGACCGTCGCGGAAGCCTGACCGGCCCGAACGCCGGAGCGGATCAGCAGCCCTCGACAACAGCCCGAGAGCGCGTGCCGGGCGCCGCGCGGCAGGCGGCCCTTTGACGACAGGCCCTAGCGGCCGCCCTCGCAGCGCAGCCGCAGCCCCGCGAGATACCGCAGATGCGGAGCGGCCGCCGGGGTGAGCAGCCCCTCCGCCTCGCCGGCCTTCGTCAGCGCCTCGGCGTTCTCGCCCGCGTCGTGGAGGGTGTCGGCCAGGTCGGTGAGGGCGCGTGCCCGGTTGTAGTCCTCGCCCTGCTCACCGAAGAAGCGGGCCGCGGACTCCAGGAGGCGCTGTGACTCCGCGAAGCGGCCCAGGCCCCGCAGCGCCCGGCCCTGATGCCGCTCGGCCAGTGCGAGGGCGCGTGCCACATCCCGCTCCCCCTCCTGCCCCGGAGTGATCCGCCGGTAGATGCCCTCGGCCTCGGTGAACCGCTCGTACGCGGCCTCCCACCGCAGCTGGTAGAGGCTCAGCAGGCCCAGCAACTCGACGGACGACGCCTCGCCCCGTACGTGCCCCGCCGCCCGCTCGCACTCGACGGCCGCACGCGCCGACCGCCCTGCTTCCTCCCCCTGCTTCAGCTCACCGAGACAGTGGGCGAGCTGGAAGTGGATCCCCGCCGCTGTACGTGAACGCGGCTGGTGCTCGTCGGCGCACCGGGCGGCCGCCCGCAGCGCGGGCAGCACCTCGTCCCAGTACCCGGCCTTGAGCTGGAGTGGCCACAGGGCGCGCGCCAGCCGCAGCGCCGTCGTGATGTGCTGGTGCTCCTCCGCCACGGACACCGCGCGGACCAGGTTGCCCACCTCCGCCGCCAGCACCGCCACGCCCTGTGCCTCGTCTGGGTACGCCTCCCCGGCATCCGGCGCGGGCTCGGTGCGCCAGCTCTGCGGCAGGGCGGCATGGGCGGCGTGCAGGGCGCGGTTGAGCAGGGCGTCGAGGGCGCGCTCCACGGCGGCGGAGCATTCGGCGACACCGTGCTCGGGGCCTGCCGTTTCGGCCAGATAACGCCCTACTTCGGGGCGGAAGCGGTAACGCCCGTCGGCCACGAAGTCCAGCAGCTGGGCCGCCACCGCGTCTTCGAGCATCCGAGCCGCCTCCTGTGGCCCGACGTCGGCGGCAGCGGCGGCGAGGTACGCGTCGATGGCGGGCCAGCCGCCCAGCGCCGTCAGCCTGACCAGCCGCGCCGTCTCCGGCCCGAGGCGGTCACAGGCGCGCCGGGCGGCGTCGCGCACCGGGTGGCGGGCCGACGGCCCCGCGGCCCGCTGCTGCGCGACGGTCTCCTCGGCCAGCAGGCTCATCGCCTCGGCCTTCAGCGCGTAGGCGTTGCCCGCGCAGTGTTCCAGCACCCCGGGCATCCGGGCCCTGGCCCGGGCGATCTCCTGCCGCCCCGCCACCTTGCGCATCATCTGCACCGCGTACCGGTCGGTCAGGGCGGGGACGGCGACCCGTTCGGCCTCCAGAGCGAAGGGCCGCCCGGAGACAACCACCAGCAGAAAGACATCGGGGGTGGCCGGGACGAGGGTGCGGACCTGGGCGACGGACGACGCGTGGTCGACCACCACCAGGGCTCTGCGGCCCGCGGTGAGCCGCCGGTAGAGCTGCTCGCGTCCGGGCGCGGTCGTCGGCATCCGGTCCGGCGTGACACCCATCTGCCGGAGCAGACGCAGCAGCACAGTGGCCGGATCCGGACCATGACCGCCCGATGTGTCCCGCAGGTCGGCATAGAACTGCCCGTCGGGGAACCGGGAGTCGAGCTCGGAGCCCAGCCGGAGGGCGACCTCGGTGGTACCGACCCCGGGCGGCCCATGGAGCAGTGCGACCCGCGGCCGCCCGGCAGCCGGCCGGGTCGCTTCCCGCTTCAACTTCTTGAGCACCTTCTGGCGATCGGTGAAATACCGTGTCGCGGAGGGCAGTTCACGTGCTCGGGCCAGTTCCGTGGGCTGCTCGGGGAGGCTGCGGACGAGCCGCGCCCACTCGTCGGCCAGCTGCGGGTCGCCGCCCAGCCGTGCGTGCACCTGGCCCGCCAGTGACCGCCACTCGTCCGGCCCCGACGGCAGTGGCGCCTCCCTGCCGAGGGTTCTCCTCGCCAGTGCGCCGGTCGTCAGGAGGAGCTGCTTGCCCATCTCCCCCGCGGCCCCGTTACCCGCCGCGGTGAGAAACGCGGTCAGCGCGCTCAGCGCCACAACCTCCAGCACGTCGGGCCCTCCCCTGGTCACCGAACCGACTTTGCCGGACTTTACGCCGCGAACGGAGCTCCGGGAAACATATGAAGCCACGTCAACTCCGCTTCGGGGGGAGGGCATCGGGAACGGCCGATGAGGCGGTGACGGCGCCGATGTCACACATCGGGCCCGCCGGTCGGTCTTCCAGGTGATGGCACCCACAACGGCATCCCCCGAGGGAGCGCCCGGCAACGCCATTCCGTACGCAAGGGAGACACCATGTTCGCCGCCTACCTCACGGTCACCGTCCTGGGCGCGGTCTTCAACGGCGCCGCCGCCGTCACCTATCTGATCGGCCACGAATACCCCAAGGCCCAGGCCGACATGAAGGGGGTGCCACGGACGTGGGTGCCGGTCCTCGGCCTGCTGCTGGCAGCGGGCACCGCCGGGCTGCTGGCCGGGCTCGCGGTCCCGCTGCTGGGAACCCTCGCCGCGGCCGGTCTGGTGCTGTACTTCATCGGCGCGATCATCGCCCATCTGCGGGTGGGCTCCCGCAACATCGTGGGCGGGATCGTGTTCCTCGTCACCGCGGTGGCCGTCCTGGCCCTGGGCCGGATCTACCACGGCCACTGGTAGTCCGCGGGGCCGTGACCTCCAAACTGTGAAGATCCACTCCGGGGGGTGGCGGGTTTCCTGACCATGCCTTGCGGGCGTCAGCCGTTCCGGATTAGCTACCTGCGCCATGAACCTTTTCAACCGCAGCCCCTCAGCCCGACGCGCGGCGTACGCCGCTCCGGCTGCTCCCACCGGCCCGGCCCTGCCGGATCCCGCCATGGCGGGTCTCACCGGAGAGTGGATCATCGACCCCGCACACAGCAGGATCGGCTTCTCCGTGCGGCACGCCATGGTGACGACGGTGCGCGGCGCCTTCACCGAGTACGAGAGCCGCCTCTACTTCGACGGCCGCAACCCGGCCCGCTCCCGGGCCGAGATCGTCCTGTCCACCGCCG
This sequence comes from Streptomyces sp. SID10853, assembly GCF_010548145.1. Classification (GTDB taxonomy): domain Bacteria; phylum Actinomycetota; class Actinomycetes; order Streptomycetales; family Streptomycetaceae; genus Streptomyces. The sequence continues at coordinate 30,597 of NZ_JAAGLN010000010.1, forward strand.
GTGTCGACACGGGTGTGGAGCAGCGCGACGCCCACCTGGTGGGGCGGGACTTCCTGAACGCCGCGGAGTACCCGCGGATGACCTTCCGCAGCACCGCCGTGCAGATGGCGGACGACGACGTCTTCCGCATGATCGGTGACCTCACCATCAAGGACACCACCCGCCCCGTCGTCCTGGAGTTCACCTACATCGGTCACGTCACCGACCCGTTCGGTTACGAACGGGTCGGCTTCGACGGCACCACCACCATCAACCGTTCCGACTGGGGGCTGACCTACAACGCCAGGCTGGCCGAGGGCGGAGCCATGGTGAGCGAGAAGGTCCGCCTCCAGTTCGACATCGCCGCCATCCGCACCACCCCCGCCGGATGAGGGCGAGCCGCGGCCGGGCCCTGTAGGCGGCCACCGGTACAGGTGGGCCCCCGGCCACGGCCGCGGCGACCGGGTCGCCCACCGGGCCGGGTCAGACCGCGGGCGCCGGGTAGGTCGGGTACTCCACCCCGGAGACGTACTGGACGACGCGGATGACCTGGCAGGAGTAGCCGAACTCGTTGTCGTACCACAGGTAGAGGATCGCGTTGTCGCCGTCGACCTTGGTGGCTCCGGCGTCGACGATCGACGCGTGGCGCGAGCCGATGAAGTCGCTGGAGACGGCGTCCGGGGCGCTCGTGAAGTCGATCTGGCGCTTGAGCGGCGAGGACAGCGACACATTGCGGAGGTAGTCGAGGACCTCATCGCGGGCGGCCTCACGTCCGAGCCGCAGGCTGAGGATCGCGATGGAGACGTCCGGCACCGGGACACGGATCGAGCTGCCGGTGATCGTGGCCTGGAGGTCCGGCAGCGCCTTGGCGACGGCGGAGGCGGCGCCGGTCTCGGTGATGACCATGTTGAGCGGCGCCGAGCGGCCGCGGCGGTCACCCACGTGGTAGTTGTCCAGCAGGTTCTGGTCGTTGGTGAAGGAGTGGATGGTCTCCACGTGGCCACGCAGGACGCCGTACTCGTCCGCCATGGCCTTCAGCGGCGGGACGATCGCGTTGGTGGTGCAGGAGGCGCAGGACAGGATCTGCTCGTCCGGCTTGATCATGTCGTGGTTCACACCGTGCACGACATTGGGGACGTCGCCCTTGCCGGGCGCGGTCAGGACGACCTTGGCGATGCCGGGCCGCAGGTGCTGCGAGAGCCCCTCGCGGTCGCGCCACTTGCCCGTGTTGTCGATGAGGATGGCGTTCTTGATGCCGTAATCCGTGTAGTCCACCGAAGTCGGGGCGTCGGAGTAGATCACCTTGATCTCGTTGCCGTTGGCGATGATCGTGTTGTTCGCCTCGTCAACGGTGATCGTGCCCTGGAACTGGCCGTGGATGGAGTCACGGCGCAGCAGCGAGGCGCGCTTGACGATGTCCTTGGCGTCATCGGCCGAGCCCTTGCGGACGACGATGGCGCGCAGCCGCAGCCCGTTCCCCGAGCCGGCCTTCTCGATCAGCAGGCGGGCCACGAGGCGGCCGATGCGGCCGAAGCCGTAGAGGACGACGTCCCTGGGCTCCCGGCGCTCGATCTTGTTGTCGCCCGTGGCGCCGGCGACGGCCTCGGCGGTGAACTCCTCGGCCGACAGGCCGCGGTCGTCGGTCTTGTACGCCTCGGCGAGCAGCCCGATGTCGATCTGGGAAGGCCCGAGATCGAGCGTGGTGAGAGCCCGCAGGAACGGCAGTGTCTCGGTGACCGACAGTTCCACGCCGGCTATCTGCCGGGCGAACCGGTGGGTCTTGAGGATGCTGACCACCGACTTGTTCACCAGGGAGCGGCTGTGGAGGAGGACCGTGACGTCCCGCTCCCTGTGCAGCTTCCCGATGACGGGGATCATCGACTCCGCGATCTCCTCGCGGGTCTTCCAATGGGTGAACGAGTCGTCATTGACAGTCACAGGTGCATCTTTCGAGCTAGGCAGTGCTCATATGGTAACGGGGTCGGTTCTACGGTGACGACGGGGTCCGGCCCGGCCCGCACGGCGGAGCACGGAAGGGCCGGCCGGACGGGCCGGTCAAGGTCTCCTGGTCAGGACGGGCCGGTGAAGGCGCCCTGGTCAGGACGGGCCGAGCGGCGGGTAGCGCAGCGGCCAGTCCGGGGCGTCGAACGCTCCCGTCGGGTCACCGTCCAGCGGCGCCGACTGCCCCGCCCCGGTGACCGGCAGCCGGCTCCCGTCCCGTCCGGGCTCCCCGTGCTCAAGGAACCAGGTGTCCAGCCGCTGCCGCAGAGCCCCGGTCCGCCCGGAGTGGGCCGGATCACCGGCCAGGTTGACGCGCTCGCCCGGGTCCACGGCCAGGTGGTACAGCTCGTGCGGGCCGTACGGATAGCGGTGGACGTACTTCCAGTCGGTGGTCCGGATCATGCGGACCGGCCCGTACTCGTCGTAGACCACCACGGGCCGGGACGGTGCGGGCCGCCCTTCCGGCTCGTCGCCGAGAAGCAGCCCCGCGAAGGAGCTGCCCGGCCCCTGTTCGTACGGCTCGGGGTCCAGGCCCGCGCACTCCATGAGCGTGGCCGCGAAGTCGTAGGCCGACAGCAGCTCCTGGCGCACCTGGCCCGCGGTGATCCGGCCCGGCTGCGAGATGATCGCGGGGACCTTGACCGAGCTGTCGTACATGTTCTGCGGGAAGGTGCCGTTGCCCTTGCCCCAGATGCCGTGGTGGCCGCAGTTGAACCCGTTGTCGCTGGAGAAGACGACGAGGGTGCTGTCGGTCAGCCCCTCTTCGGCCAGGGTGTCGAGCACCCGGCCGATGCCGGTGTCCATGGCGGTGACCGAGGCGAAATAGCCGACGAGGGCCGCGCGTACATCGGGTTCGCCCCCGACGGGCACCCCGTCGACCAGCGGCTGCCAGGGGTGCGGCGCCTCCTGCGGACAGCTGTCGAAGGCGCAGTCCGCGTACAGACTCTCGATGTTCGGCGGGTGCTGGCCCTTCCAGGGCTTGTGCGGGGCGGTGAAGTGCAGGGAGAGATAGAAGGGTGAGTCGCTGCCGGCCTCGGTCCGTATCCAGCCCAGGGCGTCGTCGGCGAGCAGGTCGGTGAGGTATCCGTCGGCCGGCGCCCGTACGCCGTCGCGGTACATGGGGGCGTCGTGGTACGGGCTGCCGCCGCTTTCGTGGGAGTACCAGTGGGTGAAGCCCTGCCGGGGCCGGTCGTTCGCGCCGAGATGCCACTTGCCCGACAGCGCCAGGCGGTACCCGGCCGCGGCGAAGTCGTCGGTGAACAGGCGCTGCCCGGCCAGGAAGTCGGTACCGCCTTCTCCCACATGACCGCCGGAGAGCCAGTCGTGCACGCCGTGGCGGGACGGGATCTGCCCGGTGAACAGGCTGGCCCTGGCGGGCGAGCAGACCGGGGAGGTACAGAAGAAGTTCTCCAGGCGGGTGCCTCCGGCGGCGAGCGCGTCCAGCCGGGGGGTGATGATCTCCTCGTTGCCCGCACAGCCCAGCGCCCAATGGGCCTGGTCGTCACTGAGGATGACGAGAACATTCGGATGCAGCGGATCACGGCTTGCCATGGTGGCCTCCAGAGTGCGCGGGGTGCACGCCGCCCGGTGCCTTCGGGCGCCCCTTCGGGCGCTTCGTCGGCCGTACCCTCGGCCGTCCGGGACGCCCCGGCGGTGTGCTGGTGGTAACGCGACCGAACCACGCACGATGCCGTTCATCGGGGCCAGTTGCAAGATCACCCAGGGACACTCGGGGAGGCCCGGCTCGCACGACGGCGTCCCCCGGAGGACGGGCACGGCGCTGAGCCCCGGCGGGCGGGCCCGTACGGCCACGGACCCGCCCGCCGGGAACCTCACCGGACCCCGGCGGCCGGCTTCACGGCATCAGCACCTCAGGGCCTCGGGACCTCGGGACCTCGGGACCTCGGGACCTCGGGACCTCGGGACCTCGGGGCTTTGTCGTGGCCTCACCAGGAGGACTTGGTCACTCCGGGCAGGAAACCGGCATGCGCCTGTTCCCGCATCCGCACCCGGGAGAGACCGAACTTGCGCAGGTGCCCGCGCGGGCGGCCGTCCACACTGTCGCGGTTGCGGACCCGGGTCGCACTGGCGTCCCTCGGCTGGCGGCGCAACTCGGCCAGAGCGGCGGCCCGTTCGGCGTCACCGGTGTCCGGCCTGCGGACGGTCTCCTTGAGTTCGGCCCGGCGGGCGGCGTAGCGCCGGACGGTCTCCCTGCGCTGTTCGTTCTTCGCGATCTTGCTCTTGCGGGCCATCAGACACGCCCCCCTCGCGCCCTGATACGTGCCACGGCGGCCTCGATGCCGATGGTGTCGACGGTCCTGATCGCCCTGGCGCTGAGGACGAGCCGGACGTGACGGCCCTCGCTCGGGAGCCAGTACCGCTTGCGCTGGATGTTCGGGTCGAACCGGCGCGGGGTGCGGCGGTGCGAATGGGAGATGTTGTTGCCGAAGCCCGGACGGGCGCCGGTCAGTTGGCAGTGCGCAGACATACGGAGGGCTGTCCTTCCCCGGGGCGAACCCCTATCGGAAATGAAAATCGTTGTCGTATGCTACCCGTATGGCACGCAACGAGATCCGCCCGATCGTCAGACTCCGCTCGACAGCAGGCACCGGCTGCACCTACGTGACCCGGAAGAACCGGCGCAATGACCCCGACCGCCTGACCCTGCGGAAGTACGACCCGGTCGTGCGCAGGCACGTCGAGTTCCGCGAAGAACGGTGAGCCTCCCGGCCCTGTACGGCACCCCCCGAGCCGTACGCCGACCCCGACCCCACCCCGACAAGGACCGAACCGCTGTGAAATCCGACCCGCATTCCCGCCACCGCCACGGAGCCCGGTGATGGCTCCGCACCCCGCCGAGCTGCCGGTCGTCATCGTCGCCGGGCTGCACGCCGAGGCACGCGGACGGACCGTGAACCGGCTGCTGTTCGACGTACCCGGCAGCGTCGCTCTCCATCACGATCTGTCGACGGCCCCCTCCGGAACCGTGCTGCGCAGCCTCCGCGACACCGCGGACACCTGGTCACACGGCGAGACGCCGCTGATCAACGACTGTGCGTGCTGCGCCCTGCGGGAGGACCTGGTCCCTGAGCTGCAACGGCTGGCCGAGGACGGTACGACCCGCCTCGCGGTGGTCGAACTCTGGGACTCCGTCGAACCACGCGCCATGGCGGAGCTGGTGGCCGCCCACGGAGAGGGCTTCCTGCGGGTGACCAATGTGATGGCGGCCGTGGACCCGTCCCTGCTGCTCGCCTGCCTCGGCAACGGGGACGACCTCGCGGAGGCCGGCCTGGCGGCCGCCGGGACGGACCGCAGGACCGTCGGCGACACCTTCGCCCGCCAGCTCGAATACCCGGCCGTGCACGTCCTGGTCGACCACGACGACGCGGACCCGGCCGACCTCGCCCTGCTGCGGCAGTTGCACCCGACGGCGCGCCGCGTCGCGCTCGACTCTCCGCAGCTCGCCCGCCTGGCGTTCGCCGGCTTCGACGTGGGCGCCGCCGCCGCGGCGCAGCACCCGGCCTGCGCCCTGCTCCCCCAGGACGCGGACGAGGCTGGAGTCGCCACGCTGGTCTGGCACAGCAGACGCCCGTTCCACCCGGAGCGCCTGTACGACGCCCTGGAGGACCTCTGCTGCGCGGCGACGCGCAGCCGGGGCCGCTTCTGGCTGGCCGACCGGCCCGACACGCTCCTGTCCTGGGACGCGGCGGGCGGCGCCCTGTGCGTGGAGGGAACAGGGCCCTGGCTGGCCTCGCTGCCGGACGCGGCATGGGACCTCGTACCGGCGGTCCGCCGGGCGGCCGCCGCACTCGACTGGCACCCCGAACACGGGGACCGCTGCCAGCACCTGGTCTTCACCTCACCCGGCCTCGACCGGGACCGGCTGACCGCCGTCCTCACATCGTGCCTGCTCACCGACCACGAGATGGAGGGCGGAGCCGAAGCCTGGAAGGACTTTCCGGCGGCCTTCGACAGCCTTCTCGACCCCGCCCACTGAGCGGACGCCAGCGCCCGCGGGTGGCGGTGCTGCCCTGCACGGCTGCTCCCCTGCCGCCCCATCCGGACACGACACCACGTTCAAGGAATTCCCATGGCCGTACCCAAACGCAAGATGTCGTCCCGGCTCCTCACCACGGTCAGGGCCGGGCTGTTCAAAGCACTGACCGCCACGGACAGGAGGCCCGACTGAAGAGCTGAAAGAGCAGAACGTGCTGAAGAGCTGAGCACGATCAGGTTGATCCGCCGCCGGCCCGGTCCTCCCCCCTGGCCTCGGCGGACACGCGAAGGGCGGCCGAATCCCCTGTCACCGGCTTCGGCCGCCCCTGCGGGTGCCGGTCAGGTCACTTGGACAGGACGTCCTGGGTCAGGAAGAGCGGCATGGAGTCCTCCCACTGGCTGTCGGTCAGCATCTTCTTGTCGGAACCGTCCGCGTTCATGCTGAAGATCTGGCCGTACGGCTGGAACGTGTCGTCGTACAGCGCGGCCTCTTCCTGGAAGCCGTACATACCGCTGCTGTAGAGAATGCGGCCGTCGTAGTTCCAGACGGCGTGGGCGTCGTTGGCACCACTGCTGGTGAGGATCTTCAGGCCGCTGCCGTCGGGCTTGATGGTGCATACGTCGAAGTTGGTCGGGCTCGTCTTCCGGGTGAAGAGGATGAGCTTGCCGTCCCAGGACCAGTCGGGGAGGTTGTCGGACTCGGTGGTGAGGACCGTCGTCGCGCCGGTGTCCAGGTCGAGGATGCGCAGGCCCATTTCCTGGCCCCACACGCGGTAGACGATCCGCTTGCCGTCCTGCGAATAGCTGGGGAAGCCGGAGTTGACCGTGCCGTCCGTGAGCACCTCGTGCGAGGAGCCGTCGCTGGGCACCCGCACGAGCACGGCACCACTCGTCGCGCGGGTCTGGAACCAGCCGCCCACACCGAACGCGATCCACTTGCCGTCGTGCGACCAGGCGGGCCGGAAGGCACCGGCCAGCCCCTGCGCGACCATCACCGGGTCCAGGCCCGATGTGGAGCTGTCGAAGACGACCTTCTGGTCCGAACCGTCCGGGCGCATGGTGACGATCGAGGACGTGCCGACCTGCTTGTCCGTGATCGCGAGGCGCCCGTCCTTGGACAGCACAGGGAAGACGTCGCAGAAGCGGTAGTCCCAGTCCTCGTCCCAGCTGTGGAGCGGCGCGTCGAGAGCGCGCGTCGTGTAGTCGAGCTTCTCGTAGATCACCGATGTCCCGTCCGGCGACCAGACCGGAGAGCGCAGCGTCCGCTTGACGGCCGGAAGCGTACCGGAGACATAGGCCAGCCCTTCGTCGGCGCCGCCCTTGACGAGGTAACCGATCTCCGTCGCGGTCACGTACTGGGGCGCCACCTTCAGGTTGGGGCCCGAGGTGTGCTCGACACGGGCGCCCGTGGCCACATCGACCGAGACGATCTGGGATTCCACGGTCCCGATGTCCTCCGGGCGGTGCGCACCCCAGGTTCCTTCGACGGTGATCTCGTAGAAGACGATCCGGGAGCCGTCCGGCGACCACTTCGGCGAGCCGAGGCAGTACCCGTCCCGGGTCGCGACCTGGCGGAAGCCGGTGCCGTCCGGGCGTACCAGGTAGATGCTCAGCTCCTGCGTGTGCTCCCAGCCGGTGCCGTTGCCGTGCCCGCGCCAGGCCGTGTTGCGGTCGCTGGAGAAGGCGATCCACTGGCCGTCGGGTGACCAGGAGGGCCGGAAGTGTCCGTCCGGGCTCGCGGGGTCACCGGCGAGTGCCGCGGTGCCGGTCAGGTCCGTCAGCTTCTTCGTGGTGAGGTCGAGCAGCCAGATCTGTGTCCTGTGGTCCCCGCTCGTGGAGACGAAGGCCGCCTTCGTGCCGTCGGGGGACGGCACGGCCCAGTCGTTCATCGCCGGGCCGGTGACCAGGGACTGGACGCCCGAGCCGTCCGTACTGGCCCGGTACAGGCAGGAGTTGCCGTCGCCCGCCCGCTCCGACGTGAAGAACACCGAGGCGCCGTCGGCGGAGAAGGCCGCGTGGTAGTCGAACCCCGCGTTCTGCAGCAGCACACGCTCGTTGGAGCCGTCGGCGTCGGCGAGGTACAGGGTGGACGAGGACGGACCGATGCGGTTCATCAGCATCACCCCCTTCTTGCCGGCGGCGGCCGCCGCCACGGCGAACGGCCTGGGCAGCAGCGCTGCGCCGGCGACGGCCGCCCCTGCGGTGAGGAACGCTCGACGCTTCATGTCAGGTGACATCGCTGTTCGGGTCCTTTCGTCGGCGACGGACGTACGACCGCCCGGGAGAACCACCGCGCACCGGGTGAAGGGCAGTTGTGGGTGAGGGGAGGCTCTGCCGGCTGCGGCTCAGCCCGGTTCCCAGGAGGCGCCTCGGTTCGCGGATCACATGCATCCGTCGCATGGATTGTCGAACAAGTTCGGCGTGACCGTAACACCAGGGGAATCCCCCCACAAGGGATCCCGCACAAACACGGTGCACACATCGACGCACAGCCACGGGTCCGTATTTTGTTGTCCGACAATCAAACGGGAGTTGAGGGCCTCAGCTCCTCAACTCCCGCTGTGAAACAGGCTCGTTCGGTACGGCGGAGTCACATGGTCAGAAGCGGCTGGGGCCCGCCGAGCCCCTCGATACACGGACCGCGACGCAGTCGGGGTTGGGGACGGCCACGGAGGTACCGGTGTCCGTGAGGCGCCCGGACCCCGGGTCCACACGGAAGAGGTTGACCGTGCCGCTGGCCTCGTTCGCCACGAACAGCCAGCGCCCGCCGGGGTGCAGGGAGAAGCTCCACGGTGTGACGCCGCCGCAGGGCAGCCGCTGTGTCTCGGTGAGCAGGCCGGTGCCGGGGTCGGCCGAGAAGACGACCAGGGTGTTGTCACCGCGGTTGGAGGTGTAGACGTGACGGCCGTCCCGGCTGATCGCCAGTTCGGCGCCGCTCGTGGCGCCGGTGTGGCCCGGCGCGTTGGTCGTCAGGAGCCGGCGGGGCGTCAGGACGCCGGTCCTGGAGTCCCATCCCAGGATCTGGATGTCGGCGGTGAGTTCGTTCAGCAGATAGACCGTCCGCCCTCCCGGGTGGAACACCAGGCGCCGCGGGCCGGACCCCGGAGCCGTCGCCCAGGAGCCGCGGCCCGCGGGCGTCCGGGCGGACAGCCGGTGCGAGGCCCGGTCGTAGTCGCGGACGAACACCCGGTCGGCGCCGAAGTCCGCGACCAGGGCGAACCTGCGGCTCGGGTCGATGACCACATGGTGCGTATGCGGCCCGGCCTGACGCGGATTCGGCCCTGACCCGGTGTCCTGGACGCTGGAGGCCACGGCACCGAGCCCGCCGTCGGGTCCGGCCGGTACGGTCGCCGCGCAGCCGGTCGCGAAGTCGGCGACCAGCAGTGTGTCCGCGTCCGCGTTCAGCCCGATGTACGACAGGCCGCCGCTGCCGCCGGGGACCGCCTCCGTCGCGATCTCGCCGGTCAGGCTGAGGGCCCCCGACGCGTCGTCGACACGGAAGGTACGGACGAGCCCGCCCTGTTCGCCGCCGGCGACGTACAGGACAGGGCGGTCCGGGTGCGCCGCGACCCAGTTCGAGCTGACCTCCGCCACGGCCCCTAGAGGGTCCATGGTGCCGCGGACGGGGTCGAACCGGACGGCATGCACCTGGTTCTGGCCCCAGGTGCCGATGTAGAGCAAGTCACCGTGCCGGTCCACGGCCGCGGCGGATGCGGCGGCGGATGTGGCGGAGAGCAGTGGCAGGGCGGTCGCGGCCGACGCCGTGGCCGCGGCGAGCACCGCCCTGCGGGAGGGCCGCCGGGACAGCGGCGACCCCGCTCCCCGGCTGACGGGCGGTGAGGTGCGCGGGAGTTCGTTCATCGGTGGGACTGTCCTTTCCGGTTGTCGGGGCCTGCGGCCGGCGCGGCTCAGCCCTTGGGCTGTGGGCGGCGGCGGGCCGCGAGGCCGAGCCGTTTCAGGGCGTACGAGTCCAGCGCGCTCAGCACACCGTTGAGGGCGAGCGTCAGCACGACGAGGACGATGAGACCGGCGAACTCGGCTGCCGCGTCGAGGTTCTGGGCCGCGGTGAACAGCTCGTGCCCCACGCCTTCGGACGAGGCGATGAACTCACCGCCGATCACACCGAGGATGGCCAGCGGGCCGCCCGTCTTGAGCGCGGCGAAGAAGGGGGCGGCGAGCGTCGGTATCGTCACGTAGCCTAGGACGTGGTGCCTGTGCCCGCCCATCACCTGGACGACCTCGACGAGTTCGCGTTCACGCAGCCGCAGCCCGAGATAGATGTTGTAGAAGACCACGAAGGCGACACCGGTCATCGCGATGGTGATCTTCGACCAGGGGCCGATACCGAAGAACAGCAGGAACAGCGGGGCGAGCGCGATCTTCGGAATGCCGTTGACGGCCGCGACGAGCGGTTCGAGCACCCGTCCCAGGAGCGGGAAGGAGCCCAGCACCAGGCCCATCACCGTCCCCGCGACGACGCCGAGACCGAAGCCCGCCAGCACCTCGGTGGCGGTGACCTTGATGTCGGTCCACCCGGAGGCCGAACTGAACATCTTGACGAGCGCGTCGTAGACGTCGGTGGGCTTGCTGACCGCGTACTCGGGCACAACGGGACCGCTCATCACCTGCCACAGGACGAGGGCGGCCACGATCACCAGGACGCGCAGGGCGATGACACTGGTCGTGCTCTGCCAGCCCGCGTACTTCTTCTTCGCGGGCCGCCCGGATGTGCCGGGCTCGGGCTTGGTCACTGCTTTGTCGGTGAGGATCGCCATGGTCTGCTCCCTTCCGGTTGAGTTCGGACGTGTCACGGCAGGTACTTGTTGGTCCAGTCGCCGGACGACACGCTCGCGTCCGGCACCGCGCCGATGCCGTTCTTCACAAAGGCGACGGTCTTCTTCCACCCGGAGGCGTCCTGCGCCGCGCTCCTGGGCCAGTCCACCTGCTTGACCGCGGCGCTCAGTACGTCGTCGGGCACGCCCGGCAGGGTCTTGCGCGCCGCGCCCAGCACGTTCTTGTCATCGGCTGCGTGCGTCTTGAGGTAGGCGGTGGCCTGCTGTACGGCGGTGGCGAAGCCCTTCACCGTGGTGGGGTCGGACTTGGCGTAGCTCTGCTTCACGGCCACGACCTGGCCGTATCCGGCGTCCGCGTAGGACCACTGGGGGACCTTGAGCGGATCGGCCACCACGATGCCGTCGCCCTCGTGCTGGACCTGCAGCGGTATCGGCTCGGATGTGATGAACCAGTCGACCTCGCCCTTGGTGAGGGCGGCCTTGTCGGCGGCCGGGCTCGGCAGGGAGACCCACTTGAGCCCGTCCGGGGCGACACCGTGCGCCTTGAGGAAGATGCCCGCCTCGGCCTTGGTGTTGGCGGAGCTGGCGCCGGCCGTCGAGCCGGCCAGCGCCTTGGCCACCTTGTCGGCCGGGCTGGCGGCGCTCAGGCCGTGCTTCTTCGCGAACCTGGTACTGACGACCACGCCGAGCGGATTGCCTCCTCCGTTGGTGGCGACCGACAGCTCAGGCAGCCCCTTGGAGAGTCCTGCCAGATAGCTGGTCGGACTGGAGTTGAGGAACTGCACCGAACCCGACTGCAGGGCCGAGGTGCCCGTCGCCGCGGTCAGCGTCACGTACTTGATCTTGATGTTCTGCTTGGCGAAGTAGCCGTTCTCCTCCGCCAGGCGAATGGACAGGTCGAAGACATTGCCGCTCACCCCCACCGACACCGTGGTCTTGCCGTCCGAACCGACCGACGGCGAGCCGTCGTTGCCGCAGGCGGTCATCAGCGCGGCGCTGAGCACCACGGAGGCGGACAGTGCGAAGAAGGGGCGGTTCCTGCGGTAATTCATGGGAACTCCTTTGTTCACCAAGGCTGTTGGGTGGAGAAGAATCGGATCCAGAAGTCGGTGTGCGCCCGGTCCGCGACCGGGACGGGCCCGAAGGCGGCGCCGATCTCCATGACGCTGCCGGCGTCCGCCGAGAAGGCGGGCCAGTGGGGCAGACCGGCGCCGTTGGGGTCACCGGTGGCGACGAAGTTGGACCAGTAGGAGGAGAGGGTCCGCGCGATCTCGTGGTCCGTCCCGGTCCACGCCCCGGTGCCGCCCGCCGGGTTGCCGAAGACGTAGTCGATCTCGGAGCCGTGGGATGCGCGCCGGGGGCCCGCGTCGGCGGCCGTCGTGCGGTGGGTCCAGAAGTAGGTGTGCAGCCCGCCGCTGGCCCGGCGTGTCCAGTCGGTGCCCCACAGCCAGGTGGAGATACGGGAGTTGTCGCGTGCCGCACAGCTGCTCGCGAGGGCCGCCTCGTCGTCCGTGCGGGCCGGGTAGAGCCGCAGGAATTCCTCGGCGAGAGCCCCGAACTTCCGCCTGGCCGCCGCGGTGTGCTGGTCGAGCGTCACATGCACGGGAGGCGATCCGGGCCTGACCGTACGACGCCCGGTGCGCAGGGCCGCGACCATGCTCTGCGGGACGGCCCCGCTCTCGTCGAGGTTGTTCCCGGTGAGGTAGTCGACGTCGTTCTGCAGACCTTTGGTGTACGTCTCGTCGTAGCCGGCGGGGATCACCCACCCGTCGACGACGGGACGGAACAGCGGCGGCCCCGCCGCCCCTCCGGTCTCGACTGCCGTGTCCAGCGGATGGTGCCCGTCGACCAGCTTCCGCCAGTGCAGGGACCGCAGCTCGGCGATGGTGCGCGCGCCGTGTTCCCGGGTGTACCGGTCCCCGGCGGCCTCGGCGTCGGCCGACAGACGGTAGGAGGTGGACAGATAGCGGAGTTCCGGATCGCGTGCGTACCTGGCGTGGCTCTGCGCGATCGCACGGCGGAACAGCCCCTTCGCCTGCGGGGACAGCGCGAGGAAGTTGACCGCGCCGGCGCCCGCCGACTGGCCCGCGACGGTGACCCGGCCTGCGTCGCCGCCGAAGCGCGTGATGTTGTCGCGCACCCACCGCAGGGCGGCGACGCAGTCGAGCAGCCCGTAGTTCCCGGACGCGCCGTGCTCCGACTCCTCGCTCAGCTCCGGTGTGGCGAGGAAACCGAAGGCGCCGAGACGGTAGTTGAAGGTGACGACGACGAGGCCCTTGTCCGCCAGCTTCTCGCCGTCGTAGCGGGGATGTGCCCCCGTACCCTCGCGGAAACCGCCGCCGTAGATCCACACCAGGACCGGGCGGAGTTCCGCGGAGGAGGGCGCGCCCGTCCAGATGTTCAGGCTCAGGCAGTCCTCGCTCATCGGCACGTCGACGCCGGTCGCGGCCGCCTCGGTCGGCGCCTGGGGGCACATCGGGCCGAACCGGTCGGCCCGGCGGACCCCCTCCCAGCGTGGCGGCGGCTGCGGCGGCCGCCACCTCAGGTCGCCGACGGGCGCGGCCGCGTAGGGGATGCCGCGGAAGACGGTGACGGAACGGTTCCGGCACGGTATGCCCTCGACGGGCCCTGCTTCCGTGTCCACGGTGTGACGCATGGGGTCCTTCCGGCCCCGGCGCCGCTTCAGGTGGCTGGCGTCACCGGGGACTTGTCCAACAGCAGCGCCCTGCGGGCGGAGCCGACGTGATGGCGCATCGCCGCGAGGGCGGCGTCGGGGTTGCGGGTGACAATGGCGAAAAAGATGACCTGGTGTTCCTCCATCGACCCGGTTCGCGGGTGCTGTACGGAGAGATTGCGGTACTGGCGCATCACCAGGGGGTAGAGCAGCGTGTCGTAGGCGCGGGCGAGGGTCGTCTGGTGCGCGGCGTGCTTGATCTGCTGGTGGAAGCGGCGGTTGCCGCGGGAGTAGGAGTCCTGGTCCCCGCGGGACCGCGCCTCCTCCATCTCCTGGAGGGTTCGGCGCATGTCCTCGATCTCCTCTTCGGTGGCCCGCTCCGCCGCCTTGCCTGCGAGGGCCGACTCCAGCGTTTCGCGGGCCTCCAGGATGTCCGCCGCCTCCTCCGGGGAGAAGCTCCTCGTCCGTACCCCGCGATTGACCTCGCTGGTGACGTAGCCCTCCTGCGTCAGCCGCACCAGCGCGCTGCGCATCGTACTGCGGGAGACGTTGAACATCCTGGTCAGGTCCGCCTCGGTCAACCGTGTGCCGGGTTCGATGCTCCCCGACAGCAGCAGTGCGCGAAGACCCTCGTACGCCTGGCTGTAGCGGGTGCCCGGCGTCTTCGCCCCGGAATCCGCACCGATGCTGTCGCTGTCCACCTTGGCCGCCTTTGCCTTCTGTAGGGATGAGATCCGAGGCGGGAACCCTAGCCGACGGCATGTTCCATCAGCTCCCGTATCCGCCCAGGGACGGGTACAGACGCCGGGCCGTTCCCGCGAAGATCTCCTGCTGGTCCCGCTCCGGCAGCCCCGCGAGGACCTTCCGGGCGAGGTCGAGGAGTTCCGGCATGGTCTGCTCGGCCGCCGGGCAGTTCGACCCCCAGGCGATCCGCTCCGCCCCGAACGCTCCGACGACCGGGCCGAGGAAGTCACCGGCCTGCTCCCCGGCGTCCAGCAGCCGTTCCAGGTTGCGGTGGGTGAGTTTGAGGTGCAGGCCCGGGTGGGCCGCGAGTGCCGCGACCTCGGCACCGGCGCGGGCGGGCGACGCTTCGATGTCGGGGTAGCCGATGTGATCGAGGAGCACCTGCACGCCGGGGAACCGCTCCAGGAGTTCCACCAGCTGCCCGGTGGCAGGCCCGAGCCGCATCTGGAGGCAGACCGGCAGGCCGAGTTCCCCGGCCTGCTCCCAGAAGGGGAAGGTCTCCGGGGCGACGAACCACTCCCCCTGTGTGGGCACGGTACTGCCGCTGGTGAACAGCCGCACACCGGCCAGGCCGCCTTCGCCGACCGCGGCCCTGAGGTCAGCGGCAGCCTCCGGACGCAGCGGGTCGACCGTGCCGACCGCGACGAAGCGCTCCGGCCGGTGACGGCTGCTGTCGAGGACGTACGAGTTGTCGTAGCCGTAGTGCGTGGTGGCCTGGACCAGGACGGCCTGGCCGATGCCGGTCTCGTCCATGCGGCTGACCATGCCTTCGGCGGTCACCGGCCGGGTCGCGGCCCACTTCGACTGCTTGCCCCCGAGCGGGGCCTCGGGGTAGCCGGTCCGGTCTTCGGAGATGATGTGGCAGTGTGCGTCGACGATGTCCACGTGTGGTGCTCCCTTGTCTTTGGGTGGGTTCCGTACGGGTGTCTCGGGTGGGTTCCGTACGGGCCGGCTCAGGCGTCGGGGAAGTCGCCGGCGGCGAACAGCGAGCGCAGGTCGGTGGGGAAGTCCGCGTCGAGCAGGCCCTGTTCCCCGGCGAACCGCACCATCGCGTGCAGGCTGGGGTCGTTGGCCCTGATGCCGTACGGGACGGGGTCGCCGCCGATCGCTGCTCCCTGCCGGGCCAGCCGGGGCACCGCCGACCACTCGGGCCGGTCCGCGAGGTGCCGGCGCTTGCTCTCCGCGAACGCGGCGTACAGCTTGGCCGGCAGGCCGGGGTCGCGCTCCACGAGCTCGGTGCGCACCGAGATCAGCGAGTGCAGCGGGTAGACACCGGTCCGCACGTAGTGATCCACGGCGAGCGTGCCGGCTTCCGGGAAGAGCGGGTAGGGGCTGTCGTCGCTCCCGGGCTCCGGCTCGGCGGCCGCCGTCCAGCCGGCCTTGGGCGCGCCCGCCCGTCCCGTTCCGGCGTTCCCGGTCAGCGCGGCGTCGATCTCTCCGGCGCGCAGCAGCTCGCCCAGCGAGCGGCCGTCGGTGACGCGCTCGACGTTGGCCGGGATGCGGCCCTCGACATGGTCGTCGTCGTCCACCACCCAGGTGATCTTGTCGATGTCCACCCCGTACTCGTCACGCAGCACGCCACGCACCCACACACCGGTGCTCACCGAGTAGGCGCGCACGCCGACCCGGCGTCCCTCCAGGTCCCGCGGCACGCGGATGCCGGAGTGGGCGGCGCACTGCACGTCGCCGTGGTGGAAGCGCCGGTTGAGGAACACCGGAATCGCGGTGAGCGGGACCCCTGCCTGACGTGCCATCAGGTACGAGACCGGTGCCAGCTCGCACACGTCGAACTCCAGGTCCCTGATCATCCGCCGGTAGGCGCCGATGACCGGCTTGACCTCCACCGGCTCGACCGCATAGCCCTCCGTCTCGACATCGCCGTCCAGCAGCGGCTGTGCGTGCGGGAACTCTCCGACGACCACCGTGAGCTTGTCCATACCCTGTCCTTTGCTGTGTCTGTGATTCTGGTCCGACTGCCCGCGCTGCGGTCTTCAGCCGCCGAGGCGGGCCGCCGGTACGCCGAGCGCCGCGCAGGTCCGCTCGACGAGTTCGTCGTAGTCCACCGCGCGCGGGATCACGTCCTGCTCCAGCGCGTAGGCGGCCGCCTTGGTGAACGCGGCGCGCAGCCCCTCGAAGCCCACGGGGTGCAGGGCGACCGGCCCGCCCTCCTCCTTCGCCGTGAGCACCTCCCGCATCGCGTCGTACGCGGCGAGGACGGCGGCCGGGTGTTCGGCGGCGGCTGCCTCGGACACCCCGACCACATGGTTGACCGGGATGAACCCCTGGGCCTTCGACCACTGTTCGGCGACCTCATGGGCGTTGTCGACCGCGGTGCGGATGCGGTCGTCGGAGGGCAGTTCGTTGCCCATGACCCCGAAGTCGACCCGGCCCTCCAGGAAGTCAGCGGGCAGCTTGGCCCCCTGCGGCGCCCGTGTCACCCAGGACGGGTCCTCGGCACCCTCGACGTGGTGGCCCTCGTACGTCGTCCAGTTCGCCTTGCGCAGGTCGACCCCGTACTGCTCGGTGAGGAATCCGCGCATCCACACCCCGGTCGTCTGGCTCCAGGCGCGGACTCCGACGCTGTGGCCCTCCACGTCGGCGACCGACAGTTTGCCGAGGGTCACCAGGGTCTGGTGCTGGTGGCGTCCGAGGGTCGTGACGGGCAGCAGCAGCACCGGCTTGCCGTAGGCGAGGGCCTGCAGAACGGTCACGATCGCCAGTTCACACAGGTCCACGTCCGAGTCGTTCACAAAACCCCGGGAAGCCCTGTGCACCGGCTTGATGTCGACACGCTCCGGCTCCGAACCCGCTTCGCGGGCCGCCGAAAGCGCGGCAGCCGCGAGATCCTCACGGCCGAGCACCAACTTCATGTGTCTCTCCTCTTTGTTCACGGGAACCGGGGCTCAGGACTGGTCGGGGTGCGCCGTCCGCGGCCTGTGGTGCCGCTCGTGGTGCTGCCGCAGCAGGTCGGCGCCGAAGTCGTTGCCGTTGGGGGTGCGGACGATGGTGTGGATGTGCCGGCGTGAGGGGTAGTCGTTGTCGAAGAGCACGCCGGCCATGTGCTCGAACTCGATGAGGATCACCGGGCTGTGCAGGCGGTAGTAGAAGGTGCCGTCGGGATCCCCGGCCCAGCCGAAGCGGGTGTCCCCCTCGTGGGCCAGCACCTCCGCCATACGCGCCCTGGCGTGCTGGTCACCGGCTCGGTTCACGTACAGGCCGAGGAGCTGGAGCGCGGTGTCCCGTTGTCCCGAGGACATCTCGGCGAGCCGCAGCCCCTGGTAGTCGAGCTCCCAGTTGTCCCGGAAGGCGCCGACGAGCAGCTCCTGCGGCATCGTGTCCGCGATGACCGCCCGCTCCCGCTGTCGTCCGTCGAGCCGGGTGAACAGCTCGTGGCCGAGTGCCTCCTCGCCCCGGAACGCCACGGTCCCCGCGTACTTCCCTGACCCGGCGATCACCGGCTCCGCGCCGAGGAAGGAGGGGGTGAGGACCATCTGGTCCCCGACGAAGACGCAGTTGATGTTGACGTGGTGCCCGTCCAGCTGCCAGCCCCACGGGCCGCCGTTCTCCGGCTCGCCGTAGAGGGAGAACCAGTACAGCCACTCGTTGAGCCCGTGTGTGTTGTCGCTCAGCTCGCCGATGGTGAGGTTGAGGTGCATCAGGTCGACCGTCTGGCGGTACCCGTCCACGCTGAGGCTCTCCCTGATGACGGCCAGGGCCCGCTCGCGCCCCGCGTCGTCGAGGTCCTCCAGCAATATGCCGTGGCGCAGGAAGTAGCGGGCGCCGTTGTTCCAGTGGCGCCAGCTCACGTCGTCCATCGGGAAGCGGCCGCCGGCGAGCTGTTGCTCCGTCAGGCCGGCCAGGTAGTCCTCCGCCGCCCGGTGCACCCGGGTGACGTCCGCGCCCGTGTCGCGCAGTGGGAACAGTCCTGGCCTGATGCCGTCCGACGTGGCCACCCCGCGGAAGGGTTCGTTGGCCGCCTTCACCCGCCAGGCGACCTTGTCGAGCAGGTCGGGTGTCCAGATCTCCGGCTCGCGCGTGGGCGGGTTGCCCCGCTTGCGCAGCCCTACCGGCTCTCTCATCGCTGCTCCTCCTTTCGGTGTTCCGGTCTTGCTTCACCAGTGCGCCGCCGGGCGGCGCACCCCCTGTGTGCGGCCCCCTCAGCTGTCGAGGAAGGCCGTCTTCCGCTCCGCCTCCGCGACATCCACCGGTTCCGCGATGAGGCTCTGCTCCAGGGCGTACCGTCCGGCGATCTCCACACAGGCGGTCAGCGATGTGCCCCACCCGGCCGCGACCGCGCGCCCCGCGGGTGAGTCGTCACGCTCGCCCGCGGTGTCCGCGATGGCCTTCCGCAGGGACCGGTAGAAGGCGAGCACGGCGTCGGGACGGGTACGCAGGACGTCGTCGCGCACCACCAGCAGATGGTTCGCCGGGATCGTTCCGTGCCGCTGCGCCCACGCCAGGCCGGCGTTCTCGGCGTCCGCCACGAGCGGGACAAGTCCCGCGCCCTGTCCGCCGATCGCCTTGGGGCCCAGGACCGCCGCGGAGACGTCGTGGGAGCGCAGCAGGTCCACGACCCGCCCGGCATCCGACCGTTCCACGTACGGAGGGTTGACGTACTGGGCGACATGGACGTCCTCGGTGGTCACCCAGGTGACGTCGGACGACCTGACCCCGTACTCCTCCTGCAGCCAGCCCCGCACCCACAGACCGGTGGTCTGGCCGTACGCGCGGACGCCCACGCGCCGGCCGGCGAGATCCCCGGGGCCGGTCTCCGGGGAGTCCGGCAGCCGGGTCAGGGAGCGGTGGTGGGTGCCTCCCACCAGCACCACGGGCAACAGCGTCACCGGCACACCGGCGTCCCGGGCCTGGAGGTAGGTGGCCATCGGCATCTCGCAGATGTCGTAGGCCAGTTCGCGGACCATCCGCGCGAAGGCCGGGGGCAGCGGGGCGGACTCCAGGTACCGGCAGTCCACGCCGTCCACCGGGACGGTCCCGTCCTTCAGCGGCCGGGTGTGCGGGTAGTTGCCCAGCAGTACGTCCAGCGCCGCCGGCTGAGCCCCGCCCACGCCGCTCACACGTCCTCGCCGTACTGGATACGGCGGTACGGGGTGCTGAGCACCTCACGGGTGATGCGGACGTCGATCACGGTGGGCCTGGGGGCCCGTACGTACTCCGCCAGGGCGTCGCGCAGCTCCTGCGGGGTGCGGACCGTGGCCCCGCCGCCGCCGAGTGCCCGGGCGACCGTGCCCAGTTCGGGTGTGGAGATGGTCGCCAGGTCCGGGTCGAGTCCCTTCGCCTTCGCCTTGTGGTATTCGGCGCCGAGGCCCTGGTCGTTCATCACGACGACCAGCAGGGGGATGTCGTACCGGCACGCCGTCTCGAACTCGGACAGGTGCATGATGAAGCTCGCGTCGCCCTCGACCACGAAGCCGGGCTTGTTGCCCCGCGCGACCATCTGGCCCATGGCGATCAGCGGGGCCTGGCCGATGGCGCCGAACATGCCGTAGTTGGAGAGCACGTCGCGGGAGCGCTGGAAGAGCATGGTGCCGAAGTCGGTCTGGTGGCCGCTGCCCAGCACCAGCCCCATCTCGCCGGGGAGTTCGTGGTCGAGGATCCAGATCGCCTCGCGCGGGTCGAGGCGTCCCGGCTCGCGGACGTAGTCGGCCGGCTGCTGGGCCCGGGCGCTCAGATGCCGCTGGACCTGGTCGGTGTGGAAGCCCTCCAGCCGGACGGACCGCTCAGCCAGCACCCGGGTCAGCTCGGTGAGGGCGGTGACCGCGTCGGCCTGCAGATAGCAGTCCGCCCTCCGGCCGTTGCCCATGACCAGATGCGGGGCGGTGTCGATCTGGACGTACTTGGCCTCGGGGTAGAGGTAGCCGCTCTCGATGGTGTAGTGGTTCAGGCTGGCGCCCACCGCGATCACGCAGTCGGCCTCCTGGAGCAGTTCCATCGACGTCTTGTCGCCGAACAGCCCGGACAGACCGACGTGGAACTCGGTGCGGTCGCACAGCCAGTTCTTCGCCTGGAGGGTGGTGGCCAGCAGGGCGCCGGTCCGCTCCTGGAGGGCGAGGATCTCCTCGCCGGAGTCCGCCCCGCGCGCACCGCGCCCCGCGATGATCACCACACGCTTGGCGTCCTGGATCAGGTCGCAGGCGGCCTCGATCCCCGCCGGGTCCGGCAGCAGCCGGGGCCTCTCGATCAGGGCGGTGGACGGTACGTAGTCCTCGTCGTAGTCGTCCAGGTCGGCGACCTGGACGTCGAAGGGCGCGCTGATCATGACCGGCCTGGACTCGGTCCGCGCCCGGTAGAAGGCGCTTCGCACGGCCTCCTGGGCGTTCTCGGGCCGGGTGACCTGGATGAACTCGCACTCGATCGCGGCGGCGAAGCGACGCTGGTCGAGGTACTGGGTGGCCCCCTCGTCCCCCAGCGGTGTCTCCCCGCAGAAGGCGACCAGCGGGGTGCCCGCCCGGCTCGCGCAGAGCATCGAGGTGGCCAGCTGCGAGACACCGGGGCCGCTGGTCGTGGTGACCACGCCCGGCTGTCCCGTGCCACGGGCCCAGCCGTCCGCCATACCGAGGCCGGAACCCTCGTGCCGCACCTCGTACAACCGCACGCCGCGGTCGGCGAGTGCGGCCATCCAGTGCATGTTGGCGTCGCCCATCATGCCGAAGACATCGCTGGTGCCTTCCTTGACGAACGCCTCGGCCAGTGCTTCGTAGACCTTCACTTCTGGGACTCCTTCACGTTCGCCGCGGCTGTCGCCCGCGCTTTCAGGACGCCGTCGAGCCGGGAGAAGACCCGGAGCGCGTTGCCTCCGTAGACCGCCTGCCGGTCGGTCTCGCTCAGGCTGCCGATGGAGTCGAGGGTGTACTTGGTGTCGTCGAACCGCCGCCCGGTCTCCGGGTCCACGCTGCGGACGGCGCCGATCATCTCCGAGGCGAACAGGACGTTCTCGGCGGGAATGATGTCGAGCAGCAGCTCCATGCCGCGCTTGTGGTACACGCAGGTGTCGAAGAAGACATTGCGCAGGACCGACTCCTCCAGCGGCGGCCGGCCGCGGTCCAGCATCATTCCGCGGTAGCGGCCCCAGTGGTACGGGACGGCGCCGCCGCCGTGCGGCAGGATCAGCTTCAGCGTCGGAAAGTCCTTGAACAGGTCCGACTCGCACAGTTGCATGAACGCCGCGGTGTCACCGGCGAGGTAGTGGGCGCAGGTGCCCTGCATCGCCGGGTTCCTCGACATGGCGACATGGATCATCGCGGGGACGTCGAGCTCGGCCATCTTCTCGTAGAGCGGGTAGTAGACCCGGTCCGTCAGCGGCGGCCCCTGGTAGTAGCCGTCCGAGGGGTCCGGGTTGAGCAGACAGCCGACGAACCCCAGCTCCTCGACACAGCGCTCCAGTTCGGTGACCGAGTTGCTTACGGAGGCGGCCAGTTGGTCGCCGGGTGACTGCGGGAGCTGGCACACGCCCACGAACCGCTCGGGGAAGAGACCGCACACCCGGGCGATCAGGTCGTTGCTGACGTGCGACCAGTCGAGGCTGGTCCGCGCGTCGCCGTAGTGGTGGGCCATCTTGCCCGCGCCCGGCGAGAAGACCGTCAGGTCGGTGCCGCGCTCGGTCTGCAGCTTCAGCTGACCGTTCTCGATGGCGGTGCGGATCTCGTCGTCGCTGATGCGCAGTTCGCCGGGCGGGACCCGGGCGCCGGTCTCCTCGAAGGCCCGGATCTGTTTCTCCCGCCACTTGCCCAGCGCGGGTGGCGCCGTGGTGAAGTGGCCATGGCTGTCGATGATCATGAATTGCTCCGAAACTCGCTGTGCGGTGGTCGCACGGTGTACGGCGGGGGCGGCAGGGCCCCGTCAGGCACGGCCGGTCAGCTCCCGGGCCTTGTTGAGGCCGGGGTAGGTGCGCACCGGCGCCGACATCAGGAACCGGTAGCCGTCGTCGAGCACCTGCTGGACGTTGCCTGCGGTCACATGGGGATGGGCCACGGCGATCCCGCGTGCGTTGCAGATGTCGAGGATCTGCCGCTTGCACTCCAGGACGCGGGGGTGTTCGTACTGGCGGGGGAAGCCCAGTTCCTGGCTCATGTCGCCCTCGCCGATCAGGATCAGCCCGATGCCCGGCACCTGGTCGAGGATGTCCGGCAGGTTCTTGATGCCGAGCTGGTCCTCGATCATGAGGCCCACCAGGATCTCGCCGTCCGGCGCGAGCGGCCACACGTCGGCCCGGGCGTAGTACTCGGTGTTCGAGATGCCCCAGTAGCGGGTCGCCGCGTGCGGGCCGTCCCCGCGCAGGCCGGCCGGCTCGTAACGGGGGGCGTCGGGCAGCCGCGGGTAGCGGCAGGCGGCGACGGCGTTCCTGGCCTCCTCCACCGTGGAGATGTGCGGCCAGATGATGCCGAACGCGCCCAGGTCCAGGGCCTGTTTGGCGTGCCACTGTGCCTTCTCGGCGCCGTTGGCGGGGATGCGCACGAGCGGGGTGACGGCCGGGGCGAGGCTGTCCGCCTCGAAGACCCGGCGCCTGCTCATCAGGTACTGGAAGCTGTCCTTGAGGGCGTTGATGTCCCAGGGCTTGTGCTCCATCTCGAACACCACGGCGTCGTAGTCGGAGTTGCTCAGCTCGACCGCGGACGCCGGGTCGGCCGCCGAGAAGGTGGCGAGGACGTGCAGCCCCGCTTCCAGGGCGCCGATCACCTTGTTGAACCTGGATGGTGTCGTTGTCATCGTCGGCCTCCCTGGCCCAGTGCTTCACCGGATGTGTTCTCGGCCGCGGGCCGTGTCGCCTGCGGCGGTTGCCCCGGGCGCCCGGACCGGCGCCCTGTCCACCACGCCCGCAGACGTGCGAACAGTCCGGCCGGCCGGGGCGGGGCCGTGGTTACGCCGGTGGATGCCGGGCCGGTGGATGCCGGGCCGGTGGATGCCGCAGCGGTGGATGCCGCGGAGAGCGGCTCGGCGGAGGCTGCCTCGGCGGGAGCGGGAGAGACGGCCGTGGGTGCCTCGGCGGAGGCCGCCACGAGCGGAACGTCCGGCTGGGCGGAGGCCGCCAGGCGCGGACCGGCCGGCTCGGCGCACTTCTGGACCAGTTGCTCGGTGAACTCCTTCGTCATCCGGGAGACCACCATCCCCGCACCCGACTCGATCAACTTGGCGAGCTTGCCGTTGAGTTTGATCTCGCCGTCGCAGAAGACCCGTGACCCGCCCGGGGTGTCCCCCTCGACGACCCGGAAGGTGGCGCCGGCACTGAAGCGGGTGGCCCGCTGACCGTCGGCGCCACGGGCTGTGAGGCGGCCCTCGTGCGCGGACTCGTCCAGGTCGAGGGAGACCCGGGCGGCGAACTTGACGCGCAGACCGCCGAACCTGATGGCCAGCGTGCCGTCGAAGGACCCGTCGTCGTGCGAAGGCCCGAGTTCGGCGCCTCCGATGCAGGACACGACGGCCGAGGGATCGGAGATCACCTCCCAGACACGTCCGGGCGGACTCGGTACAAGGATCTCTTCCGTGATCGATATCAAAGCTGTGAACCTCACTCGGCGGCGGGCGCGGCGTCGGGGCAGAAGGGCATGACGGCGCAACCGGCTGGGCGGCTGGGCTACGTGGCGACTTGGGCGACTCGGGGGCGCAGAACTCCGGGCGCAGGACTCCGGGCGCAGGACCTGGGGGCGCGCACGGGGGACGCCCCGGTGGCGGGAGGGGCTCGGCCGCGTTACGCGGCGGCCTTCCGTTCCTCGGCGAAGAGCCCCCAGAGGTCGTTGTAGAGCTCGGAGAACTCGGGCGACTCGACGAGCGAGCCGATCTGGCGCGGGCGTTCGAAGGGGACCTGGATGACACGGCGGATCGTGCCCGGGCCCTTGGACATCACGATGACCTCGTCGGCCAGGTAGATGGCCTCGTTGAGGTCGTGCGTGACGAAGATCAGAGTCCCGTTCTGCTCCCGCCAGATGTTGAGCAGTTCCTGCTGGAGTTCGAGCCTGGTGATGGCGTCGAGCGGCCCGAACGGCTCGTCCATCAGCACGATGGACGGGTTGTAGATCAGCGCTCGTGCTATCGCGCAGCGCTTCTGCATGCCGCCCGACAGCTCCCGGGGGAAGTGGTTCTCGAAGCCGGTCAGACCGACGAGCCCGATCCAGTGAGCGATGCGCTCCTCGCGTTCCTCCTTGGGCACCTTGCGGAACTTCAGTGCCAGGCCGATGTTGGCCCTGACACTCAGCCAGGGCAGCAGATGGGACTGCTGAGTCACGTACGCGGCA
Source organism: Streptomyces sp. SID10853 (assembly GCF_010548145.1). Classification (GTDB taxonomy): domain Bacteria; phylum Actinomycetota; class Actinomycetes; order Streptomycetales; family Streptomycetaceae; genus Streptomyces. The sequence continues at coordinate 55,031 of NZ_JAAGLN010000010.1, forward strand.
TCGGAGTTGACCGCGGTGACCGGTTCGCCGGCGTAGTGGACCTGCCCCTGTGTGGGAGTGAGCAGCCCGGCGGCCAGGTTGAGCACGGTGCTCTTCCCGCACCCGCTGGGTCCGATCACGGCGACGACTCTGCCGCGGTCGACCGAGAACGACACGTCCTCGATCGCCGGCCGGTGCGTGCCGGGAAACTCCAGAGTGACGTGGTCGAGACGGAGGGCCTCCGGGTGGGAGGTGCGCTGTGTGGTCGACATATCTGTCTCCTCGGCCTCCTCCTCGCAAGAGATGAAGCGGGGGCCGTGCGCTCGCGCCTGTGGCGGCATGTGTGGGTGGCGGTGCTGTGACAGGTGGTGCGCCCGATGCACGCGAACGGACATCGGGCCCGGCTGGACTCTCCCGCTGATGCGGCCTTCGGCGACACTGCGCGCCGCCAAGATTGTCCGACAACCGGTAATGGGAACGTAACACCGCCCCTCAGGTGGCACAAGAAGTGTGCAGAGAGAACCTCACATTCACAGAAACGCCGAGTCGCCTCGGCGAAGGGCTGTCCGACAATGAAGGTTCCCGACGCAGGGAAGCTCCCCCTGGAGCACCCGCTGCTCCGGCGTCCGGTCCGGAACGGACGTACTGAACGGGGGGAGGCGGCGCAAGGCCGGGAAAGCCCGCGCGCCACGGCCTCCAGGACCGTGGCGCGCGGGCTTTCCGGTATGACCAGGCGCCGAAGTGCCCAGGCGCCGAACTCTCCGAGAGGAGGGGGCTACCCCTGCCGGTGGCCCGTGACCTTCGCGATCCAGGCCAGGAAGTCCGCCGCGTCGGTGTTCGCGCCGTGGCCCTCGTCCCAGTACATCAGCGGGTCGACGTCGTCCCCCAGGTTCTCCAGGGCCAGCGCCAGGTTGCTGACGATCACCGGTGAGGAGTCCGTGTCGCCGGTGCCGACGCGGAGCCACCAGTGCTTCGAACGGGACGGGTTCCGGACGGCGATGTGGTGCATCGGATTCATCAGGGCGAGCTTCCCGGGGATGTCGCCGTCAAGGCGTGAGCTGGAACTGCCGGTGTCCTCGCGGAGACTGTAGGTCGTGAAGTGGCGGGCGGCCGTGGTGCCCGTCCCGTACTCGTTGTTCTCTCCCGCCGAAAGATCGAAGGCGTCGAACGCCGGGGCGCCCTTCTTGCGCGGGCCCACGTGGGCGGTGAAGTCCCGCCAGGAGAAGGTGGCCTGGCCGGCCGACCAGGTGATGAAGGGGTTGGCCGCGAGATACGCCGTACGAGCCGTGTCCGTCAGAGCTGCCAGGTAGCGTGTGGCCGCCGGTCGCAGGTAGGTGCGGAGGATGTGGTCGTCCAGGTCCGACGCCCTCAGAACGCCGCGGTTCGTCCGCAGCCGCAGGGAGGTCTGGTAGTCGGCGAATGCCTTCGTCAGGTCCCTGGACACCGTCCGGTCCACCTGTGCGCCGGTGGCCTGCGTGACGTTGTCGCTCCAGCACCACTCGTATGCCATGTCGGCGTGCTCCAGGTCGGTGATCGGGCACCAGGCGCCGGTTGCGAACACCGCGTCGCTCGCGTCCGCCGCACCCGCCTCCTTGAGGTACGGCGTGTAGAGGTGACTGTCACCCGAGGCGCCGAGCAGCGAGGAGAGGGCGCCGCCCGCGCTCGTACCGGTCGACACGATTCGGTCCGTGTCACCGGGCACCCGGCCCTTGTTGGCGCGCAGGTAGCGGACAGCCGCCTTCAGGTCGACGATGGCGGCGGGCGCCGTGCCGTAGTACGTACCGCCGGCGTCGGTGAGGGTCCGGCCCCGCGCCCCGGGCTCCGCCACGACGTAACCGGCCGCCAGGGCCAGCTTCGGGATGCTGACCATCGCGCCGCCACCCGGAGCACCACCACCACCGGGGCCGCCCGGAGCGCCGCCGTCGCCCGGGCCACCGGGTGCGCCGCCGCCCATCTCCATCGTGGACTGGCCGACGCCCGTCGCGCTCGCGACCGACGACGGGAAGTAGCCCCCGATCCCGTTGGCCAGCACGACCGGGGCTCGCGTCGCGTCCACCGCTCTGCCGTCGATCGTCACGGGCACGCTGATGACCAGGGACTGGTGGGTCGCGTCGGAAGGACGGGTGACATAGGTGAGCGGGCCGTAGAAGTGGTAGGTCACCTCCTTGTCGCCCGTGTCCGTGGTGATCGTCTCCGTCACGGTGGTATACGTGGCCTCGTCGAAGACCAGCCCGTGTGCGGCGGAGCGCGTGGCGGCCTTCGCCATACCGGCTCCGAAGGCCGCTGTCGTCGGCACGGCAGCCGCCGCGGCCGCTGCTCCTAGTACGGTCCTGCGCTTCACGGTTGAGCTCCTCGCTGTGTCGGGAGAGGGTGGGTCAGGCGGTGGTCGAGTGAGGGAGGACGGTGCCGTTCGCCGGGGTCGCAGGCGCGGTGCGCAGACCGGTCAGGCTGATGAAGACCGTGGCCAGCACGCCCGCGATCGCGAACGCCCCGAAGCCCCACGTCTCGTTGTGGGCAGCGACCAGCTGCCCGCCGAGCCACGGGCCGAACACCGCGCCGAAGCGGCCGATGCCCGAGACCCAGCCGACCGCCGTGGCGCGGTGACCGTCGGCCGAGCGTGCCGCGACGGCCGCGTAGACCATGGCCTGAGCGCTGAAGAGGAACAGGCCGGTCAGGAAGACATCGGCGTACGTGAACACCAGCGGCATGCGGATGTCGAGCAGCGCGATCCCCACGGCGGTCAGCGCGAACCAGATGGTGGCGACGAGCGGCGCGCCGAAGCGGTCGGAGAAACGGCCCGCGACCAGCATGCCCACGATGCCGCCGAGATTGATGACGACGACGAACGAGAGCGAGGAGCCGAGGTCGTAGCCCGCGCCACGCATCATCGTGGGCAGCCAGCTGCTGACGCCGTACACGAGAAGGAGACCGAAGAACGACGTCAGCCAGAACAACAGCGTGGTGCGCCACAGCTTGCCCCGGAAGAGGGCGACGACGGCGTCCCAGCGGCTCGCGGTGGCCGGGCGGACCGGCTTGAGGGCCGGGAGGCCGACGTCGTATCGGGCCGCGAGTGCGCGGGCTTCGTCGGTACGCCCTTTGGCCAGCAGGAAGGTGAGCGACTCGGGCAGGAACTTCGCGATCAGCGGCACTCCGATCAGGAGCGGTATCACGCAGATCCAGTAGGCGACGCGCCAGCCGCCGGGCTGTGCCGTCCAGATACCGACGAAGCCGGACAGGATGCCGCCGGCCTGGTGGGCGGTCATCAGCGTGCCGACGATCAGAGCGGTGCGGCCGCGCGGTGCGTACTCCGCGACCATCGTGATCGTGGTGGGCAGCAGGCCGCCCAGTCCCAGGCCCGCGATGAAGCGGCCCAGCCCGAATGCCCCGAGGCCGGTGGAGACCGCGCACAGGGCCGAGGCCAGCGAGAAGACCGCGGTACAGGTGAGGATCACCTTCTTGCGCCCGATCCAGTCGGTGACCGTACCGGCGGAAAGCGCGCCGATCAGCATCCCGAAGGTGGCGTAGCTGCCGATGTCGCCGCCCTTGTCCGGGGTGAGGCCCAGCGCCTTCCCCGCCAGCATGTTGGGCATCACGGAGCCGTACACGAACATGTCGAGGCCGTCGAAGAGGACGACCGCCCAGCACAGGGCGACGACCAGCGCGGCCGTTCCCCCGCCGCGCGGGCGTGGGGCGGGGGAGGGAGACATCGTCGTTTCCTCTCGGCGGGATGCGCGGAATGAGGGGTGTGGAGCGGGATGGGGCTAGACGGTAGGGAGCCGCACATCAATCGTCAACGCTTTTGTTAACAATCCAAGGAAACAATAAGGCGGGCGGCACGGAGAGGTGTGCCGCCCGCCTCTGCGAGGCATGGTCCTGTCAGCTGTCGAGCGGCGGCGTGCCGTGGGTGTGGAAGGACTCGATGGTCTTCAGGCCCCAGGCCTGGCCCTTCTTGCGCTCCTCCTCGGTCCATGTGATCAACGGCCAGTCGGGGGCCAGGACCAGGCGGGTGAGCGGGTTGCAGAGCTCGACACGGTTACCGCCAGGCTCGTAGACGTAGAGGAAGAACGTCTGCTGGATGGCGTGCTTGTGGGGGCCCGTCTCGATGAAGACACCGGTGTCCAGGGCGAGATCAGCGGCACGCAGAACGTCCTCGCGGGTGTCCGTGGCGAAGGCGATGTGATGCAGGCGGCCTTGGGTGCCCGACCAGTCCTCCGTGTAGACGATGTCGTACGACTTGCTGCTGAACGTCAGCCACTGGGCGGCGATCCGGCTGTCGTCGAGCCGGATCTGCTCGGTGGGGCGCGCGCCGAGCAGATCGCGGACGAAGTCGCCGTTGGGCTCGACGGCGGCGGCGAGGAAGTTGACGTGGTCCAGCCGGCGTACACCGACTCCGTGGCCCGGCTTGGCCTGCGGCTGGTTCTTCAGACCGGGCCTCAGCCCGGGCGGGGCCTCGTACCACTCGCTCTCCCAGTACAGGGCGATCTCGTGTCCGTCGGGGTCGGTGGTGACGTACAGCCTGCCGATGCCCGGCTCGTCCTCCGTCCAGCGGCCCGGCCGCCCGCTCGCCTCGATCTCCTTCACCCTGCGGTGCAGCGCTTCCTCACTCGACGTGCGCAGGGCGGTGCGGCGGATACCGGAAGTGGTGTGCGGGGTGAGAGTCAGGCTGTGGTGCTCGTAGTCGTCCCAGGTCCGCAGGTGTACGGAGTCCCCGGAGCGGCCGTTCTCGGTCAGGCCGAGATACTCGGTGAAAAACCGGACGCTGCTGTCGAGATCCGGCGTGAGCAGTTCGACGTGGCCGAGGTGGGCTATGTCGCCCAGCGGCGGGGTCATGTGCGGCTCCTTACAGGTGGGGCGCGGCTTCGGGGCCGGCGGTAGGGCGGGGGAAGACAGTGCCGTCGAAGAGCTTCCGGGCCGTGCGGACGACGACCGTGCGCCGGACAACCGGTACGGGGCCGGGCCCGTCGCCCGTCCCGATGTCCGTCCGGACGTCGAGGAACCCGGTGGGGTGTTCGATACGTACCAGCTCTCCCTGTGCGGGAAGCCGTGCGATGCCGTCGCCCACTGCACCGGGGACACGCAGCCCGGCGGCCACGCTCGCCGCGCCGAGCACGCCGATGGCGGTGTGGCAGCGCACCGGGATGAAGGTCCGTGTGCTGACCGCGCCGCCCGCGCGCGGTGGGGCCAGCAGGCTGAGCTTGGGCACAGTGGCGCTCGTGACGTCGCCCAGCCCCATCAGCGGACCGGTCGCCAGCCGGAACTCCCGCAGACGCGCGGCGAGCACCGTGTCCGCCTCCAGCTCGGCGGGTTCCTCATCGCCGGTGAGCCCGAGCGAGGACGCGGCGATCAGCACGGTCGGCATACCGTTGTCGACGCAGGTGACGGGGGTTCCGGCGACCGTGTCACGGGCCCGGCCGGTAGGCAGTAACGGGTGGGCGCCAGGCGGGAATTCGATCCTCACGGCCGCGGCGGACCCCGGGACCCCGGAGATCTCGGTCCGGCCCTCGTAGGAGACCCGGCGGCCGGGCGTCGGGAAGGTCGCCGTGGCGCGGTCTCCGCTGTTGACCATGCGGATACGGACCGAGGTGTGCTCCTCCCCCGCCACGACCAGACCGCGCTCCACGGCGAACGGACCGGCTCCGGCGAGGAGGTTCCCGCAGTTCTGACCGCCCGACACCTCGGCGCCGCCGACGCCCACCTGGAGGAACAGATAGTCGATGTCGGCGTCCGGATCGGCGGAGGCGGAGACGACCGCGACCTTGCTGGTGAGCGGGTGTGCCCCGCCGATCCCGTCGATCTGGCGCGGGTCGGGACTGCCCATGACACGGAGCAGCAGTTCGTCGCGTACGGCCGGGTCCTGCGGCAGATCACCGGCCAGGAAGTAGGCACCCTTGGAGGTGCCGCCGCGCATCAGCATGCAGCGCACCTCCGCGTGCCCGCTCACGCCTCCGCTCCGCCCCGGACGTATGCGCCGCACGCGACCCGCGCGCCGACCGCCACCGGCACCGGCACCGGCACCGGCACCGGCACCGGCACACTGACCGAACCGGGGGTCGCCCCGACAGCGCCCTGCGGCG
>NZ_JAAGLN010000110.1 GCF_010548145.1 Streptomyces sp. SID10853
CCGCCGCGCTCCGGACCTGGGCACCGGCCTGGGCGGCGCTCCCGCCACCGGTGTGCGCCGCGGGAGCCCTGGCGCTCGCCCTGTCGGCCGGACCCCGCGAAGCGCAGCCATGAGAGGCCGCCCCGGACAGCAGGGCACCGGCCCGCCACCCATTCCGAAGGTCCTGTGCCAGGAGGCGCCATGTGCTGGAGTGCGACGGCCGACCTGGTGGCGGGCTCCGGCATCGCGGCGATCGGCGTGGTCGGCCTGGCACAGGTGCGCCGGGCGCGGGATCTGCCGCTGGCCGCACTGCCGTTGCTCCTCGGTACGCATCAGCTGATCGAGGCGGCCGTCTGGCACTCCGGGGGCGGCGCCGGCCCGGCCACCACGGCATGGGCCGTCGTCGCCATGCCCCTGCTGGCCCTCTGGGTGCCCTGTGGCGTACTGCTCGCCGCGCCGAGCCCGGCACCCCGCCGCCTGCTGCTGCCTCTCGTGGCGGGGATCGCCACGGCCGCTGTCCTCGCGGTCTGTATCGCCGTCCGTCCGGTCACCGCCGAAGTCCGCGGCCACACCGTCGGATACGTGGTCCACCTGCCGCTTCCCGGGCTCGTCATCGCCGGATATCTGCTGGCCACGGTCGGAGCCCTGCTGCTCACAACGGACCCCCTGCTGAGGCTCCTCGGTGCGCTCGTCGGTGCGGGGGCACTGATCTGCTTTCTGCTCTGGAAGCTGGAGTACGTCTCCACCTGGTGTGCGTTCGCCGCGGTCAGCGCGGTCCTCATGGTCGGCTGGGTCCGCCGGGGCCCGCGAAAGCCCGCGCGCGCCCCCGGACTCCGTACCCCGTGAAGCGGCCGTGGAGCCGGGGATCCGGCGCCCGGCACCCGGCCGGGATGCGGACCCGGCCAACTGCGCACACCCTGGAGTGGAGGGGGAACCGCTGCGAGGAGGACGACTCATGTCCATGATGGACAAGCTGAAGCAGATGATGAAGGGCCACGAAAGCCAGGTCGGGAAGGGGGTCGACAAGGCAGGAGACGCCGTCGACAAGAAGACCGGCGGCAAGTACAAGAGCCAGGTCGACACCGGACAGGACCAGCTCAAGAACCGGTTCGGGGCGAACGGCGACCAGAACGACCCGCCCAGGTCCTGACCCGCGCCCCACCTCTACCCCACCTCTAGCCCCACCCATCTCGCTCGCTGCTCACGGCGGCCCCGGCCCCGGGCGGTGAGATCCGCGGAGCCGGACCTCACCGCCCGGGGCCGCTGTGCGCGCCCGGCAGGAGAGCAGCCGCCCACGGCGGCCTGCGATGTGGATCAGTCGGCGAGTTCACCCTTGATGGACGAGACACTCAGCACGCCCTCGAACTCGGAGAGTTCCGCGACCAGCTGATGGACGCTGCCCGTCCCCTCGATGTCCATATGGACGAAGGCCGTCCCCGCCTCGTCATGTCTGAGCTCCGTGTCCTCCGGCGCCTTGTCGTCCGCGCGGTCCACCCGCACCTGAACGACCTGGAACCCCTTGCTCGTTGCCCGCTCCAGGATCCTGGTCAGCACACTGGTGCCGATCGTGTACGCGAGGTGCAGCCGGGTCTGCTCCGTGGTCGCGATCGACGGGATGCGCCGCGTCACCCAGGAGTATCCGTGGACCACCAGGAAGTGGACCATGGTCGCGCCGATCGCCAGGAGCGGCAGTCCGCCGCCGCACGCCATGCCGATGGCACAGGTGAGCCAGACGGTGGCCGCTGTGGTCAGCCCGCGTACGGCGTCCCGGCGTACGAAGATGAGCCCGCCGCCGATGAATCCGATACCGGAGACGACCTGCGCGGCGACCCGTGACGGGTCGAAGGAGACGTTGTGCAGCGCGAGGACCGCGTTGAACCCGTGCTGCGACACCTCCATGAACAGCGCGCTGCCCACGCCGACCAGAGTGTGCGTGCGCAGCCCGGCGCTCTTCTGCCGGGTGGCCCGTTCGGCGCCGATGAGGGTCGACAGCAGAAGGGCCAGGCCGAGTTCGGCGAACTGACGTGCCCCCTGGCCCGCTCCGGGGTCGAACAGGGGCGTGGCTACAGCGTGCAACAGACCCTCCATACCGTGCTGGAACAACAGCTCCGACCCTACGGCCTCGCCTGCTGACGTCCGTCGCCGCCACGGCACACCCGCCCGTACCCGGTCCGTACACCGGTCCGCGGCTAGGTCTGTGCACCGGTCTGCGCCCTGGTCTGTGCACCAGTATGCGGCCGCACTCTTGACAGGTCCAGACCAATCAGGCTTGAGTGCCCTCACCCCCACAAGCGGACATCGTTGTCGCGATGGCCGCGCGAAGGAGTGATCACGTGTCACGACGCCTCACGGCTCTGCTCACCGCCCTGGTGGCGGCCATCGGATTCGCTGTCTTCCTGCCGATGACGCCGGCCTCGGCCGCGACGTGCGCCGCGGCCTGGAATTCCTCTTCCGTCTATACGGGCGGACTGGTCGCCTCGTACAACGGACACAACTGGTCGGCGCAGTGGTGGACCCAGAACGAGACCCCCGGCTCCGCAGACGTCTGGTCCGACCAGGGTGCCTGCGGCGACGGCACCACCACGCCGCCCGTCGACTCCGACTTCGTCGTCAGCGAGGCGCAGTTCAACCAGATGTTCCCGAACCGCAATTCCTTCTACACCTACAGCGGGCTGACTGCGGCGCTGAGCGCCTACCCGGCCTTCGCGAACACCGGAAGCGACACGGTCAAGCGCCAGGAGGCCGCCGCGTTCCTCGCGAACGTCAGCCATGAGACCGGCGGTCTCGTCTACGTCGTCGAGCAGGACACCTCCAACTACCCCCACTACTGCGACACGTCACAGCCCTACGGGTGCCCCGCAGGCCAGGCTTCCTACTACGGCAGGGGACCGATCCAGCTCAGCTGGAACTTCAACTACAAGGCGGCGGGCGACGCGCTGGGCATCGACCTGCTGAACAACCCGAGCCTGGTGGAGACCGATTCGGCCGTGGCCTGGAAGACCGGCCTCTGGTACTGGAACACCCAGACCGGCCCCGGCACGATGACCCCGCACAACGCCATGGTCAACGGCGCCGGCTTCGGCCAGACCATCCGCAGCATCAACGGCAGCATCGAATGCGACGGCGGTAACCCGGCGCAGGTGCAGAGCCGCATCGACAGCTACCAGAGCTTCGTCCAGATCCTGGGCACCACTCCGGGATCCAACCTCAGCTGCTGACCGGCGGCGCACACGGAACGGTCCGGTGGGGCGGGACACACCACAGGTGTCCCGCCCCACCGGGACGAAGGACCGCGGTCAGGCGGGCGGTTCACCCAGCACGTACAGCTCGGGAAGGTTCACCACCACGGCTTCCTGGGTGCTCCGGGCGATGACGACGACAGCGGTCTCGTCGGGGCTCGGATTCTCCTCCCGGTGCGGCACATACGGCGGTACGAAGATGTAGTCACCCGGCGCGGTCCGGATGCGCACCTCTTCGGGAGTCCCGCCGGCATCGTCGAGAAAGACGAACTCAGGGTGCCCCTTGACGACATGAATGGCCGTCTCCGACGCTCCGTGATGGTGGTTGGACGACGCCGTGTCCGGGGCGACATGCGTCTCGCCCATCCAGATGCGCTCCGAACCCACACTCTTCCCGCTGATCGCGGCGAACCGCCGCATACCGCCGCTCTGCGCGGTCCCGTCGTCGAGGGACCCGGCGCGCACGTGGTGCAGCCTGGAGCGCAGCGGCCCGGGGCCCCTCGCGGCGTCACCGGCTGTGAAGTCGGGGTGGAACGCGTCGTGTCCCGCCGTGCGAGCGCCGCCGTCGGCGGGAGGAGGTTGCGAGGCCATGGGATTCCTGCTCTTCGATAGGGGCCGGTGCCGGCCGCGACCGTAGGGAGCCCGGCGAACGGAAGTCAAGACGGGACCGGTTGGCACGACACACCGACTGCCGCCCGACTGCCCGGTACCGCTTCGTACGGGGCATCCGTACGGGGAAAGCACGATCGCCGCCCCGCGGAGTGCGGAGCGGCGATCGGCGGGACACCCCGTACGGGGCGTCCGTCAGGCGACGTTCTTGTACGAGGACGACTGCTGCGGCGGATTGCCGGACCGGCCACGGGGGGCGCCGGCGGTGCGGCGGGCCTGGGCGGGGCGGCTGCGCCGGCCACGGGCCGACGAGGGGCTGCCCTTGGTGCGCTCCGAGACCGGAGAGGAGACAGTGACCGGGACACCCGAGGGCGCCTGGGCACCGGTGATACGGCTCAGCTCGGCCTCCCCCGACCGCACCTGGGCGACCTGCGGGGTGATACCGGCGTCGGCCATCAGCCGGCTCATCTCACGCCGTTGGTTGGGCAGCACCAGGGTGACGACGCTGCCGGACTCGCCGGCCCTTGCCGTACGGCCACCGCGGTGCAGGTAGTCCTTGTGGTCGCTGGGCGGGTCGACGTTGACCACCAGGTCGAGGTTGTCGACATGGATACCGCGGGCCGCGACATTGGTCGCCACCAGCACGGTGACATGGCCGGTCTTGAACTGCGCCAGGGTCCGGGTGCGCTGCGGCTGGGACTTCCCGCCGTGCAGCGCTGCGGCCCGTACACCGCTGTTCAGCAGGTGCTTGGTCAGCTGGTCCACGGCGTGCTTGGTGTCCAGGAACATCAGGACCCGGCCGTCCCGCGCGGCGATCTCGGTGGTCGTCGCGTACTTGTCGGACCCGTGGATGTGCAGCAGGTGGTGTTCCATCGTGGTCACCGCGCCCGCGGAGGGGTCGACGGAGTGGACGACCGGGTCGTGCAGATAGCGGCGGACCAGCAGGTCGACATTGCGGTCCAGGGTGGCCGAGAACAGCATGCGCTGCCCGTCCGGGCGCACCTGGTCGAGGAGTTCGGTGACCTGCGGCATGAAGCCCATGTCGGCCATCTGGTCGGCCTCGTCCAGCACCGTGATGCTGACCTGGTCGAGCCGGCAGTCGCCGCGCTCGATGAGGTCCTTGAGCCGGCCGGGCGTCGCGACGACGATCTCGGCGCCGCCCCGCAGCGCACTCGCCTGCCTGCCGATCGACATGCCGCCGACCACGGTGGCCAGCCGCAGCCGCAGCGACCTGGCGTACGGGGTGAGCGCGTCGGTGACCTGCTGGGCCAGCTCGCGGGTGGGCACGAGGACCAGGGCCAGTGGCTGGCGCGGCTGGGCGCGCTGACCTGCGGTACGCACGAGCATGCCGAGACCGAAGGCGAGCGTCTTGCCCGATCCGGTGCGGCCGCGTCCCAGGACGTCCCGGCCGGCCAGCGAGTTCGGCAGCGTGGCGGACTGGATCGGGAACGGCTCGTTCATGCCCAGACTGGTGAGCATCTTCAGCAGCTCGGGCGGCAGCTCCATATCGGCGAACGAGGCCGCCGGGGGCAGTGCCGGGGTGATCGTGACGGGCAGTGCGAATTCGCCCTGCTGTGCGGGCTTGCGGCCGCGGCCACCGGAGCGGTTGGGGCCGCCGGAGCGTCCCGAGCCGCCCGAGCGGCTCGGCGCCTGGGAGCGGAAGCCGCCCCTGCCGGAACCGGCGCCACCACCGGTGCGGGTACGCGAGTAACGGTCGTTCGTACGTGCTGTGCGGTCCATACGGATCCTTCCTCGATGTGGCACGTATCGAGGAATTCTCGGCAGCATGCATGGGCCGAAGAATCGCAAGAACGAGCCGAAGTGAAGAACGAAATCAAGGCCGGGCTGATCGGAGAAAAGCCGGGGCGGTGAGTTCGAAACGGCCGGAAACTGCCGAACAGAGGCGGCTGGTCAACCGGCGTACAAGGGTTCAGGTGGGCCCTCGTCCGTCCTGCGGAAGCGACGGGCCGCGCACCCTGCCCAGCGGGGCTGCGGTGCGCACCTGGTTACGGGGCCTCTCCGGAACCGTAACAGGGAACCGGGCGAAGCCCGAAAAAGCAACGAGCTGGGGCCCGCACCCCAAGGTGCGGGCCCCAGCTGCGTGTCATGCGTCAGGCGGGAACGATGTTCTCGGCCTGCGGGCCCTTCTGGCCCTGCGTGACGTCGAAGGTCACCTTCTGGCCTTCCTGGAGCTCGCGGAAGCCCTGGGCGGCGATGTTCGAGTAGTGGGCGAAGACGTCAGCGCCGCCACCCTCCTGCTCGATGAAGCCGAAGCCCTTTTCCGCGTTGAACCACTTAACGGTGCCAGATGCCATGTGAAACTCTCCTTCGGGGCAAAATGCCCGGAGGCCCGCACTGTGCGAACCCCACGTCGCCGCGATGATTACCACGTCCGGAATGAACCGGAAATACAAAAGTGCGCCCACCGGCACAGAAAGCCAGTGAGAGCACTTGAAGTCTTTGGGAACCACAACTGCAACTGGTAACGACAGTAGCACGCTGAGCACCGCGATGCGTGGCAGATTTTCCCGGTGGGCGTCCGCGTCGCGGAAAATCAACACATCGTGGAGTTATTCCTTCCTGGCGGAAAATTAATTTACGGCCTCCACCGCCTCCAGAGCCTCGACCGCCCTGACGAGCGGGGCCAGCTCCGGATCGGCCGCCGCCCGGTCGAGAGCGGTACGCAGAGCCGCTTCATTCGTGGGGCGTGCCTGTGTCAGAAGCAGCGCGCCGGCCGCCGTGACATCGGTGTAGATACCGCGCCGGTCGGTGGGGCAGAGATACCTGGAGAGCAGACCCCGGTCCTCCAGCCTGGTGACGAGCCGGGTGGTCGCGGAGTGGCTGAGCACCACCGCGTCGGCGACCTGCTTCATCTGCAGATGGCCGCCCTCGCCGTCGTGCTGGCGGTTCAGGACGTCGAGCAGCGAGTACTCGCGCACGCTCAGCCCGTGGCCGGCCTGGAGGGCGCGCTCGATATGTGCCTCGATCCTTCCGTGCAGCAGCGAGAGGGCACACCAGCTCTGGCTCAGGGCGGTCATCGCCGGGTCCGTCGCGGTCATCGGTACCTCCTCGGGCGGGAGCCACCTGGACGGTCGTCGACCCGGGTGCCTGTGCCTCCGCGCGGACAACCATAACGCGCCTGCAAGTAAGCGGCGCCTGCAATTACCTGCGACGGGCATCGCACACGTGGGCGGCGCCGCAGGCGTTCAGGCGTTGAGGATGTCCGGGAGACCGGGGCCGGCCGGTTCGTCGAGCTGGGCGTACGTGCAGCTCAGCGGGGACCGGTCCGGGCGCCACCGCCGCCACTGGGTGGTGTGCCGGAACCGCACGCCGTTCTCCATGTGGTCGTACGCCACCTCCAGCACCCGCTCGGGCCGCAGCGGAATCCACGACAGATCCTTCTTGCCGCTCCAGCGACTGGGCGCTCCCGGCAGCCGTGCTGTCTCGTGCGCCGTCTCCTGCGCCCACGCAGCCCACGGATGGCCGTCGGCCGACTCCATACGCAGAGGTTCCAGCTCGGTGACGAGTTCCGCCCGGCGCTTCATGGCGAACGCCGCACACACCCCCACGTGCTGGAGTACGCCCCCGCTGTCGTACAGGCCGAGGAGCAGTGACCCGACGACCGGGCCCGACCGGTGGAGGCGGTAGCCCGCCACGACGACATCCGCCGTGCGCTCGTGCTTGATCTTGTACATCGCGCGCTCGTTGGGCAGATACGGCAGGCCGAGCGGCTTCGCCACCACACCGTCGAGACCCGCGCCCTCGAACGTGTGGAACCAGTCGTCGGCCACCGCCGCGTCGGTCGTGGCAGGCGCGAGGTGCACCGGCGGCCCCGCCGCGGCCAGTGCCGAGGTCAGCCGCTCGCGCCTGACGGACTGCTCGGTGGCCATCAGCGACTCGTCGCCCACGGCCAGCAGGTCGAACGCGATGAACGACGCGGGGGTCCGTTCGGCGAGCAGCTTCACCCGGGACGCCGCGGGATGGATCCGTTCGGTGAGCGCGTCGAAGTCCAGCCGGCCGTCGCGGGTGATGACGATCTCGCCGTCCAGGACGCACCGCTCGGGGAGGTTCCCCAGCAGCGCCTCCGCCAGCTCCGGAAAGTACCTGGTGAGCGACTTGCCCGTACGGCTGGTCAGCTCGACCTCCGGGCCGTCCCGGAAGACGATCGCCCGGAATCCGTCCCACTTGCCCTCGTACTGCATACCGGGCGGGATCTTCTTCACGGACTTGGCGAGCATGGGCCTGACGGGCGGAAGAACAGGCAGATCCATACTCGGATTCTGCGGCCGCACGCCGTGATCCGCCCGATATGCGAAGTGGGCACCCTGCGCTTACCGTGACGCGCATGGGTGCAGCAGTGGAGCTCGAAGCAGGGGAGCGCACGGTACGGCTCTCCAGTCCCGACAAGATCTACTTCCCGGAACGGGGCTTCACGAAGCTCGACCTCGCCCAGTACTACATCGAGGTCGGCGCGGGCATCACCCGGGCCCTGCGCGACCGCCCCACCACACTCCAGCGCTACCCGGACGGGCTGGACGGCGAGTCCTTCTACCAGAAGCGCGCGCCGAAGAACCTCCCGGACTGGATCCCCACCGGCACCATCACCTTTCCCAGCGGCCGTACCGCGGACGAGATGTGCCCCACCGAGCCGGCCGCGGTGCTCTGGGCCGCGCAGTTCGCCACCTTCACCTTCCATCCCTGGCCGGTGCGCCGCCAGGACCCGGACCACCCGGACGAGCTGCGGATCGACCTCGACCCCCAGCCGGGCACCGACTTCGCCGACTCCGTGCGCGCGGCCCACGAGATGCGCTCCGTACTCGACGACTTCGGCGGTCTGCACGGCTGGCCCAAGACGTCCGGCGGCCGCGGCCTCCATCTCTTCGTGCCCATCGAGCCCCGGTGGACCTTCACCGAGGTACGGCGGGCCGTCATCGCGTGCGGCCGCGAGCTGGAGCGCCGGATGCCGGACCGGGTGACCACGGCCTGGTGGAAGGAGGAGCGGGGCGAGCGCATCTTCGTCGACTTCAACCAGACGGCCCGCGACCGCACCATCGCCTCCGCCTACTCGGTCCGCCCCCATCCCCGCGCCCAGGTCTCGGCGCCGCTGCGCTGGGACGAGGTCGACAGCGCGCACCCCGCCGACTTCGACATCGCCTCGATGCGGGAACGCTACGCCGACCTGGGCGACGTGCACGCGGACATGGACGACCGCCGTTTCTCCCTCGACGCCCTGCTGGAGCTGGCCGACCGGGACGAGCGGGACCGCGGCCTCGGCGACCTCCCCTATCCGCCCGAGTACCCGAAGATGCCGGGTGAGCCCAAACGCGTACAGCCGAGCCGTGCCAGGCACGACTCGGAGCACGACGCATAGCAGGGGACACGGCGGCCGGCGGCGCGGGGCCCGTCAGCCGCGGGCCGTCATCGATGCGGTGTGCTCGCGCACCTGCTCCGGGGTGAGATAGGCGTCGGTGTACTCGAAGTCCCGCAGGGTGGCGGGCTTCTGCGACTGGAAACCGGTGCGTACGAAGTCGTCCCCGGCGACGGCGTTGATCAGCCAGTTGGTCATCACCCGGGTCTTGGCGACATTGGTACGCAGCGCCGACCAGTGGTAACCGCGGGCCACCGCCTGCGCCGACAGGCCGCGCAGCTCGATGCCGAGCGGCTTCGAGACGGCGTCCCTGCCGCCCAGGTCGACCACGAGCCCCAGGTCCTTGTGCACATAAGGCTGGAGCGGCTGGTGGCGCAGCGACGCGACGATGTTGTCCGCGAGCCTGCGCCCCTGGCGCATCGAGTGCTGTGCGGTGGGCGGGCAGACCGCGCCGTCCCCCTTGGCGAGGTCCGGTACGGCGGCGGCGTCGCCGAGGGCGTAGACCCCGTCGAGCCCCGGCACATTCATCTCGGGCGTCACCGCCAGGCGTCCGCGTACCGTCTCGGCGCCCAGCGTGCCGATCAGCGGACTCGCCGCGACACCCGCCGTCCAGATCAGCGTGCGGCACGGGAGTACCCGGCCGTCCGTGAACGTCACCTTGTCCGCGCCTGCCTCGGCGATCGACACCCCGAGAGAGACCTCGATGCCGCGCTCGCGGAGGATCTTCAGCGCGCTGTTCCCGAGCTTGTCGCCCAGCTCGGGCATCAGCTTCGGGGCGATGTCGATCAGATGCCACTTGACCAGCTTCGGATCGATGTGCGGGTAGTGCTTCACGGCGTTCGTCGTGAGGCGTTGCAGGCAGGCGGCCGTCTCGGTGCCCGCGTAGCCGCCGCCGACCACCACGAACTGGAGCCGGGACGCCCGCTCCGCCTCGTCGTGGCTGGCGTCCGCCAGGTCCAGCTGGGCGATCACATGGTCGCGGATGTACGCGGCCTCGGCGAGCGTCTTCATCCCGCGGGCGTTGTCGACGAGCCCCGGGATGTCGAACGTACGGGTGATGCTGCCCGGGGACAGCACGATCTGGTCGTAGCGCTCGTTGACGATCTCGCCGGTGATCTTGCGGATCACGCAGACCTTCGCCTTGGTGTCCACCCCGATGGCCCCGCCGGGAATGATCCGGGTGCGGTGCTTCTGGCTTCGGCGCAGCGAAACGGCGACCGACTGCGGGGTGAGGACGCCGGAAGCGACCTGGGGCAGCAACGGCAGATAGAGCTGGTAGGAGAACGGCGCCACCAGTGCGATCTCCGCCTCTCCCGGGGCGAGCTGCCGCTCCAGACGGCGTACGCACCCCACTCCGGCGAAGCCTGCGCCCACTACGAGAATCCTGGGTCGTCCCACGGTGTTCGTCCCTTCTCAGGTCTGCACGGTCGTCCCCTCCCCGCCTGCCCCGTGAGACGGGTGACGCCACGTGTGAATCGCGTCCTGACCGCTGCCTGGCACAGCCCATCTTCGCGGGCCTGCGGAGAGTCCGCCTGCTGAAGCCCCGGGACAGGTGCCCGCGGGGGGTGTTTCGGCCCGGGTACGGCGCCGCCCGGCCGGTACGTCCTAGAGTGGCGGTATGGGGGATTCACGGCCGACATCGGCGTTCCACTCGGAGAACATCACACCCGCGGCCACCGACCGGCTGGTCGGCGCACTGGACGTACAGGCGGCGAGCGCCGGTGTGCGCCGGCTGCGGGAATGGGCGCACCGGGCGCTGGGCGTACGCCCCGGCGAGCACGCGCTCGACATCGGGGCCGGGACCGGCTCGGAGACCCAGGTACTCGCGGCGTCGGTGGGCGACGGCGGCTCGGCGACCGGAGTGGAACCGAACCCGGGGCTGCGGGCGGTCGCCGCGCACCGCGCGGCTGAAGCGCGGAGCGGCGCCCGCTTCGTACCCGGTGATGCCTGCGCGCTCCCGCTGCGGGACGCCGGTACCGATGTCGTCTGGTGCGAGCGGGTCTTCCAGCACCTGACCGAACCCGAACGGGCGGCGGCGGAGATCGCGCGAGTACTGCGGCCGGGTGGGCGCGTCGCCCTCATCGACACCGACTGGGCCACCACGATTCTGCACCCCGGTGACCCGGAGGTGGTGGCGGCCCTCACCGGCGGCGCCCTGACGACGGCGGCCAACCCGCGCGCCGGGCGCAGGCTGACCGGCCAACTGGCCGCCGTGGGGCTGGAGATCGACGACCTCGGCTCCCAGGCGCTCATCCAGGACCACCGGAAGGTCAGCTGGCCCCTCATCCGGATGCTCGGTGAGACGGCGGTACGGCGGGAACTGATCTCGGAGCAGCAGCGCGACCAGCTGTACGCGGACCTCACCGAAGCCGCCGAGCGCGGCGCCCTGCACATGTCGGTCACCATGTTCGGCGTCATCGCACACCGGCCAGGCTGAGCCCGCCGCCGCAGCCGGGAGCGGCCGCTGCCCGGTTCGCCGGTATCGTGCGGGTCCATGGAGACCGACGCCGGTACCGGCACCGACGCCGTGAGGGACCGTACGAGCGGCGAGGCCGTGGCCCGTGCCGTGACCGACGTACTCCAGCCACGCAACGTCCTGCTGGCGGGGATGACCGGTATCGGCGTCGCGGCGGCGGGGGACTGGACAGGAATCCTCTGGGGTCTGCTCGGCGCCGTGTGCGCGGGGCTGGTACCGGCGGCGTTCATCGAGTGGGAGCGCCGGCGCGGCACGTGGGGCGACCGGCATGTCGTCGACCGCAGGCAGCGGGCTCCGATCTTCCTCGTCATCCTCGGATCGGTCGGGACGGGCGCGGCCCTGATGACCGCGGGCGGTGCGCCCCGGGGTGTGCTGCTGGCCATGCTCGCCCTCTGGGCCATGACCGTCGTCCTGCTGGCGGTCAACACCGTATGGAAGATCAGTGTGGACGCGGCCGTGGCGT
Organism: Streptomyces sp. SID10853; assembly: GCF_010548145.1. Taxonomy (GTDB): domain Bacteria; phylum Actinomycetota; class Actinomycetes; order Streptomycetales; family Streptomycetaceae; genus Streptomyces. Next base: position 12,135 of record NZ_JAAGLN010000110.1, read on the forward strand.
CGGCGGTCGTCGCGATGCTGGCCGCCGTCCACGCGCCGTGGTGGATCGCCGGATACGCGCTGGTGGCCGCCGTCTGCTGGTCCCGGGTCGCGCTTGCCTACCACTCCGTCGCACAGACGCTCGCGGGCGCCGCACTCGGCGCGGCCACGGCCGCCGTGCTCGTCCTGGCGTAACCGCCCCGTACCGGTGTCCTGGGGCCTCGTCCGGACCAGGTCCCGCCCGGCCCGGGCGGCCCGAACTCCCCGCCCCGGGAACCGTTTTGGAGATATGGGGGCGGGCTCCGTACGATCCGGTGATGATCATGAGAAAACGGCTGGCGGCCGGGGTGTGCACCCTCCTGGCTGCCCTGGTCGTCGGAACCTTCCCCACCGGCGCCTCCGCGGCCGATGAACCATCCGACAAGCCATCGCCCAAGGTCGAGTTGGTGCTCGACGTCAGTGGCTCGATGCGGACGCGGGACATCGACGGCGGCTCGCGGATGACAGCGGCCAAGCAGGCGTTCAACGAAGTACTCGACGGTGTGCCCGAGCAGGTGCAGCTGGGCATACGCACGCTGGGTGCCAACTACCCAGGTGACGACCGCAGGACCGGGTGCAAGGACACCCGTCAGCTCTACCCGGTCGGACAGCTCGACCGTACCGAGGCCAAGACCGCGGTGGCCACGCTCGCGCCCACCGGATGGACCCCCATCGGCCCCGCCCTCCAGGCGGCGGCCCGCGACCTCAAGGGCGGCGAAGCCACCCGCCGTATCGTCCTCATCAGCGACGGGGAGGACACCTGCGCGCCGCTCGACCCGTGCGTCGTGGCGCGCGACATCGCGGCCCAGGGCATCCACCTCGTCATCGACACACTGGGCCTGGTGCCCGACGCCAAGACCCGCAAGCAGCTCACCTGCATCGCCGAGGCCACTGGCGGCACCTACACCTCCGTACGTCACACCAACGAACTCTCCGGGCGCGTCACGCAGTTGGTGGACCGCGCCGCCGACCCGGTCACCACACCCGTGGCCACCGAGGGTACGGACAGCTGCACGAACGCCCCGCAGCTCAAGGCCGGTCTCTACAGCGACCGGGAGAAGTTCGCCGAGCACCGCTGGTACCGGGTGGACGTCCGCCCCGGCCAGGAACTGCGCGCCTCCGTCAGTGTCGCCGCCGACCGTGCCGTCAACAACGACTACGGCGTGCTGCTGCGGGCGCTGACCGTCCACGGGCGGGAGATCGTACGCGGGCAGGAGTCGGGCACCGGGCGCACCGATGCCATCTCCACCGGCCTGCGCTATCCGAAGCCGTCCGTCGACTCGGACGACGCACAGACCGCGGCGGAGACCGTCTGCCTCCAGGTCAGCAACTCCTTCTCGGCGCCGTCCTCGGTCAAGACCACACCCGGTCTGCCCGTCGAACTGAACATCGCCGTGGTGGACGCGCCCGACGACGCCGCCGATGTGGCCGCCTTCGGACTCGGCCGCGGCTGGTGGCTGCTCGGAGTCCTCGTACTCACCGGCCTGGTCTCGGGCGTGCTGTGGGGCTGGATTTCACGCCTGCGCTTCGCCGGGAGGACCAACTGATGCGCATCAACCGGGTACTCCCGCTCACCGTCCTGGCCGGCCTGGCTCTCCTCGGCGGGGCCGGTGCCGCCGGGGCCGACACCCTGACGCCATCCCCGTCCGCGTCCTCGTCGGCGGACGGCAGCGGCGCTCCGTCCCAGGCCGGCACCGACTTCCGTACGGCGACCGCCATCAAGCAGGACCAGCACGCCACCGCGAGCGCCTCGACGGGCGACTATCTGTACTGGGTCTTTCCCGCCGACGCTGGCCAGTCGGCCACGGTCGACGCCACGGTGAAGCTGCCGGAAGCCTCGGCACGGCACGGCGCATCGACCTGGCAGCTCGACGTCTACGACGGGCTGCGCAGGCGGCAGTCGTGCCGTTACGGAAGCCAGACCCGGGAGGCGGCAGCGGATGCCGCGTCCGTCACCCTGACCTGCCATCTGCGTGCGGTCAGGTCCTGGGCGGAGCCCTGGGCCAACGACCCGCTGCCGGGCAGTTACTACATCAGGCTGACGGTCCTCGACCTTCCACAGGAGGACCTGGGGCTACCGGTGCAGGCCGATGTGGTGGCCACAGCGTCCGACAGCGGCGGAGCCCACGCTGTGGACGGCAAGCTGGCATCCCCGCTGACCGCGGTCACAGCGCCGGACCCCTCGGACACTCCGTCCACCGACCCATCGGCTTCCGGCTCGGACACCTCGTCCGGCTCGGACACCTCCGACTCCGCGGCGCCCGCCGGTACCGCCGCCGAACCGGAGGACGGCTGGTCGTCCGGCTGGTGGTCCGACCGCTGGATCTGGACCGTGGGCGGCGGAGTCCTGGGCGCGCTCGCAGGCGTCGCCGGCTACTCGATGGCGCGCGGCCCCGGCCGCTCCTACCGGCGTCCGCCGGGCGTCTGAGACCAGCTGCCCCCGCCCGGCGCGGTCTGCGCCGGGCGGGGGAGACCGGCTGCGGGCGCGTCACGCAGGGGAGCGGCTGCGGCGGTGCGTCAGGCAGGAGCCGCCTGGGGCGGTGCGTCAGGCGGTGTGTCAGGCGGAGCGCCCGGCCAGCTCCGTGAGCAGCGCGACCGCTTCGTCGGCCCGCTCCAGCGGCACGAAGAGATGGTCGTGGTGGAAACCGGCCACCACATTGCAGCTCAGCCCGTGCCCGGCGAGCTCCCGCGCCACCGCGGCGGTCAGCCCCACGGCCGCCAGCGCCGAGTGGACGCGCAGAGTGATCCACGCCGCCGTGTAGTCGTACGCCAGCCCGGCCGCGTCGGCCTCCTCCCGCGGAACGACCAGCGTGCGGCCCTCCCGTTCAAGGACCGTGACCACGGGGGCCACACCCGGAGGAACCGGCGCCGACGGCGGGACCGTCGCGAAGACGTAGCACCCCGCGTTGAGTTCCGGACGCATCCCGTTCAGCAGTTTCCGCAGGTCTCTCTCACCGCTCATGATGGCCAGATTACGGGCGGGTTCAGGCCATGCCGGACTCCGGGACGGCGGGCCGGGCACTACTCGGGCCAGGCGGAGTTCAGGATGATGTCCACGAAGTCCTCCCGGGTGAAGCCCGGTACGAAGTGGGCGAGCACATCGTCGTTCATGGTGCCGAACGTGGTGTCGGGGCGGTCCTTCATCCCGTCCGTGAAGGCCCGCAGGATGCGCTGCTTGAAGTCGGGCCTGTGGTGGGCACCGGTGACCGCCGCGATCTGCCCGGCGGTGATCTCGTCCAGGCCGAGACCGAGCACATCCGTCTCCACCCCCGCGGTGACCAGCGCGATCTCCGGTTCGAGATGCTCGGGGATCCCCGGGGTGGTGTGCAGGGCGATGGACAGCCACACCGCGCGGGCCTCCGCCTCGCTCCGGCCGTGCTCCAGCAGGAAGTCCCGGGCGAGATCGGCCCCGTCGACCTCGAATCGCTGGTCGGTACGGCGGTAGCGCTCGGTCAGCCCCAGATCGTGGAACATCGCCCCCACATAGAGCAGTTCCGGATCGAGGGAGAGCCCGCGCCGCATCCCCTTGAGGGAGCCGAAGAGGAACACCCGCCGTGAGTGGTCGAAGAGCAGCGGCCCGGCGGCCTCCCGGACCAGCTCGGTGGCCTCGCGGGCCAGTGCGGTGCCGGGAACGGCGATTCCCGCGATCGTCTCGGTCATGGTGGTCTCCATCGGTCTCGGCCGGTTGCCTCGGTACCTATAGCGTGGGGTCGGCCCGGGGTGCCGCGCTCCCCGTGACCGGCCACACTCCGCACGAATCCGGACGCACATCCCTCCGAGGAGCCCCCATGACCATCGTCGGGAGCCACCGCCCGCACCGGGTGGGGGTCGTCGTCTTCGACGGGGTGAAACTCCTCGACGTCGCCGGGCCCAGCGAGGTCTTCAGCGAAGCGAACCAGCTGGGAGCCGACTACGCGCTGGAGCTGTGCGCGGTGGGCGGCGCCGAAGTGATCTCGTCCACGGGGATGCGGATCCCCGTGGACGCCGACGCCGCCCGGAGCGGCCTGGGCTACGACACCCTGCTGGTCATGGGCGGGGACGCGCTTCCGACGTACCCGATCAGCCACCCGCTGCGTGACGCGGTCGCCGCGCTGGCCGCCCGTTCCGGCCGGGTCTGCTCGATCTGTACGGGAGCCTTCATCCTGGCCGAGGCCGGCCTGTTGGACGGACACCGCGCCACCACGCACTGGCGCCACACCGAGCTGCTCCGCAGCGCCTATCCCGCGATCGATGTCGAACCCGATGCCATCTTCGTGAGGGACGGCACGACGTTCAGCTCGGCCGGTGTCACGGCCGGGATCGATCTGGCACTGGCGCTGCTGGAGGACGACCACGGGGAGGACATGGCGCGGCAGGTGGCCCGGTCGCTGGTCGTGTTCCTGCAACGGCCCGGTGACCAGTCGCAGTTCTCACCGGCACTCCAGGGGCCCCGGCCGCAGACGTCGGCGCTGCGTGCGGTCTTCGACGCGGTGCTGGCCGATCCGGCCGCCGGACACTCCATCGCGGAACTCGCGGCGCGGGCGGCCCTGAGCCCGCGCCATCTGACCAGGCTCTTCCGCGAGGAACTCGGCACCACGCCCGCGCGCTACGTCGAGTCGGTGCGCTTCGACACCGCGAAACGCGCGCTGGACGCCGGCCACACGGTGGGCGAGGCGGCGGGGCGGGCCGGATACCGCAGTGCGGAGACCTTGCGGAGGGCGTTCGTCTCGCGTCTCGGGGTGTCTCCGCGGACCTACCAGCAGCGCTTCAGATCGGCGCAGCGGCGTGACGCGGTGCCGCCGGGAAGCCTCTAGGCCCCGTCGGCGGCGGCGCGGATCGCGGCCAGGTCGAGCTTCTTCATACCGAACACGGCCTTCATCGCCCGCTCGCCGCGGGACGGATCCGGGTCGTTGAGGATGTCCTGCATCCCGCCGGGCACGACCTGCCAGGACACGCCGTACTTGTCCTTGAGCCAGCCGCACGGGCCTTCCTGGCCGCCCTCGCTCAGCTTGGCCCAGTAGTAGTCGATCTCGTCCTGGTCGGCGCAGTCGACCATCAGCGAGATGGCCTCGTTGAAGGTGAACTGGGGGCCGCCGTTGATCGCGATGTACTCCTGGCCGTCCAGGACGAAGTCGACGGTCAGCACCGTGCCCGCGGGCTGGGGTCCGGCCGGTGTGTAGTACGTGATGTTCCTGATCTCCGAGCGGGGGAACACCGACACATAGAACTCGGCTGCCTCCTCGCTCTCGGTGTCGAACCAGAGATTCGGGGTGATCCGGGGCATGAGGTTCTCCTGCGGTCGTCGTCGTATCCGCTTCTGCGTCTGTTCAGACTCTCGCGCGCACCGGAACTCATCGCCCGGGTCTCAGGTCCGTCCGTGCGACTCCACCGGCAGCCAGATGAGGACGAGAGCGCCCGCGGCGAGGACCAGCCCGGCCAGCACCAGCATGCTGGTGCTGAGCGAGTCGGTGAAGGCGGTGATCACGGCCCGGTGCAGCTCGGGGCCGGTCCTGCTCTCGGCGGCGGCCACGGTGGTGGGTGCGCCGGGGCCCCGCAGTACGGCAGGCAGTCTGGCGGTGAAACCCGCGGTGATCAGGGTGCCGGTGAGGGCCACTCCGAGCGCGCTGCCCAGCTCGCGGGTCAGGCTCTGCAGCCCCGAGCCGAGCCCTGCCCGGTCCGGCGGCAGGGCCGACATCAGCGTCTCGGAGAGCAGTGGCGTCGCCAGCCCGCACCCGGCCGCGGTCAGCCCCGCCCCCAGCGCGTACACCGGATAGGGGGTGTCGGGGCCGACCTGCGAGACGGTGCACAGGCCGCCCGCCAGGACGAGCAGCCCGAGGCTGATGACTGTGCGGCCCCGCAGCAGGTGCCGGAGCGCCGTCGCGCACCGGGGGGCCAGCAGCAGGGCGGCGGCCATGGGCAGCAGGCGGACCCCGGCGCCGAGGGCGGAGTAGCCCTTCACGTACTGGAGGTACTGACCGTTCAGATAGAACAGGCCGAACATCCCGAGGAAGACGGACACCATGCCCACGGCGCCGGCCCGCACGGCCGGGCCCGCCAGCAGCCGCGGATCGAGGAGCGGGTGCTCCTCGTGCAGCTCATGGACGGTCCACAGGGTCAGCAGGAGGACCGCGGCGGCGAAGGCGCCCAGGACCTGAGCGCTGCCCCAGCCCTGTTCGGGCCCGGAGACGATGGCGAACAGCAGGGCCAGGAAACCGAGGGTCAGCAGCAGAGCACTGACCGGGCCGACCGGACGGGTGAGCCGGGGCGGCGCGGGAGCGACGAGCGCGGCCAGCAGCAGGGCCACGACGGCCAGCGGGGCGGCGTACAGGAACAGCGACCGCCAGGATCCGCTCTGGATCGCCGCACCGCCGCCGACGTTTCCGAGCACTGCGGCCAGCCCGGTCATGGCTGCCCACAGGGCGATGAGATGCGACCGACGGCCGTCGGGAGCGCCGGTGACCATGAGGGCCAGGGTGGTGGGCAGGACGGCGGCGGCCCCCACACCGCTGAGCATCCGCCCTGCGATCAGTACGCCCACATCGGGTGCCGCCGCGGCCAGGACACAGCCGAGGGTGAACAGGGCCAGGCCGGTGAGGAGCACCCCCTTGCGGCCCATCCGGTCGGCGACCGCACCCGCGGGCACGACCAGACAGGCGAAGACCGCCACATAGCCGTCGACCACCCAGAGAACGGCAGCCGCGGACGGGTGCAGCGAGCCGGCCGACAGGGAGGGAATCGCCAGATTGACCGCAGAGACCATGCCCACCACCAGGGTGACGCACAGGCACATGACGACGACGGTGGCGCGCGGTCCGGCCGTGCGACGGCCGGGCGTACGGGCCGCAGGGGGACGGGGCTGGGGCCGGACAGGCTCTGGAACGGCCGGGCGACGGGGCAAAGGACCCTCCTGGTCGGCGGGCGCGGCAAGCACCCGCGGCGGAGCGGACAGCTGAGAGCGGGCTGACAGGGGAAGCGGAGCGGGCAGCCGACATCGCGGCGGACACCCGACATCGCGGCGGACAGGTGAGAGCGGACAGGTGAGAGCGGACAGGTGAAAAGGACAGCCGGAGCAGCGTCCCGGCGGCTGGTACGGAGGGCGGGCGAGGCGCGGTGCGGGTCAGCCGGTGGCTGTTCCGGTGCGGTGCAGATCGGCCTGGAGCGTGAGCCGGTCGCCGCGTACGGAGAGGAACTCCAGGTCCACCGGCCGCCCGTCCGCGAGCCTGCTGAGGCGCTCCACCGCGAACAGGGCGGTCCCCACGGGCGCTGCCAGGATCCGGGCGGTGTGCGGATCCGCGTTCACGGCCTGGACCGTCACCTCGGCGGCGCCCAGCCGCTGCCCGCAGGACTGCTCGATCAGCGCGAACACGTCCTGGTTCTCCAGGTCGAGGTCGAGCAGCGGCAGCCCGATGTCGGCCGGCAGATAGGTGAGGTCCAGGGACAGCGGCCTCCCGTCCAGCCGTCGCAGACGTTCGAGCCGGACCACCGGTTCGCCGTCCGGCACGGACAGACGGCGCGCGACCTGCGCCGGCGGGACGACCGTTCCGCGGGCCCTGACCTCGTTGTCGACCGTGCCGTGCGACTTCAGCGTCTCGGCCAGCCCGGCCAGCCGTTCCAGCGGATGGGAGTGCTTGCGGTTGAGCAGGACCGTTCCCACACCTCGCCGGCGCTCGACAAGGCCCTCGTCCCGCAGGATCAGCAGGGCCTGGCGGACCGTGTTGCGGGAGACGGCGAAGTCCTTCGACAGCAGGCGCTCATCGGGCAGGAAACCCGTGGGGTACAGGCCTGCGGCGGCCTGCTGGCGCAGCACCTCGGCGACATTGCGGGCCCGGTCGGCGCGCCGGGCGGGGGAGGGCTCGGAAGAGGCCGCCGAGGTGTCCGTCGTGTGTTCCATGGACGCCGCTCCCGTTCTCCCGTATGCCGTGGCCGGGCCGGTGGTGTCACTCACCACCGGTCGCCCAAGCTACGTCCAGAATATTTCGCCCTTGTTACGCCACCTGCTTTGACCTGCGGTGATGCCTGGACCTGGGGGAATGGGCGGCAGCGGCCGGGATCCGCCACCGGACGGCGCTCCCGGACGGCGCTCCCGGGGGAGGCCAGAGCTGCTCCGGACCGGCTCTGATCTCCCCCGACCGCTCTCCGGACCGCCCCCCGACCGCCCGCGACCGCTCCGGGCCGTCCGGTCGGGAAGGTGATCGCCGGTGCCGGCGGAATTGTGGCTTGTTCTGGTTCCACGGAGTGGCAGGGGCCGTTAAGAATCAAGGCCGTGTCTCTTGTAATCACTTGCCGCTCGCGCATCAATGAACAACGGCATCCGACGGCCCGTCAGATGAACGCAATTCCCTTCGGTGAATGATCGCGGCAGCTGCGGGAAATGGGCGATCACCCGGAGGCGAAAAGGGGCGGGTATCGGTCCACCTGAAAGGCCAACCAATCGGAAGGAAGAAGGACTTATGAGGCACGGAAGCAGAAGCAGCAGAGCCGCCCTGCGCGCGGCGGTCGCTGTGGGAGCGGCGGCGGTGGTGGGCCTCGGCTTCACCTCGTCGGCGTCCGCGGTGACGCCGCAGACGGCGACAGCGACCTACGACTGCGGTGTCTGGGGCGGCGGTTCGGCCACGCTGACCGCCACCCAGAGCGGTACGGCGGCGACGATCACGCTGACCTCCGCGGTGACCACCCCCGTCCACGTCGACCAGGACTCCATGGCCGCGACCCTCACCCTCGCGAAGAACGGCAGCGGCACCACCGTGTTCTCCGGCACGAAGAACCCGGACCTCCCGGCCGGGTCGTCCGTCACCATCGGCCCGCTGACCGGGACGGTCGCCGCGGGCGACAGCCTCGACTCGTACACCGGCGGCACCGCGCTGTCGATGACCATCTTCGGCGTGGCGGTCAGCTGCAACGCCACGACCGCGCAGTCGCCCGGGCCGTTCGTCTTCTGAGACAGGTGATCAGCGCCTGAGCGTATGAGCAGGCCCATGAGGGAGCCTTCCGGATCCCGCGAAGCCTGCCATTCCGCACCGCGCTCGGTGCGTTCGGGAATTCTTCTACGGCGCTCTCCTGTTCTTGTTCTCCCTCCCCCTTCTTGATTCTCTTCCGGCCTTCGGGCAGGGCGAATTACTCCCTGATTTCTGTGGCAGGGCTCGATCGGCGGGCGGCTGCGGTAGTACGTTTCTGTGGACCCCGTTCCGCCCGGGGCCGGTCCTCTGTATCCGCCTGTATCCGCCGCTTTCACACGGAGTCCCTGTGCCTTTTCAGCTGCCCAGCCGCGCGACCGTCCTCTTCCAGGGCGACAGCATCACCGACGCGGACCGCGTGGTACATCCCACGGACGAACTCGGCCACGGCTACGCCGGAATGAGCGCCGAACTGCTGCGGTCGGCCCACCCCGACAGCGATTTCACCTTCATCAACCGTGGCATCGGCGGAGACCGCGTCGCCGACCTGCGCGCCCGCTGGCACGAGGACGGTGTCGCGCTCGCCCCCGATCTGCTGTCCGTCCTGGTCGGGGTCAATGACACCTGGCGCCGGTACGACGAGGGCCGCGTCACGACCGCCGAGGCGTACGAGGACGACTACCGCCACATCCTGACGCGGATCAGGGAGACCAGCGGAGCCCGGCTCCTCCTCATCGAACCCTTCCTGGTCCCGGTGCACGCCGAGCAGTGGGCCTGGCGGGAGGACCTGGACCCCCGGATCCATGTGGTGCGCAGGCTCGCCGAGGAGTTCGACGCCGCGCTCCTGGCGGCCGACGGACTGCTCAACGCGGCCGCCAGGAGCGCGGGCGGCGCCGCTCATATCGCCGGGGACGGTGTGCACCCCACGCCGTTCGGCCACCGTGTGCTGGCCCGCGCCTGGGTCGACCTGGTCACGGGTGGAGCGGAGACCGGTACGGCGGACGACGCCCCGGCCCGCTGACTCGCCGACCCCCGGGCCTGCCGACCGGCCCGGCCCGATCACCGTCCCGACTCGCCGACCGCCGGGGCCGCTGACACCGTCCCGACTCGCCGACTGCCCCGGCCCGCTGACACCG